>PASB01000039.1 GCA_002711735.1 Ilumatobacter sp.
CTGACGGTGGCGGGTGTTGTGGGGCGCTTCATGTGCACGCCGGACTTGAGGACGAGACGCGTCGGTTGGTCGTCGACGTGATGGCATCCATGCCAGGTGACGCTCCGATTGTTGTCAACTCGGCAGGCTGCGGAGCAGCAATGAAAGATTACGGGCATTTCATTGGCTCCGCGGATGCAGTGGCTTTCAGTTCGCGGGTGCTCGATGTGAACGAATACCTGGCCGAGCGGGTCGATCGCCTTCCACCGATGGCAAGGCCCCAACCGACAGTGATCGTGCAGGACCCATGCCATTTACGTCACGTGCAGTGCGTAATCGACCCGGTCCGCACCCTGCTGGAGCATGTGGCGTCGGTCGTCGAACTCGATGACGATGGTTTGTGCTGTGGTGCAGGTGGCGCCTACTCAGCGTTGCAGCCCGATCTTGCCGGCCAGATTCGGGAACGGAAAATCACGTCAATCACCCGTGCTGTCAACCGCAGTGATGCGTCGCAGGTCGCGAGCGCCAACCCTGGCTGCTCAATGCACCTGAGCTATATGCTCGGCGACAACCTTGAGGTCCGTCACCCCGTCGACATCGTGGCCGACGCATTGGGTCTCTGAAGTGGCGAATTATGGCGATTTTGCACATCGGCTGACGGCGATCGGCGCCGACATCGATGAGATCGCCTTCGATGCACTGCGTGAAGCCGTGGCTGACGGAGAGGTGCAACGCCCCATCGACGATAAAAAGTTGATGCAGGCACGTCGCGCGATCGAAAAAGCCGCAGGAATTCTGCATCAACTCGATGCTGAAGACTCAGACAACTGGTGACCGCAGTAGGCATCACGCATCTCTGCAAGCGCAGCGGTGGCAATTTTCAGGTCCAGCATGTCAGGCTCATCGATGATGAGACCGAGAGCTTCGGAAACCAACTCTGTCGCAAGTCGAACAGATCCAGAAACCCCGAGTTCTTCGACGATGTCCCGAGCGCAAGCCTCGGCAGATTCAGATACACCTGATGTCATGAATGATGGATTCCATGGCTCGAAGAAACTGGGCGCCGTCCTCGGCTTACTAGCGACCGCTGCGGGCCTAGCCGCCGCCGAGTTGGTCGTCGGCCTTGTTCAGGGATCCTCGTCACCGGTGGTGCCAGTTGGTCAGGAATTCATCGACTGGACGCCGACGTGGTTGAAGAACTGGGCGATCGAGCAGTTCGGAACCAGCGACAAGGCTGTTCTCGTATCAGGCGCCCTGATCGTGGTGCTCGGACTTGGCGTGATCGCCGGCATCTTGATGATGCGTGGTGAGCGAGTAGGTGCGTTTGCGCTGACCGGAGCCATTGGGACCATCGGTGCCTGGGCCGTGTTGATCCGGCCTGACCCGACAATNGACAAGCTCTTACCGACCATCGCAGGCACGAGTGTCTCTATCGCTGTGCTCTGGTGGCTTGNCCCGAAACCTCAAATATCGGAGCAAGATGGCCGTCGCGTGATGATGGGCGTCGACCGGCGTCAGTTCCTTACCGGAGCGGTCACCGTAGGGTCCGCAGCAGCAGTGACAGGAGGCGTAGGACGAATCTTGCAGCAGAGCTTCGAAGTCAACGAGGAGCGCGCAAACCTGGTGATTCCTGATGTCGACAACGCAGCACAAGNCGTCCGCGGCGATTTTGAGCTAGGGGTCGAAGGCATCGAATCCTTTGTCGTGCCCAACGACAACTTTTACCGAATTGATACAGCGCTCGTCGTGCCACAGGTCCGAGTCGACACCTGGAAGCTGCAGATCAGCGGCCTTGTGGACAATCCAATCGAGCTGACATTTGACGATTTACTAGCTCGTGAGCAGATCGAGCGCCTCATCACGCTGTCATGTGTGTCGAATCCGGTCGGTGGTGACCTGGTCGGCAACGCACTTTGGCAGGGCGTATTACTGAAAGACATCCTTGACGAGGCAGGTGTGCAGCCGGCTGCCGAGCAAGTGGTCAGTCGCTCGATCGATGGCTGGACTTGCGGAAGTCCTCTCGAATCAATCATGGATGGCCGTGACGCCATGTTGGCAATTGCCATGAACGGTGAACCACTACCGGCCCAGCACGGCTACCCCGTCCGGATTGTCGTACCCGGCTTATTTGGTTACGTCTCAGCAACCAAATGGGTGACGGACATCCGCCTGACTCGCTGGGACGAGTTCGATGCTTACTGGATCCCGCGCGGCTGGTCGAAGCTCGGACCAGTCAAAACTATGGCGCGAATCGACACGCCCCGCAGTGGTTCGAAAAGGACTGGCGAAGTTGTGATCGGCGGTGTCGCCTGGGCAGTGCACCGCGGTGTTTCCAAGGTGCAAATCCGCGTCGACGAAGGCGAGTGGCGCGACACCGAGATGGCTTCGGTGCCCTCTAATGATACCTGGGTGCAATGGGCGTATCGATTGAACGATGTCGAACCGCGCAGTCACACGATCGAAGCGCGCGCCTTCGACGGAATGGGCGAACCGCAGCCGTCAGAGCCGGCAGCCGTCGCCCCAAACGGTGCCCAGGGTTATCACCGCATCTCGCTTACCGTCGAGAGTTAGTCAAAGCAGCGTCGAACTCAGCTGCGGAGTTCGGCCGCCTTGTCCATGAGGGCTTCGATCAACTCATCGAATGCACTTATGAAGCTCGCCACACCCTCACGTTCGAGTTGATCGGCGACGTCGTCCATGTCAACGCCTAATGAAGGAAGTGCGGCCCAAACTGCTTCGGACTCATCCACGCCGGCATCGACGCGGCGAGCGACGGTGCCGTGATCGGCAAACGCTTCGAGGGTTGGCTCGGGCAGCGTGTTGACGGTGTCGGGGCCGATGAGTTCGTCGACGTACAGTACGTCAGAGTAGGCGGGGTTTTTGGCACCGGTCGACGCCCATAGCGGCCGCTGAACGCGTGCGCCACGTGCTGCCAGTGCTTCCCAACGGGGACCACTGAACCGCTCGGCGAACAACCGATAGGCAAGCTTGCCTTGAGCGACTGCAACTTTACCGCGTAGCGCAAGGGCAAGGTCAGACCCGTTTGCCTCAAGACGTTTGTCAACCTCGACATCGACGCGGCTGATAAAGAAGCTTGCAACACTGGCAACTTGTGAAAGGTCGGCGTCAGGATTTTCTGCGAGGCGCTCGAGTCCGGCGAGGTACGCGTCGATCACCTCGGCATATCGTTGCAGGCTAAAGATCAGCGTGACGTTGATTGAACGGCCTTCGGCGATCATCTGCTCGATGGGAGCAATGCCCTCGGCCGTGCCAGGAATTTTGACCATCAGGTTCCGACGTTGGATTCGTTCGTGTAGCTCGCGGGCCGCAGTTTCTGTGCCTGGGCCATCGTGAGCGAGGCTCGGCGCCACTTCGACGCTGACGTAGCCGTCGCTGCCATCCGACTGGTCGTAGACCTTCGAAAAGACGTCGCAAGCGCCGTGAATGTCACGGATTACGAGCGACCAGTAGTCGTCAACGATCGACCCGCCGTCGGCAGCAATTTCATTGAACTGCTCGTCGTAATCGGCAGAACCTTGAATTGCTTTCTGGAAAATTGACGGATTCGAGGTAAGTCCGCGGACACCGCTGTCGCGAACTTCCACGAGCTTGCCGGACGTGATGTAGTCACGCTTCAAGTTGTCCAGCCATGGACTCTGGCTTTGCTGGACGAAGAGATCCTGCAAACGGTCACTCATGTCGTTGCCTTACTTTCGTCATTGGTCGAGTTCACGTCACCAGCGCTGTGGCATGGGCAACTACGTTGTCAACGTTGATGCCAAGCTTGTCGAGCACGAGGCCACCCGGGGCGCTGGCTCCGAATCGGTCGATACCGATCGAGGTGTTGGCGTACTTAGCCCAACCGAAGGTGACGCCTGCCTCCACGGACAGCACCGGAACACCTTTGGGAAATATGTCAGCCTTGAAGTCGTCGCTCTGTTCGTCGAATCGGTCCCAGCTCGGCATGGACACAACCTGTGCTTTGATGCCTGTCGCTGCGAGTTTTTGGGCCGCTTCGGTGCACAAGGCCACTTCGCTGCCGGTTGCGGCTAAAACGACTTGGGGGGATCCGGTGGAATAGACGATAGCTGCGCCCGTGCAGACGGCTTCACCATTGGTGGTAACCGCGATGTTTTGTCGGCTGAGAACAATGGCCGTGGGTCCTTCGTGCAGAACAGCGTCAGCCCACGCCTGGATAGTCTCGTTCGCATCGGCTGGCCGGATCACATGCAGGCCCGGGATGGCTCGCAGCGAGGCGAGCTGCTCGACTGGCTGGTGGGTGGGGCCGTCTTCTCCGACACCGACGGAGTCGTGAGTAAACACAAAGCACACCTTGGCACCTGTAAGAGCAGCCAGACGGATTGGCGGCCGCATGTAGTCGGCGAACACGAAGAACGTCGCAGTAACTGGAAAAACACCGCCATGTGCTGACATGCCAACGGCCGTAGCACCCATCGCGTGCTCTCGCACGCCGAAGTGCAGGTAGCGACCGGCCTCGTTCCCGTTGGCGAATGGAACGGATGCACCGAGGGCGACGCCATTGCTGCCCTTGAGGTCCGCTGACCCGCTCATCAAACCAGGCAAAAGCGCGAAGGTAGCGTCGAGCGCCTTCTGGATGGCCTTGCGGGTGGCCACCGAATCGCCTTGCTCGTACACCGGAAGGTCGGTGTTCCAGCCGTCGAGTCCGTTCTGAGCCCAAGCAGCGCGCCAGTCAGCTGACTCGGTTGCCGACACCGATGCCGCTCGCCAGGCAGCGTGGGATGCTGCGCCGCGGGCGCCGACATGTGCTCGATATGCCCCGACGAGTTCAGACGGGGCCCAGAAAGGCTCATCCGGAATCCCCATCACCGCTTTCGTTCGGGTGACATCTTCGGAGGTAAATGGGTTGCCATGCGCATGATTCGTGTCGACGTGATCGGGAGAGGGATAGCCGATGTGGGTGCGCAACATGATCAGGGTCGGTTGCGCTGTTTCTTTGGCGGCGTTGAGAACCGCCTCGAGAGCATCGACGTCGTTACTAATGTCGCCTACCTCTTGAACGTCCCACCCGTAAGACCGGAATCGTGCGGCGGTGTCTTCGTTGACGGTGAGGTCGGTGGCGCCGTCGATGGTGATTTTGTTGTCGTCGAAAATACAGACGAGATGCCCCAAGCCGAGATGGCCTGCCCAAGAAGCGGCCTCGTGGCTTACGCCCTCCATAAGGCAACCGTCGCCCGCGACCACAAAGGTGTGATGGTCCACTGCATCGGCTCCGAATCGAGCGCGCAGGTTCGCCTCGGCAATGGCCATACCCACGGCGTTCGCAAAGCCTTGACCGAGCGGACCCGTTGTCACCTCAACGCCGGCGGTGTGGCCGACTTCAGGATGTCCGGGCGTCAGCGAGCCCCACTGGCGGAACTGTTGAAGGTCCTCAAGTTGGAGGCCGTAGCCACAGAGGAACAGCATCGAGTACTGAAGGATTGAGACATGGCCGCCGGACAGAATAAATCGGTCGCGATCGGTCCAGTGCGGATCCGCCGGATCGTGCTTCATCACCCGGCTATAAAGCACGTGGGCGAGGGGAGCAAGGGCCATCCCGGTGCCTTGGTGCCCACTGTTTGCGGTGAGCGGCCCATCCATCGACATGCCTCTCAAAAGAGAGATGGCGGCAGCGTCTTGTTCAAAAGTCAGCGACACGCGTGCGACAGTAGTTGAGCTCGGCCCCGAACCGGCGAACCGTCAGTCTGTTACGGGCGGAAGTAGCGTAAATGGAACGAGGTGCCACGGGCTCTTGTTCACGCGACAGTGCGCAAAAATTTGTTTGTATCCGTCGAAGTCGAGCTCGCCCTTCACGAGCCGATAGGTGAATTTTCCCGGTTCGACAGTAAACGGGCTGACATTGCGCGCCAGCTGCTCGCTTTCCTCCTCCACCCCGCTGCGAAAGATCACCTCGAAGACGCCGTTACCGGAGGCTCCCTCAGGGCAGAAGATCAAGGCCACGAGGTGGGGGTCGATAGTAACCGGCGCTGAGGTGGGCGCTACCTGGCTGAACATAACGCCGGTCATGTCGATGCGGGTCGATGGGCCGGGGGCCTGACGCATTTCGAAGTTCTCGACAAACAGTGCGGAAACGATCTGCATAAACGTGAATCGTACCGAGGAAGAATCTCAGCTCAGGATCGCGACCAGAAACTGAGATGTCGAGTCGAAAGGGCGACCATCCCAGGAGCTGAGACAAACGTCCACAGCCAATCCGACCGCAGTGACATCGTCAAAAAAGTTTTCAAAGGGATATTCACGCCCGGCTCCGAACCCGATAACCAAACGGCCCTCAGAACGAAGGCTCTGGCGCAAGTTCGTCAGCACAACCCGGCGAGTACTTGGCGCTAGGAAAGTTACGACGTTGCCTGCCGAGACAATGACGTCGAAACCATCAGCAGCCACGTCCGATGGCAGGTTCAGTTCAGCGAGATCCCCAACAATCCAGGTTGGGCCCGGGTGGTCTGCGTTCGCGGCGACGACCAGCACCGGATCGAGATCGACGCCGACGACGCTGTGACCGAGTGCGTGGAGAAATGCTCCAACACGACCCGGGCCACATCCCGCGTCGAGGACCCGCGCAGAGCGGGGTGCCAGGGCGTCAATTAACCGTGCCTCACCAGCGAGGTCGTGGCCCTCGGCTTCCATCGTCCGAAATCGTTCGACGTAACGGTGCGAGTGAGCGGGGTCGTCTCGCACGATTTCGGTCCATTTGTTCGGCTCAGCCTGCTGCTCTGTCATGTTCTGCTCCCAACGTGAAACGAACGCGACGATTGCGCTTGCCCTTGTTCTCGATTTTGCCGATCCTGAACGGAGGGCTCTCTGCGGTATTCGAAAGATGCGTGCCGCCGCAGGCCTGGCGGTCAAGTCCGGCGATGTCGATCAGCCGAAGGCGACCGTCGCTGGTGGGCGGGGGAGCAACGGAGAGCGAGCGGACCAAACCGCGGGTTGTTGCAGCGTCGTCGACATCGACGTAAACAGATTTAACTGTGTGTCCATGTTTGATCGTGTTGTTGACCGGAGCCTCAAGCGCCCGGAGGCGATCGTTATCGATCTGGCTTAGATCAAAATCCATCCGTCCCGTGCCATCGCCGTTGATTTGAGCGCCGGTGACAAGAGAGCCCTCAAATTCTTCGAAGACGAACGCATTGAGAACATGGCTCATCGTATGAAGCGAGGCGACACGGCGACGGTGATCCATATCGATTCGCACCTCGACGTCACCGTCCACTATCGCCGATTCATCCCCCAGCATATGCCACGTCGTATCACCGTCTACTTTGATGCGCGTGACGGCGACAGGCCCACCCGAGGTCCCCAAGGTCCCGATGTCACTGACCTGGCCGCCGCCACCCGGATGAAACGCTGACCGCGAAAGAACGACGGCGCCAGGACGCGCATCGACGACTGACGCAATGTGCGTATCGAGGTCGGGGCGTTCGTGGCACAAGTAGATAGGCATGAAAATGAGCGTAGGTCCACGCACCTGATGCGCTACATCCAGCGCCGAGGGATTTTGACGACGATGCGATAGGAGCCGGCCGTATCGACGGGGCCGAACGAGTGGGAATCCTCTGTGGGAATATCTCGATTGTCCGACTCAACGATCATCGATTTGCCGTCGGTGGCCCTGACACGTTTGACCATCCAAAACCCCGGCCGATTTGGATGTACGAACGTCCGGATTTGGTCAACCCGCACTCGTCCGAAGGTGGTGCCGATCAGACCTTGACCATCCACAATCGTCGGTTCCATCGATCGATCACAGCTCAGGAATCGGCGCAGTGGAAGTCGGCGCGGGCGACGCCGATCAGGATCCATCTGTTGAGGTCGGAAAAACATGAAGATTGTGGAGCTGAATTGTGGTGCTGATCGGTGCCCGATCGCATTTGATGAGTGTATGTTTCGGGAAACCGTTCAGGGGTACATCAGATATGGCCCCATTTGAATCTCAAGGAGAGATAAATGTTCGCCAAGCTTTTTGCAAACGCCACTGCCGCTCACGCACACTGCGACCTCTACTGCGGCGTCTATGACCCAGCGCAGGCCAAGATCGAAGCTTTGTCGGTCCTCAAGACCGCCAAAAAGTATGCGGAGTCTGACGATGAGGTTTTTCGCGCTCGCTGTATCTCAATTAAAGAAGCTCGGGCCGAGGAAACTAAGCATCACCTGATGGTGCTTTGGGCAGACTTCTTCGCGCCAGACCATTTCGCAGCACACCCAAACCTGCACCAGCTCTTCTGGGACGCCATCCATCAAGCTGGCGAGGCAAAGAAGACCATGGACCCAGCGGCTGGCGAAAAGCTTGTCTCGCTGATTGACGAAATCGCAGTCATCTTCTGGAGCACCGAGAAGTCCAAGGCAATGGGCGTTTACCCACCGGCCTGATCCCATGGTCAATGCAGCGAGATAACGTTGCATCGCATGTCCAACCAGATCATTAACGAACGCGTCACCGACGCAGGTAGTGATGATCGCTCGACGCGTGACCAGATTCTCGATGCTTCGCTGATCTGCTTTGCTCAGGCGGGATACAGCGGTACGTCGCTGAACGATATTGCCGCCGAAGTCGGTATTCGTCGGCCCAGCTTGTTGCACCATTTCTTGTCGAAAGAAGCCCTGTATGGCGAGGTCTTCGAGCGGCTGCTCAGCGACTGGTTTGCTCGGTTGGCCGGGGCGATTGAAGCCCCGGCCTCGGGTTGGCTCAAGGTAGAGGGTGTGTTGCGGGCCGGTTTCGGATTTTTTGCTGACAATCCGAACTACGTAATCCTGATGCGCCGTGAGGCCATCGACGGCGGGGTACACCTTGGCATTGACCTCGCTGCTGTCTTACGGCCACTGTTCGATCAGTCGGCTGACTATTTTCGGCGTGAAATGAACGCTGGCACATTCCGCGAACAGAACGCCGAGCAATTGCTGCTCACCGGCTACGGCGCCCTCCTCAGTTACTTTTCTGATGCTCCGTTCCTTGAGGGCTTGCTTGATGAGAATCCGTTGTCCGCTGCGGCGCTCGAACGCCGGAGCGCGCACATCATCGAATTTTTCCGAGCGGCTCTCGTGCCGTCCTGAACTCCGAACGCCTGCAAAGTAGATTGATGGGCTGATGGGACAAAACACGACGACATCTACGACGCTGTCCGAACGAGACAGCAAGGCCTTGCTCGCCGACTACGGGGTGCCTATCGCCGGTGAGCGTTTCGTCAAGACACCATCTGCAGCTGTCGAGGCGGCGAACGAGCTCAGTTACCCGGTTGTGGCAAAGCTGAATGGTGACGCCATTGCGCACAAAACGGAACGGGGCCTGGTCAAGCTCAGCCTGAGTGATGATACCGCCGTCGAGCAAGCGGCGGCTGACCTCCTGGCGGCGGCACGACCGGATGATGGTGAAGTCGACGTCCTGATTGCGCCAATGATCAGCGGCAACCGTGAGCTGATCGCCGGGATTGTTCGGGACCCGCAATTCGGCCCTACCGTAATGCTCGGCGTTGGCGGCATTCTTGCCGAGGCAATCGCAGACGTGGTCTTCAGGCCAGCACCTATTGACGCAGCCACTGCTCTCGAGATGATCGACGATTTGGCGACACAGAAGCTGCTCGGTGAATTCCGTGGGGAAGCGGCGGTTGATCGAGCCCAACTGGCAGAGGTTCTAATGGGCCTAGGTCGTCTTGCTGTAGAGCACAACAATGTGGTGAGCGTCGACATCAATCCACTCATCGTGGAGGCCAGCGGAAGCGTCGTCGCCGTCGACGGCTTGGTCGAACTCGCAGCGGCGGGCACGGCCCGTGCTGCGCTGCGTCCCAGGCCTAGCGACGAGCAATTTCAGGCATTGTTTGAACCCCGAGGTGTTGTGGTCTCCGGAGCCTCGACGCATCCTGGCAAGTTCGGATTCGTCTCGCTTCACAACATCTTGGCGAGCGGTTTCGCCGGAGCAGTGTTCGGAACGAACCTCAAGGGTGAGGAGGTGCTTGGCATCCAGACCGTTCGAGACATCGGCGAAATACCCGATGGTGCTGCGGACCTAGTGTTCGTGTGCACACCAGCGGCTGGCAACCCCGATTTGTTGCGTGCCTGCGCAGCGAAGGGCATCCGAGCTGCGTTTCTCACTTCGGCTGGTTACGGCGAAGCCGACGATGCCGGGCAACAGGCCGAGGACGAGTTAGTGGCTCTCGCCGACGAGCTCGGTATTTTGCTTGCTGGCCCGAACGGACAAGGCGTAGTCAGTACACCCGTCGATCTATGTGCCCAGATTGTCGCGCCCAATCCGCCAGCGGGCGGCATTGGCGTTGCGAGTCAGAGTGGCAACTTCGTCTCGACGTTTTTGAACATGTCACGTGCGTCAGGGGTCGGAATCAGCCGCGCTATCTCAGCTGGCAATGCTGCAGCGGTCAGCGTTGCTGACTATCTCGACTGGTATGCCAAGGACGATGCCACCAACGTTGGGCTTGCGTACATCGAAGGAATCGCTGATGGGCAGGGTTTGATCAACCGTCTGGCCGGTGCCGCGGATCGCAAACCGCTGGTGTTAGTGAAGGGAGGGGCAACCGAAGGCGGCGCGCAGGCTGCGGCGAGCCATACCGGAGCCCTTGCCGCCAACGACAAGATCTTCGACGGAGCCTGCCGAGCAGTTGGAATCTCCCGGGCACCGAGTGTTTCGGCAGCGTTTGATGCTGCTGCGACATTTGCGACGCAGCCGCTCCCAGAAGGACCCAACGTCATGGTGCTCACGACGGTTGGTGGTTGGGGGGTAGTGACCGCTGATGCCGTTACGAGCGCCGCCGACCTCGTGCTAATGGGCATTCCGTTAGATCTGGAAGCATCAATCGACGAACTGCTGCCGCCGCGATGGAGCAAGAACAACCCAATCGACTGTGCTGGCGGGGAGACACGCGACACCGTGCCCGACGTCATGGCGCTCTGTGCCGAGCACCCCGAAGTGCATTCGATCATCTATCTCGGCATTGGTATCCAATCGAATCAGGCACGAATGATGCGCGAAGGACGTTTCTTTCCTGATCACGGCTTGGAACGCATTGTGGGCTACCACGAAAGACAGGACGTGCGATTCGCCGAAGCGGCACACGAGCTGAGCATGTCGTCGGGTAAGCCAATTCTGACGTGCACCGAACTAGCGGTGGCGGACCCGAACAATGCTGGCCCAGCAGCAGTCCGGGCTACCGGCCGACTCTGCTATTCGAGCGGCGGGCAAGCGGTGGCCGCACTCAGTCATCTTGTTCGACGGCAGATGTACCGGTCGGTGCGAGGTTTGTGAATCAGTCGGTGAGCCGACCGGAGGATCGACGCCAGCGACTGGGCTATGAGTCCCGTCGGCGTCGCTCGCAGCGCAGCGTTGGGCCCCTGCTCGTGCTCGGCGCGTTCGCAGCAATCCCGGCAATCTTGCTGTTCGCGCTGTACGGCTGGGCTGATAGACGGATTGAGGAGAACGAGCCGGCGCCGCCACCGCCGAGCACCGTCGTCGCCCCACCAGCATTTGCGGACCCGTTGAGTACGTCGATGATGTCGATGCGGCGTGTGCCAGCGGTACTGTCGCGGCAGCTCAATGTGGCTGACTTCGAACGAGAGTTAACGCCCTTCCTGGGCGCGCTCAACGACCGGTCGTGCGCAGCCGTATCAGTCGACGGCATTCTGATCGGCGCCAAGAATCCTGACATGGCTGTTATCCCGGCGAGTAACGAGAAGCTAGTGGTCGCAGCAGTCGCCCTCGACGTCATCGGTTCCGACGCCGTGTTGACGACCTCAGCCGTCAGCGCCGCATTGCCGGTCGACGGTGTGATCGACGGTGATCTGACGCTGGTTGGCGGCGGCGATCCGCTGTTGTCGTCGGATTGGTACCCGACGTCCAACCTCGAGCGGTACGCCGTGCTCTCACCGACGTCATTCGACACTTTGGCCGACCAAGTACGCGATGCTGGCGTCACTTCCATTACCGGCAACATTGTTGGCGATGGCTCTCGGTACGACGACGAATTCTTCGCACCGGGATGGGGCGACGGTGTGGCCGGGCTTGACGCAGGCCCCTATGACGCTTTAACGGCAAACGACAGCCGAGTACTCGGTGAACCGCAACGTGCGAATGACCCAAACATCGGGGCGGCCCGAGAATTTATCCGGCTCCTCAACGAGCGAGGCATCACCGTTGGTGGCTCAGCTGTAGGCGGTACGGCTCCAATTGAGGGCATTGTGATCGCCGCAATTGACTCCGCATCCGTGTCAGACGTCGTTGGTGAGATGCTGGCCAACAGCGACAACAATACTGCTGAACTTTTGATGAAGGAGATCGGACTTGTTGGTGAAGGAATTGGCTCGCGCGAAGCCGGCGCCCGCGTCATGACTGCCAAATTGCTGGAGTGGGGGATCGATACCACCTCGGTCGTGCTGTCTGACGGGTCCGGTCTTAGCCTCGATAACCGAATTACCTGCTCGGCCTTGTTGTCTGTCATGCAACGGTTCACCCCTGACAGTGCCTTTGGGTCTGGATTGCCTATTGCTGGCCAGACCGGAACTTTGGCCGGCATTTTCACCGACCATCCATTGGACGGACGCCTCACGGGTAAGACCGGCACTCTAAATAACCCACCCTTCAATGCTGACCCGCCGGCAGTGAAGGCCCTGTCAGGGTACGTCACCGTGGACGGTGGAACTGCGATTGAGTACGTCTTGGTGCTTAACGGGCCGACGATCTCGGACCAGAGCGAGTACCGGCCAGTATGGTACGCCCTCGCTGATGTACTCAACGCTTATCCGGCCGGAGCAACTCCTGCTGAACTTGGGCCGCGCTGATGGGGTGTCATGACTTTGGTGCTTCAACCGGGTAAACAACCACGGTGAACATGCGGGTCGACGTAATCGCATCGCCGGCCAAATACCGGAAGATGCCACTCTTTTTTCTTGGCGTCCTCGCAGTGCTGCCTGCAATTGGTTTGCTCAGCGTGTACTGGTGGCTCCACGATGAAGCAGATAGGTACGACGACACTCGCTCCGCGGTTGAGTTGCTGTCTGCCAACGATGACGACCGTTCCACAGCTTCTCGTAGCGAGACCGAACGAGTCGAAAAAGCTGCGATTTTGTCAACGTCACTCTTGGACTATCGCCGCCTACCGGACGCCGTTGCTGGATCGGCGAGTGCTAACCGCCTAAAAGCTGAAGTCGCAGGGGCTTTGACCCTTATCGATGACCGGTCGTGTGCAGCGATTTCTGTCGATGGTAATGCAGTTGGAGTGGCGAATGAGACGATCTCTGTCATCCCTGCGAGCACCGTCAAGTTGATCGTGGGCGCTGTGGCGCTCGAAGTGCTCGGCCCCGATTTCACCTACGAGACATCCGTGCGCACCTCTCCGGCGGTCGATGGGGTTGTTGACGGCGATGTCTACCTTGTCGGTGGCGGCGACCCCCTGTTGACGTCCAACGACTACCCAACAGATGACGACCCACTGCCGGCCTTTGCGACAACGTCGCTCGACGTCCTTGCGGACGCACTAGTCGAGGCAGGGATTGAGCGCATTAACGGCTCAGTTATCGGTGATGGCACCCGCTACGACGACGAATTTGTGATCGACAGTTGGGGTGACGGAGTCGCATTTAATGATGCTGGGCCGTATGACGCACTGCTCGTGAATGACGCACGGGTCAGAGGTCGCAGCGGGGTGCAAGACGACCCCAACGTCGGTGCTGCGCGCGAGTTTGCACGACTGCTAAGAGACCGTGGGATAAGAGTGGCCAATGGATGGGGGAGCGGCTCGGCCTCAACGCAGTCAACGGCAGTGGCCACCGTCGAGTCGCAACCGCTCGGAGAGATTGTTCGCGAAATGCTGACCAATAGCGACAACAACACTGCGGAATTGCTTGTGAAGGAACTGGGCTACTCCGAAGCCGAAGATGGAACACGATTCGCAGGACTCGTCGTGATCGACCGAGTGCTTCGTGAATGGGGTGTTCCCCTTGACGGCGTTCGCTTGATCGACGGTTCGGGTCTTACTCCAACGACACGGATGACGTGCCAAGCGCTACTCGCCGTGTTGCAGAGATCGCGTGGCACGGCGCTTCCGACCAGCCTGCCAATCGCCGGACAAACCGGGACTCTTCGCAGCGAGTTCATAGATAGCGGCGTTGAGGGTCGCCTGTTTGCGAAGACCGGGACACTTCGCAACCCGCCCGTTGATGAGTTACCACTTGCATCGAAAGCGCTCGCTGGCTACGTGTCTGGCGGAAACGGCGCTGCCGTCGAATTCGTCGTGGTCTTGAATGCTGACGAAATTAGTCAGGATGCCTACCGCCTGATCTGGGCTGCGTTTGGACAACGTTTTGCCACATTCCCCGAAGCACCGCCGGTTGAGGATCTTAAGCCCCGCTGAGCATGTTTCCTGGTCTGGATCTACGGTTACTCAATGGCCGTGATGCCGATGTTTCCGCTTGGAATGGTCCTTCTGCCCGGTGGCATTTTGCCGCTACACGTATTTGAACCGCGGTATCGGCAGATGATCATCAACTGCCTACAGGAGGACGGAGTTCCAGAATTCGGGCAAGCTTTAATCACTCATGGTGCTGATGCCGGCGGAGGTGACGAGCGGGCGATGGTTGGAACTATTGCCCAAATGGTTCAAGTCGAGGCCCTCGATGGGGAGCGTTATGCTCTCGTCGCCATTGGCACCCGGCGGATCTGCATCAACAAATGGTTGCCAGATGCACCGTACCCGATCGCAGATGTCGACGACTGGCCTGATGAGGAGCCGGACACGGGGCTTTCGATCGCTGTTGAAGCCACCCATGCGCGGGTGCAGGCAGTGCTCAAGATGGCAGTGGAACTCGGCGATGTAAGCGCGGAAACCGTTGAGTCTGAGATCTCTGACGACCCGTTGTTTGCGACCTACCATCTCGCATCGCTGGCTCCCATCGGACCTGCCGATCGCTACCGCTTACTGGTCGCGCCTAGCCCGGCAGCCCGCCTCAATGTCCTTGATGATGTGCTCGATGATGTTGAGGCCATGCTGAAGTTCCGTCTGATCTGATAGAAACTGTTACGTGCCAGACAGCATCGATGCGACGAAGCCGCCTCCCAAAAGCGACGATGCGTCGCTCGGCGAGGTGGTCGAATTCGTCAAGACCTACGCCAAACAAGAGACATTCGGCCCGCTGAAAGGTGCTGGGTCATGGTTGGCCTACGGGGCTGCCGGGGCCTTTTCGCTGGGAGTTGGTCTCTTGGTGATCCTTCTCGGTGTGTTGCGTTTGGTTCAAGCCGAGATCAGCTGGACCAATGGTGGCGCATGGTCGTGGGTCGCCTACGGCTTCACCCTGGTCGTCACAGTCATCTTGTTGACTCTCACGGTGCTCCGCATCAAAAAGGCGTACCTGAACAAAGAACCCCTCCCGAAGAAGAAGTCCTGAGAGAAGGATCCGGCAAGATGGCCAAAAAGACACCCGACACTCCTGAACCGATCACCGCAGACGATCTGCGCAGCAAACTGCAGGGCCTCCAAGGCGACGTTCAGGGCAAGGTTGATGACAAGAAGACCACCATCGCCAGCGTCGCCGGAGGTGGCGCTATGGTTTTGATGATATTATTTTTTCTACTCGGGAAGCGTTCAGGGAAGAAACAGAGCGCAATCGTCGAGATCCGCCGCATCTGATGGCGCTGCTGCGGTCCGCCCTCTTGCCAAGCCGGTTCCTCCGGCGTATGGCGCTGCGCCGTGGGCTTCGTGGTACAAGCATCTTCTGGAGCGCCGTCGCTGGGATATTTTTCGGCCAGAGGAATTACGTGCGCTCTCAGGCAGTTCGACGCGGCCTCATCGGAGGGAGTCGCGCATGGCAAGTGCTTGCTGGTCTCATGATTTTGAAGGAAGCGGTAAGTAAGCAACCCGAGAATCTCGGATCGCAGAAAGTAGGTATGGGTTCGTTCCTGCGTCTGACGGCCGAGAAGCCCATGACCAAAAAGCAGCAGAGGGCCGCAGGTGTCACTAAGGCCAGCATAAAGGCGCAGGCAAGTGCCGACGTTGCTGCTGCGTGGGCCGAGAAGGCCGCAGCGAATCCCAAGCGCAAGGTCTTACGCCGCGCAGAACAGACTGCGACGGTGGCAGCGGCGGACCGTCGAGTCGCCGACAAGAGGGCCGGCAAGCGAGCCTCATGACGGGTGCAAGGTGAAGGATGTCTCGTGAGGGTGTTGCTCCGCAACCCAAAACGGGAAGTTGAAGTCGTCGGTGGCCGGTCGGCTAACCGCGTGCTCGATGACCTTGAGCTAAGCAGGGAAGCACACCTAGTGATTCGCAACGGGACACTCGTGCCGGGCGACGCTCGGCTTGACGAGACCGATGTGATCGAGGTCCGCCCGGTAATTTCTGGAGGATGACTGCTCAACCGAGCCGCTGCCGAGCGTGTAAAGCGCCTGCGGTCATCGATTTGCCCCGCCATAACGCAAACTTTTGCGCTGAGCACCTTATTCAGTTGTGTCATCGTCAAATGGCCAAGGCCATCGATGACTACGACATGTTCGGCCCAACTGACCGGCTGCTGGTGGCTGTTAGCGGAGGAAAGGATTCGCTTGCATTATGGGAGATGTTGGTTGAGGCTGGCTATCAGGCCGACGGTCTATACATCGGCTTAGGAATCGGTGGCTACTCCGAAGACAGCGGTAGCTACGTCCGAAGTTTTGCCGACGAGCGGGGCTTGCAGTTGAACACGATCGATCTTCAAGAAGACTACGGATACGACGTGCCAACAGCGGCTATTGCCACCAAGCGCGTGCCCTGTTCTGCGTGCGGATTGACCAAGCGAAGACTATTTGACAAAGCTGCTACTGATGGTGGCTACGACGCTGTTGTCACCGGGCATAATCTCGATGACGAGGCGGCGGTGTTGTTCGGCAACACCTTGCGTTGGGAAGTTGACTACCTCGCTCGTCAGTTCCCTGTCCTTCAAGCGCGCGATGGCTTTCCGAAGAAGTGCAAGCCTCTCGTTCGGCTCACCGAACGAGAGATGGCAGCGTATTGCCTTGTTCGTGGTATCGAATACGTCGTGGAAGAGTGCCCCATCGCAGCGGGCAATCGGCACCTCGAGTACAAAGTGGCGCTCAACGCCATTGAGAAAAAGTCTCCAGGATCGAAGTCAGCCTTTTACCTCAACTTCTTGTCAAAGATGGCGCCGGTACTGGAGGGACAGTCGACAGCAGCCGAGGGCGAGGTTGACGTCTGCCAACGTTGTGGTGCGCCTAGCACCGGCGAAATTTGCGCTTTCTGCCGTTTGGTCGAGAAGTCAGGTACACATGTAGCGGTACCCGTGGAGATGGTGCTGAAAGCCCGCCGCAGACGACGCATTGACGATTCACGAAATGGAACAGGAACTAACCAATGACTGGAATCTTCGCCGCCGGGGAAAAGGCGCTGCTGCTTGACAGTAAGAAACGTCGCTACCTAATTGACCTCGCCCTTGATGGGGAGTTTCACAGTCATAACGGTTTCGTGGCGCATAGCCAAATAATCGGAGAACGCGAAGGTTTGTTCGTTAACTCGACGAAAGGTGCGGAGTACATCGTCATCCGCCCGACGCTCGAGGACTTCGTTGTCGAGATGCCTCGCGGTGCTCAAGTGATCTATCCGAAGGATCTTGGCCCGATCTGCATGCTTGCAGACATCGGACCCGGAGTCAGGGTGTTCGAAAGCGGCATCGGCTCTGGGGCGCTGTCAATGACCATGCTGCGATACGGCGCACACATCACGGGCTACGAACTGCGCGAGGACTTCGCGAATCGAGCAAAGAAGAACGTGGCCAGCTTTCTTGGCGAGGAAGCGCTCAACCGCTACGACGTGTACATCCGTGATGGCTACGAAGGTATTGACGTCGAACACGGGCCGTTCGATCGGGTAGTCCTCGATATCCCCGAGCCTTGGCAGCTCATCCCTCATGCCGAAAAGGTGCTCCGCGCGGGCGGAATTTTCCTCGCCTACACGCCTTCAATCACGCAGGCATCACAGGTCCGTGAAGCCTTGCATGGAAAGTGGATTGACCTCCGCACGATCGAAGTTCTGCACCGTGGTTGGCATATCGAAGGCCAAGCCGTAAGACCTGACCACCGCATGGTCGCCCACACTGGATTTCTCACCGTCGGTCGGTTTGTCGGCCTGAAAAGATAGAGCCGGTACGTCGTCTAACCGGTTGAGCAGTTGTTGGTGCGTGTCTGATCAGGGTTCGATGTAAATGCACTCGCCGGGGCACTCTTCGGCGCTCTCGACCACGGCATCTAGCTGGCTGTCGGGAAACTCAGCGAGTCCTTCAGCGCCTTCAGGGTTCCCTTTCGCTTTAGCAAAAATCTTGTCACCCTCGACTACGTATGCAAGACCATCGTCAAGCAGGGTAAAGACGTCGGGTGCGATTTCTTCGCAGAGTCCGTCGCCGGTACAGAGATCCTGATCGATCCAGACTTTCATGTCAGTAGTGCTTCCTCTTCGTCGGAGATTGGTTCTGAGCTGGCGCTCGCAGATTGAGACGCACGCTCGTGTGGCCCCGTTTCACACAGCGAAGTTTACACGGTGATCATCGTGTCAACGTGTTGCCTGCGTCAATGCTGGCGCGGTTTTGCGGTGTACATTCAGGTGATGGCAGATACCGACGGCCTTGATGCGGATCTTGCTGCGCAAGTGGCAACGATGACCGAGGAAATCGCGCATCTTCGGGGGCGTCTTGCTGATGGGCCGAGCCGTGTCCGCTCGCTTGAAGAACGCTTGCTGGAGACAAAGGGACAGTTGGCTCAGGCAGTGAGTCAGAACGAAAAGCTGTCGTACACGCTGCGCGAGGCGCGCGAGCACATTTCGACCTTGCGTGAGGAGGTCGACAAGTTGTCCCAGCCCCCTTCAGCGTACGGAGTTGTCGTTGGTAAGAACGACGACGAGACGGTAGACGTGCTCACAAGCGGCCGGAAGATGCGTGTGGCGTTGCATCCCGAAATCGACCACGAACTCCTCAATCGTGGCGCCGAAGTAGTGCTCAACGAGAGCTTCAACGTGGTGATGGCCCGCCAGTCTGAGATCAGTGGCGAAGTCGTCACCGCCAAGGATGTCATGGACGATGGGATTCGTGTGCTGGTCGTAGGGCGCGCCGATGAAGAGCGGGTCTGTGAACTCTCTGACGTCTTGCGCGGCACGCTGATCCGAAGCGGTGACCACCTTCGTCTCGATCCGCGTTCTAATTTGCTTTTGGAAAAGTTACCGAGGCCAGAAGTTGAAGACCTTTTACTTGAGGAGGTCCCAGACATCTCCTATACCGACATTGGTGGTCTCGACGACCAAATTGAACAGATCGCAGATGCGGTCGAGCTGCCGTTCCTCCATCAAGACCTGTTTGCTGAACACCAATTACCGGCTCCGAAGGGAATTCTGCTGTACGGCCCCCCTGGTTGCGGTAAGACGCTGATAGCGAAAGCGGTGGCCAACAGTCTGGCCAAAAAGGTGGCCGACAAAGTCGGTGAGGGCAAGGGCCGCTCGTACTTCATTAACATTAAGGGCCCGGAATTGCTCAACAAGTATGTGGGCGAAACCGAGCGACAGATTCGCCTCGTGTTCCAAAGAGCGCGTGAGAAAAGTGACGAGGGTTGGCCAGTCATCGTGTTCTTCGACGAGATGGACTCAATGTTCNGAACAAGAGGTACCGGAATCAGCTCCGACATGGAGTCCACAATCGTGCCCCAGTTGCTGGCCGAAATTGATGGCGTTGAAGGGCTGAAGAACGTCATCGTGATCGGTGCGACGAACCGTGAGGACCTGATCGACCCAGCCATTCTTCGCCCCGGCCGTCTTGACGTGAAGATCAAGATCGAACGACCGAACGAGGTTGGCGCCCGTTCAATCTTCGCCCAGTACCTCACCACAGAGATCCCACTTGATCAATCCGAATCGATTGACACGATGCTCGACGCAACGGTCGCCGAGATGTACCAAGAGGATGAAGCAAACCAGTTTCTTGAGGTCACGTACCAAAACGGAGACAAAGAGGTGATGTTCTACAAGGACTTCGCATCTGGGGCCATGATCGAAAACATTGTGCGCCGGGCAAAGAAACTCGCTATTAAGCGAGTCATCGACGGCGGTACCAAAGGTGTATGCACACAAGACCTACTCGACTCAATCAACCAGGAATACAAGGAACATCAGGACTTGCCGAATACAACCAACCCCGACGATTGGGCCAAAATTTCGGGAAAGAAGGGTGAACGTATCGTGTTCATCCGAACGCTTGTCACCGAAAATTCTGATGACGACCATGCTGGCGGTCGTGCGATCGAGCGAGTGGCAACGGGCCAGTACCTCTGATCACGGTCTCGCCTGAGCGAGCGNCAGCGNCTTTTCCAGTTCGATGCGGCTTGGTGTTCCTGGAATTGTCATGACTACCGTCTGGGTATGGCAGGGACGCGCACTAAGCATGACATTGTGATTTTNGGAGCGACAAGCTTCGTTGGTCAGCTCCTCTGCAAGTACATGGTCGACCGACACGGTGTTGACGGCNAGTCTGTTAGTTGGGCTATCGCTGGCCGCAACGCACAAAAGCTTGAGGCCATCGTCGAATCGACCGGTGCAGATGTACCACGCATCGTTGCTGACGCNCGCGATCCTGATGCTGTCGCTGGCCTCTGCGCTTCAACGAAGCTCGTGGTATCCACCGTGGGACCCTACGCGCTTTATGGATCGAAGCTCATCGCAGCCGTTGTTGAGGCAGGAATTGATTACTGTGACCTCACGGGCGAGCCGCAATGGATGCGGCGGATGATTGACCGATACCAGGTTCNTTCGACCGAGACCGGGGCACGAATCGTGCACGCCTGTGGTTTTGACTCGATTCCATCCGACCTCGGTGTTTGGCACACCCAGCAGAAAGCGATCGAACAGCTCGGTGAGCCATGCGTGTCGATCTCGATGGGGGTCAAGGCAATGAGAGGGGGAGCGAGCGGCGGCACGGTGGCCTCGATGATGAACATGATGGAAGAAGTTTCAGCTGATTCGAGCTTGCGCCAGGTCCTGAGTAACCCGTACGCGATAGCTCCGAAAGGCGACCGGACGGGGCCCGACCAACCGAACGTGACCCTTCCGCAGTACGACGAGGGTCTTGATTCATGGTTGGCCCCATTTGTTATGGCGGGAACTAACACACGCGTGGTCTTCCGAACCCATGCGCTCCTCGATCGCCCGTGGGGAGACGACTTTACTTACGGAGAGGCAATGATGATGGGCGAGGGCTTCGGTGCCCGAGCGAAGGCGATGTCGCTGAGCGGCGCAATGGGCTTGGTGGCGGGGGCAGCAGCGCTCGGCCCGATGCGCAAGATGATGGGCCGTTTCCTCCCAGAGCCTGGCGAGGGTCCTTCGCTCGCCACGCAAGAGCAGGGCTTCTTCGATATTCGATTCCATGGCACCACGGCGTCGGGCGATGAGATCATGACGAAGGTGACGGGCGACCTCGATCCAGGGTACGGTTCAACTTCGAAAATGCTTGGCGAGTCGGCCCTTACGCTACTCNAGTCGGAANTCACTGGTGGCTTCTGGACGCCGGCCACTGCGCTCGGCGACGATCTGATTAGTCGGCTCATCGAGCATGCGGGGTTGACCTTCGAGGTGCTCTGATCATCAGCGGAGTCGGCCACTCTGACTGGCCTGCTCGGCGGGGTCGGGATAGGTTCAAGGAATGGCTTTGCCCAAGGTGCTCGGGATAGAGACCGAGTACGGCATCTTCGTGCGCGGCGGGGATAACAATCCTGTTGCGGCGTCGTCGTCGTTGATTAATGCGTACGTTGCAGCACAGCGGCAAGTGAGTCGTATCGGATGGGACTTTGAAGACGAGCAACCGACAACCGACGCACGCGGATTCACCATGGACGCGTCCATCGCTCCAGAGGTCGAAACCACTCTGGTCAATGCTGTCCTAACCAACGGCGCTAGGTATTACGTCGATCATGCTCATCCAGAGATCTCGACACCTGAGGTCGTCGACGCCCGAGAGGCAGTCGTGTGGGATCGTGCCGCCGACGAGATTGTTCGTGACTCGATGGTCTTCGCCCGGGAGCTACTTGGCGACAGCGCCGAGATCATCATCCACAAGAACAATTCCGACGGCAAGGGCAATAGCTACGGTTGCCACGAGAACTATCTCCTAGCACGAGAGCTCCCGTTCGGTCGGCTCACCAGCCAAATCACGCCGCACTTTGTTACACGGCAGATATTTACCGGGGCCGGCAAGGTCGGCTGTGAGCTGCCGGGCCGACCCAGTGATGACATCGGCTACCAAATCAGCCAACGAGCCGATTTCTTCGAAGAAGAGGTCGGTCTCGAGACCACGCTCAAACGCCCGATCGTCAACACCCGCGACGAACCGCACGCTGATCCGCAAAAGTATCGGCGACTGCATGTCATCGTCGGTGACGCAAACATGAGCGAAATGGCGACGTACCTCAAGGTGGGTACCACGGCAATCATTTTGTCCATGATCGAGGATGATGAACTCGGCGACGAGTGGACCCTGGGTAACCCTGTGCCGGCTATTCGTCAGGTAAGCCACGATCCATCGCTTCGCCAGACAATCATGTTGCGGAACGGCAACCGCGCAACTGCGCTTGAGGTTCAATGGGGATTGTTCGAGCGGGCGCAGAAATACGTCCAGGCGCGTGGTCTCGCATCTGTTGGAGCGGCTGTCGGAGCCGATGTCATGAAGAAGTGGGAGCAGGTTCTTACCGGCCTCGAGCATGATCCCGAGTCGGTAGCGCACTGGGTCGACTGGGTCGCCAAGCGTCGCATTGTCAATGGCTATTCTGATCGCCACGACCTTAAACCCGGCTCGCAGCGGCTTAAGGCAATCGATTTGCAGTATCACGACATGCGGGTGGACAAGTGCCTGGCGCTTCGTGCTGGCCTCGACACAATCGTGACCGCCGCAGAAGCCCGTACAGCCATGACAGCGCCTCCGGAAGGGACCCGAGCCTACTTCCGTGGTCGCTGTTTAGAAAAGTTCCCGGACGACATTGTTGCCGCCAATTGGGACTCCTTGGTCTTTGACATTGGCCGGGATCCACTTCGGCGCGTGCCGATGATGGAACCGTTGCGTGGGACGGCTGAATACGTTGGTACGTTGATTGATGAGAGTGCCACTGCGCGTGAGTTGCTCAACCGACTGGGCCAATAACGAAACCGGGCCGAAAGCTCGCTCAAGTCAGAAATAGGAGAAATCAATGGCTGAACGGATCCAAAAGTCCAAGACGACCCATGAGAAACCTGAGACTCCTGACACGGCTGCTGATGCGGTCACCGAGACCGGCGAGAAGATTAAAGCCGACATCGACGACCTCCTTGACGAGATTGATGACGTACTCGAAACGAATGCCGAGGACTTTGTGAAGTCCTATGTGCAAAAGGGCGGTCAGTAGCTCGTGGCAATGCCGTTCTTCACGCCCGGTGACGACCCCGGGTCGAACTTTCCGGAGCTACTTCGTCGTATAGGGATGACTTCGCATTCTTCTGTGCTCACCCCGGCGGTGCCCGGCCACGAACTATCGGTACCGCACGCCACGACGTGCGTGGCCGTGAAGTTTGCCGATGGTGTCGTGATGGCCGGGGATCGCCGAGCGACGTCTGGCAATCTGATCTCGCATCGGACGATGGAAAAGGTTGTCCAGGCAGATCGTCACAGCGCTGTGGCTATTGCAGGGGCTGCTGGACCGGCGATGGAAATGGTCAAGATGTTCCAGCTCCAACTCGAGCATTACGAGAAGGTTGAGGGCAATGCGCTCAGCCTTGAGGGCAAAGCGAATCAACTCTCAGCTATGGTTCGAGGCAATTTGCCTGCGGCGATGCAGGGGATGGTCGTCGTCCCGATCTTTGCTGGCTTTGACCTCCGTCGCAGTGCTGGCCGGTTGTGGGACTTTGATGCCACAGGCGGACGCTACGAGGAGCGAGATTTTGTCTCGACGGGCTCCGGTAGCTTGCATGCAAGCACGGTGATGAAAGTCGGCTACCACCCCGAACTTGGTCGTGATGAGGCGCTTCAACTCGCCTGCCGCGCGCTCTGGGAGGCAGCAGATGCCGACAGTGCAACGGGAGGTCCTGACGTACTCCGCGGGATTTATCCCGTCGTTGCGGCAATAGATGTCGATGGGTGGGAGCGAATCGACGACGTCGATTTATTTACACGTTTCGACAGTATCCGCGAGGAGGCGAGTCACCGATGAGCCAGCCCTTCTACGTTGCTCCTGAACAAATGATGAAGGATCGCGCCGATTATGCGCGTAAGGGCATCGCGCGCGGGCGGGCACTTGTTGCATTGAGGTACACCGAAGGACTAGTGATCGTTGCTGAAAACGGGTCAGACACGCTGCGCAAAGTCAGCGAGATCTACGACCGCATCGCATTCGCCGGCGTCGGCAAGTACAACGAGTTTGACCAACTGCGCGTTGCTGGCGTACGCGCAGCGGACCTGAAGGGTTTCCAATACTCGCGCGATGACGTTGACGCACGCAGCTTGGCCAATAGCTATGCACAGATGCTCGGCAACATATTTACCCATGAAATGAAGCCCATGGAGGTCGAAATCCTCGTCGCCGAAGTCGGCTTGGCTGAGGAGGGCGACCAGATGTTCCACTTGCTCTATGACGGGACCGTTGTCGATGCTCGCGACTATGCCGCAATTGGAGGAGATGCTGAGGCGGTACGCGAACGACTCGCTGCGACTTGGAGTGCAGGGCTTGGTCGTTCCGCTGCCGTTCATGTTGGTCTAAATGCCTTAAGTGGACCCGACCGCGAGATATCGGCGGCAGAACTTGAAGTCGCTGAGTTGTCGCGCAGTCACGGCCGCCGGTGCTTTAGTCGAATTGACGCCACAGAACTGGCCGCCATCCTCGCCTAACGCCGTCATTCCCGTTTGCGCTCATAGCGGGGATGGAAGCAATCTGGGTGCCGCACTACACGCTCGGCAACATGTCACCCGGTCACGTCGATCTCCACCCTTTTTGGGAGCGCCTCGCCGAATCGGAAACACCCCTCGTCCTACATGTCGGTGGCGCACCGCTACAGCTCGACCCGAAGTGGACCAACACAGATCGAGCTCCCATTCGTGACTGGATGGGTGGCGGTGAGAATGCGCGAAGCAAAGACATGGCCGTAATGCACCAAGGGCCGGAAACNTTCCTATCTGTCTTGGNGATGGATGGAATTTTTGAGCGCTACCCAAAGCTCTGAGGGGGGCAGCGTTGAACTCGGTGCTGGGTGGGTTCCTGCGATGCTTCAGCGGCTCGATTGGATCGTTCGCTCATGGAGCAAGGTTGATCAGTATCTCGCTGAACTGAGGAGAACGCCATCGGAAACGTTTCGGGAGCAGATGGTCTTCACGCCCTTCGTCTTCGAAGATGTCGGAGCGTTGATCGATGCGTCAGCGGATGACCTTTACCTGTTCTCCAGCGACTACCCGCATGTGGAGGGCGGAAAGGACCCGAGCGGGCGCTTTAAAAGAGCGCTTGGCGACCGGCCGCTGGCGACGCGTGACAACTTCTATGCCGAAAACTTCCTGCGACTCTTTCCGAACGCTCGTACACACTGAATACAGCTGGGATATGTTTCCCACATGAGGTGCAACTAGTGGAGCGCAGAATCTACGGCCTCGAGAATGAATACGGGATTACCTGCACACTTCGTGGGCAACGTCGCCTGAGCCCTGACGAGGTGGCTCGTTATCTGTTCCGGCGCGTCGTGTCGTGGGGGCGCAGCTCCAACGTGTTTCTCCAGAATGGTGCACGTCTTTATCTAGACGTTGGCTCGCACCCCGAGTACGCAACACCCGAATGTGATTCGCTGTACGAGTGTGTTGTCCATGACAAGGCAGGAGAGCGAATCCTCGAACAGCTGGTCGAGTCAGCGGAGCAGCGCTTAGCGGAGGAATCCATTCGCGGCACGATCTACCTGTTCAAGAACAACACTGACTCAGCGGGCAACTCATACGGGTGCCATGAAAATTACTGCACTAATCGCGACGATGATTTGGGCAAATATGCCGAGGTGCTGATCCCATTTTTTGTCAGTCGCCAAATTTATTCGGGCGCTGGCAAAGTGCTCCAGACGGCACGAGGCGCCTCTTATTCGATTGCACAGCGTGCAGAACACATCTGGGAAGGCGTATCGTCGGCGACAACGAGAAGCCGTCCGATCATCAACACCCGCGACGAGCCGCATGCTGATGCCGAAAAGTACCGCAGATTACATGTCATTGTCGGTGACTCAAATATGAGCGAGTACACAACGTTCCTCAAAGTCGGCGCTGCAGCGTGCATGCTTCGTATGCTCGAAGATCCGAACGTCGTACTGCGCGATATGACTCTTGAAAATCCGATTCGAGCCATTCGAGAGATAAGCCACGACACCACCTGCCGACGAACAGTGCGACTGGCCAACGGTCGTGAGGTCAGCGCCCTGGATATTCAGCGTGAGTACCTAGATCGTGCCTTGAGGTACGCCGACGGCCCGGGCTTCCCGCCGCTAGAACAAAAGGCGCTGGAGATGTGGGAACATTGCGTTAGCACCATCGAGGACGATCCGCTCAAGCTCGATCGTGAGGTCGATTGGGTCATTAAGTACAAACTCATTGAGAAGTTCCGTGAACGCCATGACCTGCCTCTTGGTCATGCCCGAACACAACTTCTTGATCTGCAGTATCACGATGTGAGCCGGGGTCGCAGCCCGTTCTACAAGATGCAAGATCGGGGTCTCGTTGAAAGGATCTGCTCTGACGTGGACATCAACACGGCGATCGACGTTCCGCCACAGACCACCCGAGCGAAATTACGTGGTGAATTTGTGAAGCGCGCAAAGGAACGCAAGCGGGACTACACGGTTGACTGGGTTCATCTTAAACTCAACGATCAGGCCCAACGCACAGTCTTGTGCAAGGATCCGTTTAAGAGC
Organism: Ilumatobacter sp.; assembly: GCA_002711735.1. GTDB lineage: Bacteria > Actinomycetota > Acidimicrobiia > Acidimicrobiales > Ilumatobacteraceae > Ilumatobacter_A. The sequence continues at coordinate 26,925 of PASB01000039.1, forward strand.
CAAGATGAACGGGTAGAACAGCTCATCGATTCGCTCTGACACCAATCACTCGCATGCGGCCGGTACGGTTAGTCGCTCGTGACGATTGAAGACAACGGTCCACCGCTCCCGTGCCCGGAGGGACTGACAGGTGATGAATTAGCTGATTCCAGCGTGAACGAGCCTCACCTTGTAGTTCACGAACAACACCCACACGGCGGTGGTGAGGTTCCAGACAGCGAGCCTGCGCCTGAGCGGTCATCTGGTGCGCGGGCCTTCTTTGACTGGGTTGCGGTCATCGCTGTTGCGTTGCTTGTCGCCTTCGTTGTCCGTGGCTTTGTTCTCGCCCACTTTGTGGTTGAAGGTCAATCGATGGCGACAACGCTTGAGACGGGCGATCGCGTGTTTGTTAACAAATTGTCGTATCGGCTGCACGACCCAAACCGTGGCGATGTCGTAGTGTTGCACCAGATAACCGGGACCTCTGAACGCGATTTGATCAAACGCGTGGTTGGGCTGCCCGGCGAGACCATCGAGATGACCGGGTGCGTTGTGCGGATCACCGAGCAGGGTAGTGATGCTCCACAGATTCTCGACGAGCCCTATTTGGATAAAGCCGATCGGGCCCCTGGTACCTGTGGTCCAGATGTCACATCGCAAGTGGTCCCCGACGACCATGTTTTCGTGATGGGCGACAATCGGGGCGGGAGCCAAGACAGCCGAGCGCTAGGGCCCATTAGTGAAGATGACCTGGTTGGTCGCGCATTTATTGTCTTCTGGCCCCGCCACAACTGGCAATGGCTGTGAGAACTGACTCTCTGTGCGGCGCCTGACGGAGGCGTCCCAGGTTTCAGGGCAGCTGCCCGCCAACCTCATGGCGGAAAGTTTCCATCATGATGTCGGTGTGGTCGCTGTAGACCGCATCAAGCCCCATGCGAAACGCCGTTTGCAGCTGATAGTCGTACTGCATGTCCCAGCCGAACGCGACCAACCCGAAACGGTGAAAAAGTGCAGCGAGCCCACCGTTCCAATCAATCCGATGCAGGTTGATGCCGTTGATGCCGTGATGAGCGAGTGAAGCAGCCCGGCGTTCTGGGCCCTCACGCAAACGATCTAGCCGTGTGGAATTTAGAATTCTTACGTCAGGAAATAACGGGCGATATCGCAGACACCGTTCGAAGTCAGGTTCGCAAAGCCAGGTCCGATTGAGCATGTCGGGATCATGCCCTTGGATTACCTCGACGATTGCCTCCGCTGCCTCAGGGTCTTTAATATCGAGCGACAGTTCATAGCCAACGCCGCAGGCCGCTAGCAGCTCGGCGAGTGTTGGAATGTGCTCGGGAAGGTCGCCTCGAGCGACTTCACTGATTGCCCGTCGGCGAATGCCGCGCTTGACAACACCATCGTGATCGAGAACCGCAACGCCGTCGGAGGTCAGCCAGACATCGCTCTCTAAGCCGGAAGCACCGAGCCGCAGGGCCAACTTGAATGCCTCGATCGTGTTCTCAGGTAAGTGGGCTCGCGCGCCGCGATGCGCGAAGGTGATCGGGGGATCAAGGCGGGAAGGGAGACGCTGTTGCACTGCCCAGATGATGGCAGCCCCGTAGACTCAACGACGTGTTCAATCTCCAGGGCAGCGAGATCATCGTCATCCTGCTTCTCGCCCTCGTCGTCCTTGGCCCGGAAAAACTACCCGACGCCATACGAAAGTTCTCTCAAACCTATGGCGAGCTGAAGAAAATGGGCAACGGGTTTCAGAGCGAGCTGAAGTCTGCCCTCGACGAACCAATGCGCGAGATGCGCGAGACTGCTGATCTCGTCAAGAAGGCTGCAGATCCCGCACTCGTGGCCGAGGAGTCTGAGACTGAGGCGCGTCTGCGTTCAGAAGCGGACGCCGCAATGCTTGCCGCAACTTTAGATACTCCGGTAAGCGATGCATCGTCAACAATTTCCGACTCGGCTGCCGCAGACGAAATCACATCGGCGAACGGCCCGAAAATCAATCAAATCGCTGCGTCAATGGCTCGCGGCCCCGTCGAACAGATCCCGAGTAGCGAGGCACATGAAGCGTCGGCGCCGCCGACGCCACTCAGTGCGCCGCCTGGTAGCAGCGCAGATTCGTTCGCCACACCTGCTTCACCCGACGAGCCGCCCGACGAACCATCAGAAGAGTCAACGTGACTACGGACGAACAGGTGGCAGAGCCGGCCGAAGATGCGCAAACCCTCACCGAACACCTCAGTGAGCTCCGAACCAGGATCATCCGAGCGGCGTTGGCTGTGCTCATTGGAATGGTGGTCATCATCGCGTTGTATGACCAGGTGCTCGAATTCCTCAAGCAGCCATACGTTGATCTTTGCGCAAGCAAGTCCGAGGAGTTCTGCGATCCAAACCTGTTCATCACCTCTCCGACTGAGGGACTCTCCACGCGTATTCGGGTAGGCATGTACGGGGGCCTCATTGTGGCGTTGCCGGTAATCCTGTGGCAAATTTGGCGGTTCGTCGTGCCAGCACTGCACGCCAAAGAAAAGAAGTACGCGATTCCGTTTGTCGTGTCCTCGATCGTGTTGTTTGCCGCGGGTGGGGCGCTTGCCTACATCACGGTTGGCAGAGCTCTCGAGTTCCTCATCGGCTGGGCTGGCGAAGATGTTGGAGAACTCTTCACGGTCAGCAGTTACATCAGTCTGATCGGGTTGATGATATTTGCCTTTGGCGTCGGCTTTCTCCTTCCGGTCCTTTTCGTTTTTCTTCAGCTTGTCAACGTTGTCACCCCACGGACGCTGTTAAAGAGCTGGCGGTACGCCACGATTGGCGTCTTTATTCTTGCTGCCGTTATCACGCCGTCAGGGGACCCGGTCACCTTGATGATGTTGGCGCTCCCGATGCTCTTTCTATATTTCGTGGCGATCTTTATCGGGTTCCTCGTGTTGCGTAAGCGACCCGAAGAAGCCTGAGGATCGCCGCGTGCGCTCTGATCGAGATGAGCTGACTGCTCGCTACTCCTTTCCGATCGACCGGTTCCAGTACGAGGCGTTTGACGCCCTCGACGACGGTAAACACGTCGTCGTCGCGGCACCCACCGGTAGCGGTAAAACGGTAGTTGCCGAGTACGGCATTGATGTGACCGTCCGTGATGGCAAACGCGCCTTCTACACGGCGCCGGTCAAGGCATTGTCGAACCAGAAGTATCGAGACCTCGTCGCACTCCACGGAGAAGACAAGGTCGGTCTACTAACCGGTGATAACTCAATCAACGGGGATGCGCCAATAGTTGTCATGACCACCGAAGTGCTGCGAAACATGATCTATGGCAGGTCACGAACGCTCGACGATTTAGGTCTCGTAATTTTGGACGAGGTGCACTTTCTGCAGGACACGTTTCGTGGGCCGGTTTGGGAAGAGGTAATGATCCATTTACCGCACCACGTGCGCCTGGTGTGTCTTTCGGCGACGGTAAGCAACGTCGCTGAACTCGCCGAGTGGATCAGTACCGTGCGCGGCGCAACCGAAGCGATCACCGAGATGCGTCGACCGGTTGAATTAGCCAATCAATACCTTGCGAAGGACCGAACGGAGGGTCGGCTGCAATTACTCCCGATATTCGTTGGGGGAGCGGTCAACCGGGATGCGGTGCAGCTTGACGAGTCGGCAATCCGGCGTACGCCGAGATCAAGCGCTGGACGGAATCGCAAGGAATCGAATCGCACGGGAAATGTTTACGGTGCGCATCGTCGCAAGTTGGTTCCGCCCGGTCGGGTCGAGACTCTGGAGTTGCTCAATGACCGCGAGATGCTGCCAGCAATTTTCTTCATCTTCAGCCGCAATCAGTGTGATGTAGCTGCAAAGTCATGTGTTGACGCTGGGGTGCGTTTGACGACCGAGGCCGAGCAAGCTGAGATCCGAGTCATCATTGATGACCGGTTGGGTGCCCTCGATTCGGCTGATCTTGCTGTCTTGGGTTTCGAGCGGTTTGTTCGTCAGCTCACAGCGGGAGTGGCAGCACATCACGCTGGCATGGTTCCGCCGATGAAAGAAGTCGTTGAGGCCTGCTTCATCGCAGGTCTCGTTAAGGCGGTTTTTGCAACCGAGACTCTTGCAGTTGGTATCAACATGCCAGCACGCAGTGTCGTGATCGAGAAGCTCACCAAGTTCACCGGTGAACACCACGAACAGCTCACACCAGGGGAGTACACCCAGCTCACGGGAAGAGCCGGTCGGCGGGGTATCGATGACCGGGGGAGCGCTGTGGTGCTGTGGTCGCCGTGGGTTCGATTTGACGACGTAGCCAAGCTCGCAGGTAGCTCACGGTTCCACCTTCGATCAGCCTTCCGACCGACCTACAACATGGCTGCGAATCTGATTCGCACCTACGAGAGCGAGCGAGCCCACGACCTTCTTAATCTCTCCTTTGCTCAGTACCAGGCCGATCGAGACATCGTGAAGATGCAGGCGCGGCTCGAGCGTCGTCGGCAAGCTTTGGCCGAACTTCAAGCAGAGGCGACGAGTCCGTTGGGTGACATCGATGAATATCGCACGCTACGCAATGCTGAGCGCGAGGCGCGCCGATTTGGCCGTGTCGAACGTGTCGAAGAGATCGAAGCCGCTTTGAGACGGCTGTCACCGGGGATGGTCGTCTATTTGGTAAAAGGCAAGCACCGTGGTCCCGTCGTGGTGATGACCAGTGCGAGTCGCAAGGACGGTGCGCGCCTTCGAGTGGTCAACAAAGGCGGAGTTTCCTTACAAGCCACCGCAGAGGACTTCGATGCGGTTCCTGCTGCACTCGGTTCGGTCAAGATGCCATCAAATTTTGCGCCGAATCGAAAAGAATTTCGCCAGGAGGTTGCGTATCGGCTTCGCAAGACGAGTCTTACTCAACCCCAGAACACCTCGAATCGTCGAGGTCGCCACGACAACATTCAGGCCGATTTGCACCCAGTTGCCCGGGACCCAAAGTTGAAACAGCGGATGCAGGCTGCTGGACAAGCCGCACGACTCGCCCGTGAGGTCACCGAGATTGAAGGACGTGTCCGCGGAAAGACGCAGACGCTCGCACGCGATTTCGACCGGATTCTCGGCGTGCTCGAAGCCCACGGTTACGTTGATGTCGCTAGTTGGGGCCTGACGTCTCATGGTGAGATGTTGGCGAGAATTTTTCACGAATCTGATCTGTTTGTCGCTGAAGTTGTCCGCGCCGGCCTACTCGATGGTCTCAGCGCGGCGGATCTTGCTTCCCTTGTCTCGACGCTTGTGTACGAACATCGCAGTCCCGAACCGCCACCTCGGCCGTGGTTCAGCAGCAACGAGATCCGTGGACGCTGGCAGCAAATTGCCGCGATCAGTGAAGATCTGGCAGCGCATGAGCGCTCTGCGGGAGTTAACGAGCATCGGGGTCCCGACCCGACTTTTGCCGCAATCGCCTATGCCTGGGTAGCTGGTGAGGGATTCGCTGAGGTGGTCGACGCCGATGAATTGACCGGCGGAGACTTTGTTCGGACGATCCGCCAGCTGGTTGACCTACTCCGCCAGCTGGCGATAGTCGCTCCGTCGGAGGCGACTCGGCGAGCCGCTAGTCAAGCGGCTGGAGCTGCATTCCGAGGTGTTGTTTCCGATAGTGCTGCGCCGACCACGCCGCAGGCTGAACCGGTATGACCATCGAACCAGGTGAGCCGTGGGGTACCACCGTTGACCGACCCGACAAGCTTCGGTATCTCGTTGGTGATGCGGTAATTGCAAGTGCGCTCCGTGATGGTTCCGCCTATCCGGTGGCGGTTGCTGGCGGTGATTTGCATCGGACCATCGGTGGCCGCAACCCTGTGGGGCGAGAGAAGGTCCTGAAACTGCCGATCGATCTTTTGCGAGTGACGCTTGACGATCGCGAGCCCCAACACGCCTGCGCGCACGTGTTGATCCAATTGCCGACTGTGAGAGGCGGATGGTGGCGCGGGTCAGTGATCATGATCATGAACGCCGAATTCATCGGCGACTGGCATGTAGTTGCTCGCGGTCATCCAAATGATGGCCGCGCTGAGAGCTGTGCATGGAATGCCGACTTCGGAGTAAGGCAGCGGTGGGGAGCCCGCCGCCGACTTCCAGGAAATCAGCATGTTCCTCACCCTCAGATCGAGACTCGGTCTTTTAGAAAGCGAACATGGGAGTTCGATCGGGCAATGCAGATCAGCGTTGACGGTGCTCGAGCGGCATCAGCGAGGCGGGTCGAGATCATCGTCGAGCCGGATGCAGCGACGGTTTATGCTTGAGCGTAACCCTGGCGACTGAAACTACGAGACCAGCGTTCAGACCAGAAGCGACGGCCTGCGAGCCGATTTTTGCGGATCGTCAGGATTCGACATGGCGGCACTGCCCGGTGCGTTGTTGCCGGAGGTCAGCATGGCGGTATGACGAAATGCATCTGCGTCGGGCATTTCAAAAATGCGCTGCGGCTAAGGCGCAGGCCGATCAACATCGGATGGGGAAGGCTGACGTAAGAGAGGCAAGTCGGCAGCTCCAACGAGCAGAGAAGACGGGAAACAAGTGGCAGGCGGCATCGTTAAACAGGACGATGACGACTGCAATTTCGACGGGTAGCCCAATTGCTCTGAGTCTGGCGCGGGTTCCGACGATGCTGGCGGCAGTAACGAACACCATGAGAATGGCTTTGGATCACCTCAAGACCGCTGTGATGGCAGGCAGGGCGGTTGCAATGATTGGGATTGTTGCGGTCTCCATGCGCGAACCGTATGACCTCAAGTTGAATCCCCGTCTGAGGGCTTAGTCGGTCGTAGAGTACAGACCCGTGGTCGTCTACGTCCCAGAGTCTTTCACGCCAAGCGAGTCTGACATCCTCCGTCGCTACTTCACCAACCTCGATGGGCCGGTGTTCGCGCTTGTCAACTTGCCCGAGGTTGTGAAAGGCGCGTTGTTTGCGCGCTATAGCCGGAGCCCAAAATCATTGCGCCGACTATTCCTCGACGAGTTTGTCGGTGATCTCGACATCTCAGGCGACCTTTCTGTTGATGCCACTGTCGGGCTCGACCGAGCCGAAGAGCTGTACGAACGAGTGTTTTTCGACTACGGCGATGATTCAGTCGCACAGCTCGGAGGAGTCCACCTTGCTTGTGAGCAGGCATCGAATATTCTCACCAAGGTGCTCGAGTGGGGCCGTTTGATGAGCTACCTCGAGCAAAGCACTCGTTACATAGCATATGACTCTCGGCTTGGAGGCCGTTATCGCTATTACCGCGATCCGGCCGTGCTTGCTGGCCCACTTGGTACTCGATATGTGGGTGACCTCGACCGTATCTTCGACGCATACAGTCACTCCGCCGATTTGGTTACTGAGCATGTCCGCAACTCGGTCGATCGCGGCGACAGCAGCGAGTTCGTCTACCGAACGGCGACGAAGGCCAAGGCGCTTGATGCCGTGCGCGGTATCTTGCCAGCCGCAGCAACCTCGAACGTGGGAATCTACGGCACAGGGCAAGCCTTTGAGGCGCTTCTGCTACGGATGCGAGCGAGCGAGCTGCCAGAGGCACGCGACTACGCCGACCTGATGCTTCACGAACTGCGCAAGGTAATTCCAAGTTTCTTACGACGGATAGATCTCCCTGATCGTGGCGGCCGCTGGAGCGAATACCTAGCTTCGACTCGCGCAGATACTTCGGCGATCGTCAACGAACTCTTCGGCGCTTCTCCGGTTGAGGTCGCTCCAGAAGTTGAACTTGTCGACTTCGATCCCGAGGCTGAGGAAAAAATTCTAGCTGCGATCTGTTACTCCCACTCGTCACTTCCCGAGCACCAACTCATCGAAAAGGTCCGTCACCTCGGTATCGATGAGAAGGTCTCGCTGATGCGTGCGTACGTTGGCGAGCGCGACAACCGCCGGCACAAGCCAGGTCGAGCATTTGAGCGCAGCTTCTACCGATTCGATGTACTCAGCGACTACGGGGCATTTCGCGACATGCAACGCCATCGCATGCTCACAATTGAATGGCAGCGACTCACTCCCAACCACGGCTACACGCGACCTGAATTGGTTGACGAGGCTGGCGTTGGAGAGCAGTTCGACGAAGCGATGCACCGGTCCGCCGGACTGTATGACGCATTGAACCAGGACTTCTCCGAGCAGGCTCCTTATGCCGTTTCGATGGCTTATCGCATGCGTTACTCGATGCAATTTAATGCTCGTGAGGCAATTCACATGCTTGAATTGCGGTCGTCGCCGCAAGGCCATCCGTCGTACCGTCGTGTAGCGCTTGAGATGCACCGCCTGATCAGCGAGAAAGCTGGCCACCATGCAATCTCGGCCGCAATGAACCATATGACGAATGAAGCCCCCGAGTTGGAGCGGCTTGAGGCGGAGCGTCGCGCTGAGGCCCGCCGAGACGCTGCGGAAACGTGAAAGATGCGACTGTGACTGGTGTCACAAGTTTGGTACCTAACCTCTGGTCATCAGTAAGCGTATGCTCCGCCCGCAACGGTCCTCGCAAGAGCGAGGTCAATCCAAACGAGTGCGAACGGCGACAACGGTAAAATGGCTGAAGACGAAATCAACGAAGAAGAAGTCGAGCATGAAGCCGAGGACGTCGACGTTGACGACCTCGATGATGATGACGACGGCGCAGCTCCCGATGACGACGACGACGATGTAGTTGATGACGACGACGAGGTCGAAAACGAAGCCCCGAAGACGCGGCGTAAATCGGCCGATGATGATGACGATGATGATGAGCTACTCGATGATGACGTCGAAGAGGATCTTGACAAAATTCTGAAAGATCGTCTCGTGGTAGCGGACGAAGAGGAAGAAGAAGAGGCGGACGAGCCGGAGCCGAAAGGTGAAGGTGATGAGCGGCTTCAGCCGAAGCAGCAGAACGAGCAGCTCTGCAGTTCTTGTTTTCTTCTCGTCAAGACATCTGCTCCCAATTGCCCCGTCGGCGACGACGACTGCCCAATCTTTTCCTGAGCGCTGGTCTCGATGGCGTCGTCAGCTTCAACGCCCTTGGAGCGGGCGATTGCTGTTGCGGTCTTTGCCCCGATCGGTTTCGGAGCACAGTTGGCCGACGATTTTCCAGGAACCGTGACCAAGGCGCGCCAGCAAATCGCATTCGCGCGGTTTATCGGAAAGATGGCCGTTGATCAGGGCGCTATCGAACTGCGTCGACGGCTCACACCGCCTGCGACTCGCTCAGATTCGGACCGCTCACGCGCACCTCAGCCAGACGAAGCGAACAACGAAGNCGCAGAAGAAGGCACGGTAAAATTGGCTCTGGGACTCGCTGAATTGGCGCTGCCCGACTATGACCAACTTCCGGCCTCGCAGATCGTGAGCAAGTTGTCCGGGCTCACTCTTAGCGAACTCAATGCTCTTGAGGTTTATGANACAGCACATCGACAACGGCGCACCGTGTTGGGAAGAATTCGGCAATTAAAGGAGGTCTAACGTGCTCGATCCAACGGTGCGCCGCGCAGCAGCCAATGATGCTGCTGACATTGAACTGCTCGAACGAGAGGCTCGCGGTGCCCTGATCGGTCAGCGCGGTGGCGAGCGCTGGTTAATCGAACATCCAGAAGTTGGTGAAGCGTGGACAGAACGTTTTTTGACCGCCGACGTTTGGGTAGCGCACATTGAGAGAGTTGTTGTGGGCTACCTTGTCGCAGTGCTCGGGTCAGACCGCATTATGCGCGTCGAGCAGGTCTGGGTGACGCCTGAGGCGCGCGAACTGGGTTTCGGCGACGGAATGCTCACCGCAGCCATCGCAGGCGCAGTCGAGCACGGCGCCGAGGCAGTCGAGGGGCAAGCGCTTCCAGGGGATCGCCACACTAAGAACCTCTACGAGCGTGCCGGAATTGTTGCACGATTGATCACCACGTATAAACGACTTTGAACTAGCGGCCCTGCCAGTTCGGTGGACGCTTCTCGATGAATGCGCTCAACCCTTCCTTGAGATCCTCTGATGACATCACTTTGCGCATCGCATCGTTGGTCATTTTCTTAAGCGTTTCATCGTCTTCGTAAGCGGCTGCCAGTACGACTCGTCGGCTCTCCCAAACCGCCATCGGGGCAGACTGGCTGATTCGTTCGGCAAGTTTGAGCGCTTCGGCCAGAGCATCGCCGGGTGCTACCAGTCTTGAAACGAGGCCGAGNCTGNACGCCCGCTCGGCTGGAATGGGCTCTCCTGTCAGAATGGCCTCCATGGCAGCGGCTTGGCCGATGGAGCGTGGGAGTCGAAAGAGGCCACCTGCTCCGGCGACGAGATTGCGCTTGACTTCTGCGAGGCCGAATGCAGATTGAGTGCTCGCAACCACGAGGTCTGCGGCAAGCACGATTTCACATCCGCCGGCCGTCGCAAGGCCATCGACGGCAACGATCACTGGTTTGCGGCGTTCGCGATAAACAAAGCCGGCAAAGCCGCCTCGTTCTGTGCTGNGGCGCGCAGCCTCGCCTGAGTTGATGGCTTTGAGATCTGCGCCAGCGCAGAAAACTGGACGAGACTGCCCCTCAGTGTTGGCNTGGATAATTCCCACCCNCATCGCATCGTCAGCTTCAAGCTGGTCTATGGCGGATTCGAGTCCCTCGGCGACGTCTCCATTCACGGCGTTTCGAGCTTCGGGGCGGTTCAGGGTTATGACCGCAATGTGGCCTTTGGCTTCGTAAGTGACGATGTCAGACATGGCCTAACACCGTATGCCGATTGAGCCACTGAGAGCCAGCCGGCCGTCGTCAGCTGTCGGCGTCGTTCGATGCCTGCGGGTCAGGGGCGTCAGCTGTGATCTGTGCATCTGAAGCCCCTGAAGAATCTGCGACGGTTGAATCGGCGGATGGGATTTCTGCATCGTTGGCAGAGTTGTCGGCTGCACCGGACTCGGCAGATGCGGCAGTTTCCTCTTCTGCTTGCGCTTTTGCTGCTGTGGCCTCTTCGGCGGCAGCTGCTGCGGCCTGTTCGGCTTCCTCTTTGGCCTTCATTACGGTGGCGATGTCACGCATTCCCTTGGGTCGGTCCTTGGGAGGCCGTGAGCCGCGGTCGTTGCGGCCATCACTCCCGCCTTTGTCGTTACGCGCTCCGCTCTGTCGCTTGTCGCCGCCTTCGCGTTTGTCGCTTGAACGTTTATCGTCACGGGCCTTCTTCTGATCTTTGCGGCCGGTTGGACGAAGAGGCTTGGGTCGTTTTGCGTCTTTTGGTATGTCAACGCCGATCAATGACGCAATCTGGGGGAGTAGTGGGCCGAGGCGCAGTGCTGTCTTTTTGAGGTCATCAGTGATTGTGGTGGGTGGAACGGTTGGTGTAACGAGCGCTCGGACCGGGGAGAATGCCGCTGCTTCGAGCACGGCCGACCATCGGTCACCAGAGTCTTCCGGAAGCAGTGAGGCTGTCGCTGCCTCTCCGAGTCTTTTGGCGAGCTGGGGCGGGAACATGACACCGGCCTTCGGTGGTTGCGATGAGAGACGGAGCGCCCGGATCACGCGACCAACAGCTAGCGCAGCGTCGACATCTTCTAGCCAGTGCGACATTTCTTCGGTCTGCTTGGTGACCAAAGAGGCTTTTAGTTCATCTGCGATTGCCCTGGTCGACTCGTCACGAGCGACCATCGGGTCATCACTTGCCGCCACCACGCTACGCAGGTCGCGTAGATCAAGGTGCTGCATCTGCCGCTGAGCCGCCTCGGCTCGATCGAGCCAGTCGGCAACGCGCAACTTGGGGAGCATCTCCTCGGCCATCTTGGTGATAGCTGCCTCAGGCATTTCAGGCTTGCCGTCAGCCTTCAGCTTCTTCAGTTGTTGTTCAGTAATCGGTCCGCGAACTTTGTCGCCGTGTTTGATGTAGTATTCTTTGGGCATGTCTCTAT
>PASB01000011.1 GCA_002711735.1 Ilumatobacter sp.
AGTTGGGTAAGCCGATTGCGATGGACGAGGGTCTTCGTTTTGCTATCCGTGAAGGTGGCCGCACTGTTGGTGCCGGCCGCGTCGTCAAGATCATCAAGTAATCGAGTAGTGACAACCTGCGACGGGCTTGGTTCGTCCGAGCTGGCCGCAGGTTGTCTCCTGAGTCCTGTTCCTATTCTGGAACGAAAACGAAAGTGAGCCAGTCATGGCCAAAAGTGACAAGCGGGTCAGAGTGACCCTCGAATGCACCGAGTGCAAAGAGCGCAACTACATCACGATGAAGTCCAAGGTCAACGATCGGGAGCGTCTAGAGATGAAGAAGTATTGCTCGCGTCAGCGGGCCCACACGGTCCACAAGGAGACGCGCTGAAAATAGGTAAGGCAGCGAGCGCAGCACGATTCTCGGCATTTACCGCAGAGTTTGGCCGCACTCGCCCTCTTGGAAAGCGCTGGTACCCTAGCGTTTCCTTCCGAGGGCAGTAGCTCAGCTGGTAGAGCATCGGTCTCCAAAACCGACGGTCGGGGGTTCGAGTCCCTCCTGCCCTGCCCACCCCGTACGTCCCAACCGGACTGCACGATTTGAACTTTCCCGCCCAACCATCAGCCGAACACGAGAGAACGCAGTAACAACGTGTCAATGGACGATCTCAACCGAGAACAGAAGCGTCAGCTTCGAAAAATGGGTGCCCTCGATGACGAGGGTAAAGCCACGCGCGCTCCTCGGCCTCAAAAGCGCACGCAAGACCGCGTTGGGCCCCGCCAGTACCTCCGCGAGGTTCGCGAGGAAATGCGCAAGGTCGCGTGGCCGCAACGCCCTGAGGTCACCCGGTACTCCATTGTCGTTGTCATCACCGTTGTGTTTTACACGGCACTCGTAGGTGGTTCCGACTACATATTCGGCCTGTGGTCCGAATGGTTCTATTCAGCATCGTGAGCAACGACATGACAGACGAGACCACCCCAACTGACGCCGAGACTGGCACTGATGCATTGGCTGAACACGGTGCCGAACTCGATTCGGTACTTGAAGCAGCGGACAGCAGTACTGCCGATCTAGAAGATGCCGCTACCGAGTTGGCGCTCGACGCAGATTCATCGAACGCACCGGCCGACCTTCTTCCCTCTGGCGACACCAATGTGCTCGCCGGCGTGGATTCTGAAGCCTCAGTTGGCGACACGGTGAGCGCTGATGCGGTACTGCCATCAGGCGACACCGACGTGCTTGCACTCAACACGGATGCCGATTCCTCCAGCGAGGTTGAACCAACCGAAAGTGCTGCCGATGGCGCGATCATCAGCGAGGAGTCAGACGTCGATCCCGGTGTGGCTGAGAGTGCCGAGGAGTCGCCAGTCGAAGGAGAGCCCGAACCGTACGATGACCCGAACCTGCGCCCTGGCAGGTGGTTCGTGGTGCACACACAGTCCGGTTATGAAAAGAAGGTCACGGCGAACCTCAACGCCCGGATCCAGTCAATGAACATGGAAGACAAGATTTACGAAATTGTCATTCCAATGGAAGAAGTCGACGAGTTTAAGAACGGTAAGAAGCAGACCGTCATGAAGAAAGTCTTCCCGGGCTACCTGCTTGTCCGCTGCCAGATGGACGACGAGACCTGGTACTGCGTGCGCAACACTCCAGGCATCACGGGCTTCGTTGGACAAGCTGTGAAGGGCCAAAAGCCGACGCCGCTCTCGCGCCGAGAGGTCAAAACCTTTCTGTCGCCGAAGACCGCAGCGCAGGCCGATGCGCCTCGCCGCAAGGCCAAACTGGACTACGAAGAAGGCGAAAGCGTACGCGTGAAGGAAGGCCCGTTCGCTGACTTCACCGGCGAAATCGCCGAAATCAACGCCGATCACCTCAAGTTGAAGGTCCTCGTCAACATCTTCGGTCGCGAGACCCTGGTCGAGATGGACTTCAGCCAGGTCGCCAAGCTCTGATCGGCGCCACGCTGAATCAGTACACCCAACCCGGCTATCACAATCGCTGAACAGAAGAAACACGGAAGAAGCAGCCTCATGGCAAAGAAAAAAGTTATTACCGTCGTCAAAATCCAGATCGAAGCAGGAAAAGCCAGCCCGGCACCGCCGGTCGGTACGGCACTTGGCCCGCACGGCATCGCGATCATGGACTTCGTCAAGGCGTACAATGCCAAGACGGAGGCCCAGGCTGGCACGGTTGTGCCGACTGAGATCACGATCTACGAGGATCGCACCTTCGACTTCATATTAAAGACGCCGCCGACGTCGACGTTGATCCGCGAAAGAGCAGGCCTTCAGAAGGCCGCCAACAATCCGGGCTCAGAAGTTGCCGGCAACATCACCGAGGCGCAGGTTGAAGAGATTGCGACGATCAAGATGCCTGATCTCAATGCAAACGACATAACGGCTGCAAAACTTCAAGTCCGTGGCACTGCGCGCAGCATGGGCATCACCGTCAGCTGAAATCATCACCCATGGGGCCAGACCCCGTTTGTGACCTTCGAAGACAATCAATCACGACCAACAGTCTCGACCGGCACCACCTCGGCTGGCGGACTTACTACTGAGGGAGACACCACATGTCAGGCAAGAAATTCAACGACGCAACTAAGAAGTTCGACCGGGAGATGCTCTACATCCCCGCCGATGCCGTCCGGCTCGCCAAGGACACCGCAACCGCCAAGTTCGACGAAGCAATCGACGTCTCGTTCCGGCTCGGTATTGACCCTCGTAAAGCGGACCAGATGGTGCGCGGTACCGTCGCACTTCCGCAGGGAACCGGTAAGGACGTTCGCGTCGCCGTCTTTGCTTCGGGCGAAGCTGCAGACGCAGCCCGTGAGGCCGGTGCCGACCTCGTTGGTGCTGATGATCTTTTTGAGCAGGTCGAGGGTGGCATGCTCGATTTTGATCTAGTGATCGCCGCACCGGACATGATGCCCCTCGTCGGCCGTCTCGGCCGTTCGCTCGGCCCACGCGGTCTGATGCCCAATCCAAAGACCGGCACAGTGACGCCCGACGTCGCCAAGGCCGTCGGCGAGTTCAAGGGAGGCAAGGTCGAGTATCGCACCGACCGGTATGGCAACGTGCAGCTCACTGTCGGCAAGGCCAGCTTCACCCCCGAAGCGCTGACTGAGAACTTCTTTGCCGTCATCGACGAGATCCAGCGTGCCAAGCCAGCTTCGGCCAAAGGCCGCTATATCCAAAAAATCACCGTGTCTGCCACGATGGGGCCCGGAATCAAGGTCGACATTCAGCGGCTTAAGCAAAATTCCGACGCCTGATGTAGTGGGCTTCGCGTGGAAGTCGCCAGCGCTGTCCGTAACATCGTTTTAGTCAATCATAGGTCGCTCGCCAAAGACCGTTGGTCCGGGAATACCGGGTAATGCCTCCTCCAGTCATTTGGAGGGGACGCCAGCCGAGGTGCATGCCAAACGAACCAAGCCCTTCGGCTCCTCGTGCGGTGTTCGCTGAACAAGCGAGCACCCCGAGTTGTAGCGAGAGGAGGAAAACATATGACAGAAGCAAATGCACCGCGGCCCGACAAGGCCGAAAAGGTCAAGGAAATCACTGCAAAGCTGACCGCAGCAAACGCAGTGTTCGTCACCGAGTACCGAGGGATGTCGGTTAGCCAGCTGGCCGACCTCCGGTCCCCACTGCGCGCTGTCGGTGCCGAGCACAAGGTGTACAAAAACACCCTGGCCAAGCTCGCCGCCATTAGCGCCGGTCTTGACGGCCTCACGGAACACCTAACCGGTCCGACTGCGCTGACCTTCGCCGCCGACGATTCGGTTGGCGCAGCCAAGGCGTTGGTTGATACGGCCAAGGCCAATCCGATGCTGGTCATCAAGGGTGGGATGCTCGGCGAAGTGCCGATTTCTGCCGACGATGTCAAAGCACTGGCAAGCCTGCCATCGCGAGAAGAGTTGTTGGCGAGTTTCGCCGGAGCGCTCGAAGCACCGCTGGCCAAGACCGCACGGCTACTCAACGCACTGCCGAACAAACTCGCATTCGGACTCTCTGCTCTCATCGAGAAGCAGGAAGCCGCAGCCTGAACACATCACGTTAGGGGTCGATCGGCCCCGCACTGAACACTGAATCGAAAGAGAGAACAACATGTCACAGGAAGAAATCCTCGACGCAATTTCCGCACTAACCGTCATTGAGCTCAAGGAGCTCCTTGACGCCTTCGAAGAGAAGTTCGATGTCACCGCAGCTGCCCCAGTGGCAGCGGTAGCAGCCGCTCCCGCAGGCGGAGATGCTGGCGGCGAAGATAGCCAGACCGAGTTCGACGTCATCCTCAATGGCGCCGGTGCCCAGAAGATCCAGGTCGTCAAGGTTGTCAAAGACCTCCTCGGCGTTGGCCTCAAGGATGCCAAAGACTTGGTCGATGGCGCCCCAAAGCCGCTGATGGAGAAGGTTGCGAAGGCCGATGCAGACGCGGCCAAAGCCAAACTCGAAGAGGTTGGTGCCGACGTCGAAGTCAAGTGATCAACCGCAGCGCCTTGCGCTGCTGATTTGAACCTCGACTCAAATTACGCGAAGCCCGGCTCCCCCCTTTCCTAAGGGCAGAGGTCGGGCTTCGCCGCGTTCCAAGAGACGCAGCAATAGTCGTAATAGAGGAGAACACCTGGTCACATCCCGATTTAGCGGCTCAGGTTGCTGGGTGCTTGACATTAGAGCGATGCTTCTTTAGCTTGTCCCACAGTTCGTTAGTGAGGAACAATCATTGGCGATTCAAACAAAATGCCCGCGAGCAGCGAATTAACGTTGCCTGCGGTTGACGTTGCGTGTCCGGCGTGGATAGCCTGACCTGCTGCCGAGCGTCCCCTGTCCCCTCACCCAACCAAAAGTGTGGTTCAGCGCGCCCTGCTGCCTGGCAACAATCAACATCAACTCTTTGGAGAGTGATCGTGGCGACTCGTCCCGTGTCTCGTGAACGTTATTCGTTCGGCAACCTGAAGGAGCCGCTTGAGCTCCCCGACCTCATTGCCGTACAGCGTGAGAGCTTCCAGTGGTTCCTCGATGAAGGGCTTGCGAATACCTTCCGCGACATTAGCCCCATCAAGGACTTCTCGGAATCGCTTCAGCTTGAGCTTGAATTCGACCCGTTCGATGAAGACTTGCGCCCGCCGCCAAAATTCACGGTGGAGGAGTGCAAGGAAAAGGACATGACCTACAGCGCGCCGGTATTCGTTCGCGCGCGATTCATGAATCGCAACACAGGCGAGATTAAAGAACAGACCGTGTTCATGGGTGACTTCCCAATCATGACCGACAAAGGGACGTTCATCGTTAACGGCACCGAGCGTGTCGTAGTTAGCCAGCTCGTCCGCAGCCCTGGAGTGATCTTCGAGCCGGGTGAGCGCTTCCGCCTTCGCAACCTCACCAAGCACCAGCTCGTCAAGGGCACCATTCATCCCTACCGCGGCGAATGGATGGAGTTCGATGTGGAGCACAAGCCAGGCAAGGATGTCACCGCCGGCACCCGCGTGGCCCGCAAACGCCGCCTTGGAATCTTCACCATGCTGCGGGCGCTCGGCTACGATGAAGAGAACGCTCCCGGTTTCCTGGACCGCTTCGTTTCGCACTTCGACTTCCTCGAAGGTCAGTGGGACAAGGAGCGCGATGTAGCGCCAACTCAGGACGAAGCTCTCGTCGAAATTTACAAACGTGCCCGCCCTGGAGAGCCACCGACGGTTGAGTCCGCCAAGGCGTACTTCCGAAACGCGTTTTTTGAAAGCCGTCGTTACGACCTCAGCCGCGTGGGCCGATACAAGATCAATCGTAAACTTGGCGAAGAGATCAGCCAGCTCGGAGCCCTTTTCGGCCTGGAAGGTGCCGTCAACGGCGAAGGCGAGCCATTGCTCGACTACCCAGAAGATGACCAGAACGTACTGAGTCGCTGTGAAGTGCTTGCGACGATCACGTACATGTTGCACTTGGTTAAGCAGGAGCCGGGCTACCGCCTGGATGACCAGGACCACTTCGCTAACCGCCGGATACGCAGCGTCGGTGAACTGATCCAAAATCAGGTTCGCATCGGCCTCAGCCGTATGGAACGCGTCGTTCGTGAACGGATGACAACTCAGGACGTCGAGGCGATCACGCCGCAGACGCTGATCAATATTCGTCCGGTCGTCGCAGCGATCAAGGAGTTCTTCGGAACTTCGCAGCTCTCGCAGTTCATGGATCAAGTCAATCCGCTGTCGGGTCTGACCCACCGGCGTCGCCTTTCGGCACTTGGCCCGGGTGGCCTGTCGCGTGAGCGTGCTGGCTTCGAAGTCCGCGACGTTCACTTCAGCCACTACGGTCGAATGTGTCCGATTGAGACCCCAGAAGGCCCGAACATCGGCTTGATTGGTGGCCTTTCTTGCTACGCACGGGTCAACGAATTCGGCTTCATCGAATCTCCATATCGCCAGGTCAAGAACGGCAAGGTCACCGGCGATATCGTTTACATGGCTGCCGATGAGGAAGAGAACTACGTCGTAGCGCAGGCCAATACGCCCTTGAAGGACGATGGGGCCCTTGCCGACGAGCGTGTGCTCGTGCGCCGTTCGCCGCAGGCGGCCAGCCTTGAGGATTTACGCAAGATGCTCGAAGCCGAGAGCTTCTTCGGTGCCACCACCGATATCGGTTACGTGCCTCCGGCCGAAGTTGACTTCATCGACGTGAGCCCGAAGCAGATCGTATCGGTGGCCACGGCGCTCATTCCGTTCCTTGAGCACGACGACGCCAACCGTGCGCTCATGGGCGCCAACATGCAGCGCCAGGCTGTGCCGTTGCTCCGCGCCGAGGCGCCGTATATCGGTACGGGTATCGAAAATCGTGCAGCACGCGATGCTGCCGACCTGATCCAGGCCGACGACGATGGCGATGTCACCGATGTCTCCGGCGATGCGATCACCGTGCAGTACAAGACGCTCGGCAAGAAGGTGTATCGCCTTGCCAAGTTCCGTCGCTCAAACCAGGACACCTGCATCAACCAGCGGGTGCGTGTCAAAGAAGGCGACAAGGTCCTAAAGGGCTCGATCATTGCTGACGGTCCATCGACCGACCATGGTGAACTTGCTCTCGGAAAGAACTTGCTTGTGGCATTTATGCCATGGGAGGGCTACAACTTTGAGGACGCAATCATTCTCTCCGAGCGCCTAGTCAAGGACGACGTGCTCACGTCAATCCACATCAAGGAGCACGAAGTCGACGCTCGTGACACGAAACTCGGCCCGGAAGAGATCAGCCGAGATATTCCGAACTTGAGCGACGAGATCCTCGCCGATCTCGACGATCGTGGCATCATCCGCGTTGGTGCTGAAGTCGGACCGGGCGACGTCCTCGTGGGCAAGGTCACGCCAAAGGGCGAGACCGAACTAACCCCTGAAGAGCGCCTCCTGCGGGCAATCTTCGGTGAGAAGGCTCGCGAAGTCCGGGACACTAGCCTCAAGGTGCCTCACGGCGAGGTCGGCAAGGTCATTGACGTCAAGGTATTTAATCGCGACGACGGCGATGAGTTGCCCCCGGGGGTCAACCAACTCGTGCGTGTTTATGTGGCTCAGAAACGCAAGATCTCGGTGGGCGACAAGCTCGCTGGTCGACACGGCAACAAGGGCGTTATCTCGAAGATCCTTCCGATTGAGGACATGCCGTACAACGCCGATGGTCAACCCGTGGACATCATTTTGAATCCGTTGGGTGTTCCGTCCCGGATGAATGTGGGTCAGGTGCTCGAAGCGCACCTTGGCTACTGCGCTCGCTGGGGATGGACCAATCCTGATGGCACCCAGATCGGCGACGATCCGATCCGTGGGACTGAGACCAAGACCCGCCCGAACACTAAGCCTGCAACCTTCATGGCCACCCCGGTCTTCGACGGAGCGAAGTGGGACGAAGAGGAGAAGGCGGGTAAGCACCCGGTCATCCAGAACATTCTCGAGAACCTCAACGTCGAGTCTGCGTCGGGCGCCCGCCTGGTCGGTACCAACGGCAAGATGCAGTTGTTCAACGGCCGCACTGGCGAGCCATATGACAACGGCATCACCTGCGGTTACATGTACGTCTTAAAGCTGGCCCACTTGGTCGACGACAAGATCCACGCCCGTTCCACTGGCCCGTACTCCATGATCACCCAGCAGCCGCTGGGTGGTAAGGCCCAATTCGGCGGCCAGCGCTTCGGTGAGATGGAGGTGTGGGCTCTAGAGGCCTACGGTGCCGCCTACTGCTTGCAGGAACTCCTCACGATCAAGTCCGACGATGTGCTCGGCCGTGTCCGGGTGTACGAGTCGATTGTTAAGGGCGACAATATCCCTGAGCCGGGAGTGCCCGAGTCGTTCAAGGTGCTTATGAAGGAGATGCAGGCACTCTGCATCAACGTCGAAGTGCTCACCGAAGACGGCCAAGAGATCGAGATGCGGGACCTTGACGATGAGGTTTTCCGTGCTGCTGAGGAACTCGGTATCGACATCTCTCGTCCGGAGCGGGGTACCGACGAAGACGACGCTCGCCGTGAACGCGAAAGAGCAGAGCGCGCAGGCAACTTCCGCTGACTTGTTCCACCTGGTGTCAGGCACCAGGTGGAACGTTCTGCAGACCTCCGTGTCGCTCCTATAGCGGCCCGATGAACCCGAACACCCAGAGCAACCGACAAAAGGGAAACCACATGCTCGACGTCAATATGTTCGACCAACTGAAGATCGGCCTCGCTGAGGCAGATCAGATTCGTAACTGGAGCCACGGCGAAGTCAAAAAGCCGGAGACAATCAATTACCGCACGCTGCGTCCAGAAAAGGATGGCTTGTTTTGCGAGAAGATCTTCGGACCTACTCGCGACTGGGAGTGCTACTGCGGTAAGTACAAGCGCGTTCGTTTCAAGGGCATCATTTGCGAGCGCTGTGGCGTCGAGGTCACTCGTTCGAAGGTGCGTCGCGATCGCATGGGCCACATTGAGTTGGCAGCCCCGGCCGTCCACATTTGGTACCTCCGTGGCACCCGGTCATGGCTTGCCTATCTTCTTGCTGGAATCGAGCCTAAGGAAGAGCTCAAGGCCAAAATGCTCGAAAAGGTCATCTACTTTGCCGCCCATCTCGTCAGCTGGGTCGATGAAGATGGCCGTCACGAAGCGCTTGCCAACCTTGAAGCTGAGTATCTCGAAGAGGTTGACGCCATCAACAAAGAACTCGAGATCGCTATCGATCGCCGATTCAAGGACCTCGAAGAAGCGGTCAAGGCTGCTGAGAAAGATGGCGCCAAGCCTGCTGATTTGAAGAAGCTTCAGAAGGAAGGCGACAAAGAAGTCGAAGCTATCCGTGAGCGCTATGACATTGAGCTTGATCTCGTGGCGCGGACCTGGGCTGAGTTCAAGACACTGCACTCCCGCAAGATCATCGAAGACGAGATGTTGTGGCGGGAGATGCGCGACAAATACGGCGAGTATTTCGAGGGTGGCACCGGTGCCGAGGCCATCAAGCAGCTTATTAATCGCATCGACTTCGACGAGGAAGAGATTAAGCTTCGCGAGGCCATCGACGTTGGTGACTCAGGACGTAAGCCGCTCAGCGCTCAGCGCAAGCAAAAGGCGATCAAGCGCCTCAAGATTGTTGCGTCGTTCAACCGTCGCGATGATAACGGCCGTCGTGAGAACGATCCCATGGCCATGATCCTTGACGTGGTCCCGGTCATCCCGCCGGAACTGCGTCCGATGGTCCAGCTTGACGGTGGTCGTTTTGCCACCTCAGACCTCAACGACCTCTACCGCCGTGTGATCAACCGCAACAACCGTCTTGAGCGCCTACTCAACCTCGGGGCGCCAGAGATCATTGTCAACAACGAAAAGCGGATGCTGCAAGAGGCTGTTGATGCGCTCTTTGATAACGGCCGTCGCGGTCGCCCTGTCACTGGCCCGGGTAACCGCCCGTTGAAGTCGCTGTCCGACATGTTGAAGGGTAAGCAGGGCCGTTTCCGTCAGAACCTTCTCGGAAAGCGCGTCGACTACTCCGGTCGTTCGGTTATCGTGGCTGGACCAACTCTTCGTTTGCACCAGTGCGGCCTGCCGAAGTTGATGGCGCTTGAGCTATTCAAGCCGTTCGTCATGAAGCGCCTCGTTGATCTTGAGTTGGCACAGAACATCAAGACCGCCAAGCGCATGGTCGAGCGTCGTCGCCCGCAAGTGTGGGACGTTCTCGAAGATGTCATCCAAGAACATCCGGTGATGCTTAACCGTGCGCCTACGCTGCACCGTCTCGGCATCCAGGCCTTCGAGCCGGTGCTGGTCGAGGGCAAAGCGCTTCAGATTCATCCGTTGGTCTGCACAGCTTTCAACGCCGACTTTGACGGTGACCAGATGGCCATCCACGTGCCGCTGTCGGCCGAAGCTCGTGCCGAAGCGCGCGTGCTGATGCTTAGCGCCAACAACATCTTGTCGCCAGCATCGGGTCGTCCGATCGTGACCCCGAGCCAGGACCTCATCATCGGTGGCTACTACCTGACTGAGCAGATTACGGGTGCCCGTGGCGAGGGGCGCGCTTTCCGTCATCTGTG
The DNA here is from genome assembly GCA_002711735.1 of Ilumatobacter sp. Classification (GTDB taxonomy): domain Bacteria; phylum Actinomycetota; class Acidimicrobiia; order Acidimicrobiales; family Ilumatobacteraceae; genus Ilumatobacter_A. Next base: position 10,513 of record PASB01000011.1, read on the forward strand.
GGACGTCCTTCGGGCCTACGACGAAAAGACACTTGACCTGCACGCGATCATCAAGATTCGTGTGCCGGGCGAAGAGGAGTTCGATAGCACCGCTGGTCGTCTGCTCCTCGAAGAGGCACTTCCGCAACGCCACCTTGACGCAACAGGCAACGTCGTCCAGGAGAGCTACTCGGACAAGTTCGGCCACATCGACTACCTCGTCACGAAGAAGGAAATGGGTGTCATCGTTGAGCACCTCTCCGACAACTACTCCAAGGCCGAAATTGCCAAGGCCCTCGACAACGTCAAGGACCTTTGCTACCGCTTCGCAACGCAATCCGGTATCACGGTGTCGATTGACGACGTGCGGACTCCGAAAGCCAAGAAAGGCATGATGGAGGAGTACGAGCGTCAGGCCGACAAGGTCGAGACGCAGTTCCGCCGCGGCATTATCACCGATGGCGAGCGCCGCCAGCAGGAGGTGCGCATCTGGACAGATGCCACCGCTGAAGTGCAAGCGGAGATGGAGCGCGAGTTCAAAGAGGCCCAGTTCAACCCGATTGACATGATGGTCGGCTCAGGGGCCCGAGGCAATATGACGCAGATGCGTCAGATCGCTGGTATGCGTGGCCTCGTCGCCAATCCCCGTGGTGACATGATTCCTCGTCCGATCAAGTCAAACTTCCGTGAAGGCTTAGAGACCCTCGAGTACTTCATCGCCACGCCGGGTGCCCGCAAGGGTCTCGTTGACACGGCGTTGCGTACTGCTGATTCGGGTTACTTGACGCGTCGTCTTGTTGACGTCGCCCAGGAGCTCATCGTCCGCGAAGAGGACTGCGGCGCGACGCTTGGCGTTTGGATCGAAAATGTTGCACCAGACACGGCCAATACTCGGTCTTACATTGAGACCAAGCTCTACGGTCGTGCTCTGCTGCAGGACACCGAGCTCGCCAAGGCGATGGAAGACGGGCGCAAAACTTTGCCGCGCAACACCATTATTGGCGATGAGGAGATGGAAGCGCTTCGCGAAGATAAGGACATCAGTCGTCTGCGTGTTCGGTCCGTCCTCACCTGCGACGCTGAGCTTGGCGTTTGCGCTATGTGCTACGGACGTTCGTTGGCTACTGGCAAGATGATCGAGCTCGGTGAGGCCGTTGGCGTCATCGCAGCACAGTCGATCGGCGAGCCCGGCACTCAGCTGACCATGCGTACCTTCCACACCGGTGGTGTTGCTGGTAAGGACATCGCTGGCGGTCTGCCTCGCGTCGTCGAACTCTTTGAAGCTCGCACGCCGAAGGGTTCAGCTCGCCTTGCCAAGGCGACCGGCATTCTGCATCTCCGTGAGGACGAAGGCAAGGGCATCCCGGTCGTGGTCATCGACGACGCCGGCGAAGAGCACGAAGTGGTTCTGCCACTTGGCGCCCGTCCGATTGTCGAAGACGGACAGTCGGTCAAGGCCGGCGACCCGCTCGTCGATGGCCCCTTCGATCCGAAGGAGATCATGGAGATCAAGGGCATCCGCGAGACTCAGCTTTATCTAGTTGAGGAAGTGCAGCGTGTGTACCGCGACCAGGGCGTGTCGATCCATGACAAGCACATCGAGTTGATCGTCCGTCAGATGACGCGCCGCATCGGCGTCCAAGAGCCCGGTGGATCTGGTTTCTTGCCAGGCGAGCGCGTCGACTCCAAACGCTTCCGAGACACGAATCGTCGCATGGTCGAAGAGTCACTGCGTCCCGCTGAAGGCCGCCCAGAACTGATGGGCATCACCAAGGCATCGCTCGCTACCGAGTCATGGCTGTCGGCTGCGTCCTTTCAGGAAACGACTCGGGTGCTCACCGAGGCCGCCATCGACGGTCGCGCCGACAACCTCATCGGCCTCAAAGAAAACATTATTCTCGGCAAGCTCATCCCTGCTGGAACGGGGATGCCGAAGTACCGCGAGTTCGGTATCGAGGCGCCAGACTACGAACCGATGACGTTCTATTCGAGCGACGATGGAGTCGAAGATCCTGCAGCTTTCCTTGCCAATCTGCATGGATCGTACGATTCCAATAAGACGACTGAGCCAATCGGCTAACGACGACTTGGTGCGGGACACCAACGAATCCTAAAACGGCCCGGGTTGCGCTTATCGCGAGCGTTGCCCGGGTTGTTACCTGTTGGGAACTCATCCGTGAGCGCAGTCTGCAGAACTGTGGAATGGGCCCCTCCGGCGTTGCGCGATTGGCAGGTCGCTCCTAACATTGCCCAGTCCTCTCATCGGCTGTCACCAGGCAACCGGTGTACGGCGGCCGTCCACGCCCGTGGCATTGGCCAACTCACCCCATGCTGCGTTCTGCAACATGAACCAGCCAGTCCAGACGAACGAGGTTTCNTNCNTGCCAACNATNCANCAGCTCGTCCGTCAGGGNCGCAGCTCNAANGTCACCAAGTCGAAGACGCCGGCGCTNAANGGCTCNCCGCAGCGNCGNGGCGTGTGNACNCGCGTNTANACCACNACCCCGAANAAGCCGAACTCNGCGCTNCGNAANGTTGCNCGNGTNCGNCTNAACTCNGGNATNGANGTCACNGCCTACATNCCNGGNGANGGCCACAACCTNCANGANCACTCGATNGTNCTCGTGCGTGGNGGNCGTGTNCGNGACCTNCCNGGNGTNCGCTACAAGATCATCCGCGGCGCTCTCGACGCCGTCGGCGTTAAGAACCGCAAGCAGGCTCGTTCCCGCTATGGCGCCAAGAAAGAGAAGTGAGCTGAGTTATGCCTCGTAAAGGTCCTGCACCCCGTCGCGAACTCGTCGCGGACCCTATCTACAAGAGCGTCGTCGTCACGCAGCTGATCAACAAGGTCATGCTTCACGGTAAGCGAACCATTGCTGAAAAGATCGTTTATGACGCGATGGAAATCGTCCAGAGTCGGCTTGAAGGCGACGAACTAGCGATTGACAGCCTGAAGCGTGCGGTCGACAATCTAAAGCCTCCACTTGAAGTGCGCAGCCGNCGCGTCGGTGGTGCCACNTATCAGGTGCCAGTCGAGGTCCGTCCTCGTCGTGCCACGACGCTGTCCATTCGGTGGCTCGTCGACTACTCACGGGCTCGTCGCGAAAAGACAATGGCAGANTGTCTTGCCAATGAGGTCATGGACGCGTCCACTGGGCTTGGAGCGGCGATGAAACGTCGTGACGACATCCAGAAGATGGCCGAGTCGAACAAGGCATTTGCTCATTATCGCTGGTGATCTGAACGCAAAATGACGAAAGCCCCGGACTCTGCTCCGGGGCTTTCGTCGTTTTCGAGGACGGGACATTGGGCCTGCTCCGTTCACAAGTGCACTATCGTGGTAGTCGGGGACATAAGAGAAGGGACACATTGATGAATGTGCAATCCATCCTGGCNACCAAGGGCAATGCCGTTGCCACGATCAAGGCCACTTCGACACTGAGCGAGGCTGTGNNNGCTTTGCGCGATCACGGCNTCGGCGCGCTGGTGGTCAGCGCTGATGGGGACACCATCGAGGGCATTCTCTCAGAGCGCGACGTCGTCCGCTTGATTGCTAGCCATGGCGACGACACAATGAAGTTGACTGTCGGCGTGGCGATGTCGAGCAATGTCATCACGTGTGCGCCTGCGGACTCGATCGATTCTTTGATGGAGATGATGACCGAGCGGCGCATTAGGCACCTTCCTGTGCTTGCTNCCAGTGGCGTGATCGCAGGCATCATCAGCATTGGTGACGTGGTTAAGTACCGGCTCGTCGAACTGGAGAGTGAGAACAGCCAGCTGCACGATTACATCGATGGCCGAATCTAAGATTCCAAACTGAATGAACTGGTTTTCACTGTTTGGTCACCAGACGGCGGCTGGTCTCGGCTTGCCACCATCCTGACGAGTCGGTTTCGTAGTTGTGAGTTGTCTGCAAACTGTTGCGACTCGGCGTTGCAGTGGGATTCTCGCCGGTAGGATTGGAGGCCTTGTGCACGCTTGCACAAGAACGAGTCCCCCCAAGACGCAGCCCAAAACATCGGCTCGCTGCGTGATGACGCCCTTTGAGATGGAAGTGAAGTAGAAGATGGCCAAGCGAGAGTTTCCCCTGGAGCGCACCCGGAATATTGGGATTATGGCGCACATCGACGCCGGCAAGACGACCACGACCGAGCGAATCCTCTACTACACCGGCAAGAGCTACAAGATCGGTGAAGTGCACGACGGCGCAGCAACCATGGATCACATGGCCCAGGAGCAAGAGCGTGGCATCACCATTACCTCGGCTGCCACCACTTGTGTGTGGGACGATCATCGCATCAACATCATCGACACCCCGGGTCACGTTGACTTCACCATTGAGGTGGAGCGTTCACTCCGTGTGCTTGACGGCGCCGTCACTGTTTTCGACTCGGTTGCCGGTGTCGAACCGCAGACCGAGACCGTGTGGCGCCAAGCAAACACCTACAACGTGCCACGGATGTGTTTCGTAAACAAGATGGATCGCATTGGCGCCGACTTCTATCGCACCGTGGACATGGTCGTCGAACGCCTCGAGGCCAACCCGCTCGTCATCCAGCTTCCGATCGGTGCTGGTGGCCCTGAGGCCGTGAAGGCCTACGCCGGCCTCGTTGACATCGTGAAAATGAAGGCTCTGATTTGGGACAACGAAGAACTCGGAGCCACGTGGCAAGAGACCGACATCCCAGAGGACATGGTTGAGCAGGCCGCCGAGTACCGCGAAGCGATGATGGAAACCATTGCCACGCAGGATGAGGCTCTCATGGACGCATACCTTGACGGTCAAGAAATTTCTGAAGACACGATCAAGGCCGCTATCCGCAAGGGTACGTTGGCCTTCGACTTCGTTCCGATCCTCTGCGGCTCGGCGTTTAAGAACAAGGGTGTTCAGCCCATGCTTGACGCCGTTGTCGACTTCATGCCTAGCCCGCTGGACATCCCCCCGGCGCAAGGCACCATCACTAAGGGCGGCGAAGAAATTGATGTCTACCGCAAGGCCGACGTCAATGAGCCCTTTTCAGCGCTCGCCTTCAAGATCGTTGCGGACCCGTTCGGTAAACTCACCTACTTCCGTGTGTACTCCGGTGAGATCGCCAAGGGCGAAGAGGTTTACAACTCGGTCAAGGAGGACCGCGAACGCCTTGGCCGCATCTTGCTGATGCACGCCAACCAGCGCGAGGATCTTGAGGTTGCTATGGCCGGCGACATTGTTGCCGGTCTCGGCTTCAAGAACGTCACCACTGGTGACACGCTCTGTGACCGCTCCGACCCGGTTGTCCTCGAACGCATGGAATTCCCCGAGCCCGTAATCCACGTGGCGATCGAGCCGAAGACGAAGTCTGATCAGGAAAAGTTGGGCAAGGCGCTCAAGTCCTTGTCCGACGAGGACCCAACCTTCCGGATTCGCTCCGACCACGAGACTGGCCAGACCGTCATTTCCGGCATGGGTGAGCTGCACCTCGAGGTGCTTGTCGACCGCATGATGCGCGAGTTCAGCGTCGAGGCGACAGTCGGTAAGCCCCAGGTCGCCTACCGCGAGACAATCACTAAGGAAGTGACCAACGTCGAGTACCGCCACATCAAGCAGTCCGGCGGTACCGGCCAGTACGCCGTGGTCAAGATCAACATGGTGCCGAACCCGGGCGGTGGCTTCGAATTCGAAGACAAGATCACGGGCGGCAGAATCCCCCGCGAGTACATCAACCCGACCGCACAGGGCCTTGAAGCAGCAATGGATAACGGAGTGCTTGCCGGATACAACACCGTTGACGTCAAGGTTTCCTTGGTTGATGGCTCGGCGCACGACGTTGACTCCTCGGAGATGGCNTTCAAGATTGCTGGCCAGCAGGCCTTCCGAAAGGCCGCTGAGATGGCCAAGCCGGTGCTCATGGAGCCAATCATGAAAGTTGAAGTTGTGACTCCCGAGGACTACATGGGCGACGTCATGGGCGACCTCAGTTCACGTCGTGGTCGTATCGGTCAGATGGAAGCTCGCGGTAACACTCAGGTCGTGAATTCGACGGTGCCGCTGTCCGAGATGTTCGGTTACAGTACAGANCTGCGTTCACGCACCCAGGGGCGTGCGACGTACACCATGCAGTTCGAGGAGTACCAACAGGTGCCCGCCGCAATTGCCGACGAAATCATCAAGCGCGTTCGCGGCGAGTAATTTATTCATACGTGACCGACAAGTCACAAAGCACCGGCTGCCTGGGCCGATAGTGCTCACGTTCTTTGACAACCCACGATTACCGAGACTAAGAGAAGAGATATTGCAATGAGCAAGGAAAAGTTCGAGCGGAATAAGCCGCACGTGAATATTGGCACCATGGGTCATATTGACCATGGGAAGACGACGTTGACTGCTGCTATCTCAAAGACGCTGTCGGAGCGTGGGATGGCTGACTTCACTGACTTCGAGGGGATTGATAAGGCGCCTGAGGAAAAGGCGCGTGGTATCACGATCTCGATTTCGCATATTGAGTACGAGACTGAGAATCGTCACTATGCCCACATCGATATGCCGGGTCATGCTGACTACATCAAGAACATGATCACGGGTGCGGCGCAGATCGACGGCGCGATCTTGGTTGTGGCTGCAACTGATGGTCCAATGCCGCAGACGCGTGAGCATGTGTTGTTGGCTCGCCAGGTTGGTGTGCCGTACATCGTGGTGGCGTTGAACAAGTCTGACATGGTTGATGATGAAGAACTTTTGGAGCTTGTTGAGCTTGAGGTTCGTGAGTTGTTGGACGAGTATGAGTTCCCGGGTGATGATGCTCCGGTCGTGCATGTCTCGGCGTTGAAGGCGCTTGAGGGTGATGCCGATGCTCAGGAAAAAGTCATGGAGCTCATGGCTGCTTGTGATGCGTCGATTCCTGATCCGGTTCGTGAGTTGGACAAGCCGTTCTTGATGCCGATTGAGGATGTCTTTACGATCACGGGTCGTGGCACTGTGGTGACTGGCAAGGTTGAGCAGGGCATTGTCAATACCGGTGATGAGATTGAGATCGTTGGTTTGCGTGAGACGCAGAAGACGACGTGTACTGGTGTTGAGATGTTCCGCAAGCTCCTTGATGAGGGCCAGGCGGGCGACAATATTGGTGCCTTGTTGCGTGGTATCAACAAAGAAGATGTTGAGCGTGGTCAGGTGTTGTGTAAGCCGGGTTCGATCACGCCGCACACTGATTTTGAGGGTCAGGTGTATGTGTTGACGAAGGACGAGGGCGGTCGTCATAAGCCGTTCTTCAACAATTATCGTCCGCAGTTTTTCTTCCGTACGACTGATGTGACGGGCACGATTGAGTTGCCGTCTGGTACGGAGATGGTGATGCCGGGTGACAACGTTGAGATGACGGTGCAGTTGGGTAAGCCGATTGCGATGGACGAGGGTCTTCGTTTTGCTATCCGTGAAGGTGGCCGCACTGTTGGTGCCGGCCGCGTCGTCAAGATCATCAAGTGAGCTGACGGACCATGGCACAGAGCATTCGCATCCGTCTCAAGGCATTTGACCATGAGATCATTGACCAGTCAACGAAGAAAATCGTCGAGACGGTAACCCGCACCGACGCCACTGTTCGCGGACCCATCCCGCTGCCGACTGACAAGCATCGTTACACAGTGATCAAGGGGCCGCATGTTGACAAGGACTCTCGCGAGCACTTCGAGATGCGCGTCCATAAGCGTCTGATAGATATCGTTGGCCCGAACGCTAAGACGATCGACAGTCTCCAGCGCATCGAGCTGCCAGCTGGCGTCGACATCGAAATCAAGATTCAGAACGGCTAAACCATGCCCTCTGGCTAGGTGCCAGGTGAAACACAAAGAACGCGACGAGGGCGGGCCTTCAGGGTCCGCCCTCGTCGCGTTCTGGCGCTGTCGGTCCCCGGCGTCCACCATTTTGGAAGAGGCGCACCGTCCGGGCCGCCTGCCGGCGTCCAGGGTGCGAACCTGGTATGAACGTTCGGACCTGAATCGCTCGCGCCCGTTCCAAGCGATAGACAGGAGGGATGGCAACCGACTGGCCAACCAAACCTGTCTTCATGCTCCCCCCTCCAGCGCCCGGCGCGGCGCCACTGCCGCCTGCCCCGCCTGCTTCTCGCCGTCCTCGGCGAGCCCTGTTGTTGGTCGCGATCATCGCAACGGTGGCATGGGTTGCAGGCCTGACTGGCGCCTTACTCGGCGACCAGCTGTCCGATTGGCTCGACAAACCACCGAGCCGGGCCTCTGACGAACCGCTCAATGTCGCTGAGCCTCGTGACGTTATAGAAACTCGCGTTAATGTCGCCAAAGTTGCCGATTACGTGGCGCCAAGCGTGGTGACGATCAGCGCGGACGTCAACGGCGGTACGTCATTGGGAACGGGCGTCATCATCTCTACGGACGGCGAGATCGTGACCAATGCACATGTCATCAGGGATGCCACAGAGATCCGGGTGCGCCTTGCCGGTGAAACTGAACCGCGCCGGGTCAGCCTGCTCGCCTCAGACCGTGGCAACGACCTGGCTTTGCTGCGGATGAGCGGTGATGGATTCGAGGCTGCCACATTTGCCGATCCGGGAAGCGTTCGCCTCGGCGATGAGGTTGTAGCGATCGGCTTTGCGCTGGGTCTCGACGGTGAACCATCGGTCACGCTTGGCATCGTGTCGGCCTTGCGTCGGAGTATCGGTCAGAGCGATGTCTTCCTTGACGGACTGATCCAAACCGATGCCGCAATTTCGTCGGGTAACTCGGGAGGGCCATTGGTCAACGCGGCCGGAGAGGTAGTCGGAATCAATACCGCCGTCGCCCGCGATACATCAACCACGGCGGCCACCAACGTGGGTTTTGCGATATCGGTGGCCGAGGCACTGCCAATCGTTGAGGCGTTACGCGCTCAGGCTGCTGGAGCACTGCGTCGGGAGGCCTACTTTGGTGTCGGGCTGGAGGATCGTCGCGACGGCGGTCAAGGAGTCATCATCACCGGGGTCGAAGCTGGCACACCAGCAGCTGCTGCTGGAGTCGTTGTAGGGGATTTGATCGTTGCCGTCGACGGGTCAACCACTGATGGTTCAGCCGGAGTCATTGCTGCGATCCGCGATCGCGAGGCAGGTGACACAATCGACATCACGCTGGTCCGTGAGGGCAACTTCATCGAGGTCACCGTCGAGCTGATCGAACGCCCGGACAACTGACTAGCTGCGCTCGGATCGATCCATTCGGTCCCCTTCTTCGTAGCCTTCGACTACGACAACCACTGCTCGNTAATCCCAGCGGTGGTTCACTCATGGNGATGGCTACGGCCAAACTCGGCATCGGCATCGGCATCGGCATCGGCATCGGCATCGGCATCGGCATCGGCATCGGCGACGGATCGGTGGGTGGGAATGACCGCCCACCCGGGCGACGGCGTCTTCATGTTCCAGGTCATCGATCCGTCGGTTAGCGACGAGACCGATCCCTTTGCGATAAATCCAGAACTGGACACGTACCACCCCGACAACGGATGGCGGCCGTGGCCCCAGCCGTGCAGTTACGCCCCGGCATGCGTTAAGCGCTACCGGGCTGCCCAGATTGAATGAGTGGCGCGTATCGACGCAGTTGCCAAGGAACCGGTCGCCTCGATCAAGGGAGGTGCTCCCCGGCTTGCAGACCGTGCATAAAAGCGACGATCCGATGGCGTGGCGTGAATTGCGGCGGCGGACGTCACCTGCATCGAGATGCAGGACGCATTGCATTACTTTGAAGGCGACCGCCCCTAAGTCTTACGCATGTCGCTGATTAGCTCGCTGCACGATTTCCCTAAGGATGTCGGCGGCGACTGCGTAATTTCAACCGGATCGCATCAGCATCAGGATGCGTGTCGACTGCGCGCTACGTGAACCCAGCGCGTGAAGCCCCGACGTTTGAGAACGGTGAGCACTTCGATGTCGGTGTACCCGGCAGAAACCAACCACGTCGAGATATCCGCTGGTCCAACAAACACGCCTGCCGCAGCCTGGCCTGCGGACTGCTCCAGAATCGCCCGGATCGCGTACTCGTCGCTCTCAATGGCGTTGCCATATGGCAGATCGGTCACAACAGCGTCAGCGGTCTGGATGTGCGTGCGTGAGTCAGCGAGTTCCACGCCGCCGTCGTAGTCGAAATAGGCGAGGTTCTCGCGGGTCATCCCGACGAGCGCAGGCTTCCAGTCGACGCCGAATGCGCCAAGGCCAAGAGAGGCTGCTTCAAGGACAATCGATCCGGCACCGCAACAAGGGTCAAGGACAGATTTTGCGTCAGGAACCAAATTGACCAACGCCCGGGCAAATCGTGAGTCCAACGATGACGACGTGGTCCACGGCTTCTTGTCATGGTTCCGGTACGAGCCGTCTGCCTCTGCGACCACCGCTCCGAACGTGAACCCATCCTCTTCAGCAATAACGAGAAAACGATGCAGTGGATCACGGAGGTCAGGCCCAAACGGAATGACGTCGGCAAATGCGGTAGCCGTCTTGAGGGTGCTGGTAGAGCAACGCTTTGCCGGGTCGTGCACATCGACACGGAACCGGTCAGCATCCATTTCATCCTCCCAGCGCTCGCGCACACGCTCGACCAGCTCATCGAGTGTCGACGCCCGAGCGAGCACCGCAATGCCACAGTGAACGAATGCTGCGCGGCTGATGCGTGCGATGTTGTCGCAGTTTGCAACGCCGTCGAGATCGGGCCTGCCGCCGGTGAGCGCCTGGCATTCAGCACCAATTAGGCCATTCCGAGGCGCCCGAGCGGTCAGGGCACGCCGCTCACTGCTGTGTTCGTCGGAGCTGTTCATAAGAACAGCATGGCGCGGCGCCGCCCAAGATCGGATCCGGCCTAGCCAGGCCTACCCTCTTCATCGTGCCTGCGAACGCCAGTAATGCCGATGGGCCAAACGCAGCGCGTTCGTCGACCCAGCCTGGGCTTCACGCATGGTTGGCAGTCGCCCTTGTGTTCGGCACATCCGCAGCGGTGTTGGTGCTCGAGATCCTTGCGAGCCGGCTGCTAGCACCGTATGTGGGTGTGAGCCTTGAGACTTACACCGGCATTATCGGAACAATCCTCGCAGGTATTGCTGTCGGTGCGTGGGCTGGCGGTGTGCTCGCTGATCGCGTCAGTCCTCGACGACTCCTTCCGGTGCTCTTGATGCTTGGTGGCGCATTAGCAATCACCGCCATCCCCGTCGTCCGTGTGATCGGGAGCGGCAGTCCAGGTGGTGGAGGCCCGATGATCCTCATTCTGAGCGCGTTTGGTTTTCTGCCCTCGGCCACGGTTCTGAGCGCAGTCCCTCCCGCAGTGATCAAGCTGCAGTTGCGTAACCTTGACGAGACCGGCTCGATTGTGGGTCAGCTGTCGGCCTGGAGTACCGCCGGCGCCATCTTCGGCACTTTCTTTACGGGTTTCGTCCTCGTCTCGACAGCAGCCGTGTCGACCTTGATCGTTAGCACCGGGCTGATGCTGATGTTCGGCGGGCTCGCCATGGCTGTATTTGCCGGGTCGGCGACGACGTCAACCGTGGCACAGACCACCGAGTTGATGAGCATTGCCGGACTAGCAACGGTTTCGCTCCTCGGCGTTCTGACCATCGACTCCCCATGTGAGACGCAAACCAGCTACTACTGCGTAGCAGTCGTGGAAGATGAAGATAACGCCAGTCAGCAGGTGCTGGTGTTAGACGACCTCCGACATAGTTCCGTGGACACCGACGATCCCACGGTGCTTTCGTTTTGGTACGTCCGGCGGCTCGTGGATGCCATTACTTTGGCACCCGCAGCTAACGACATCGCGTATCTCGGCGGGGGAGCGTTGACGATTCCTCGATATGTACGCGCTGTTGCGCCAGGTGCGACTCAGACGGTGTATGAAATTGATGGTGAGCTGATCGAGGTCGTTGAGCGTCAAATGGGCCTTGACCGTGACTTCCCGAAGCCGATTGACATCGTGATCGGTGACGCCCGGCTCTCCCTGCGAGATGTCGCCGAACACAGCGTTGACGTAGTGATCGGTGATGCCTTTGGCAGCCGGTCGGTGCCATTTCACCTCGCGACCGAGGAGTTTATGCTTGAGATTGATCGGGTACTGCGTCCCGGTGGCGTGTACGCGGCCAACATCATTGATGGCGGCGGGCAGCAGTTCCTTGCTGCCGAGGCAGCGACGCTCGCTCGTGTCTTTGAACATGTCGTCGTGATGCGCGGTGATGAGATTTCTGCGGGTCGGCGTGGCAACTCGGTGATCGTTGCGAGCGACTCGTACCTCGACCCTAAAGCGTTTGATCAGCTGCGCATTGACGCGGCTGATCCCGGGGAACTCGTCGTCGACTTCGTAGCCTTTACCGATGGTGCCGCCATCCTCACTGACGACTTTGCCCCGGTCGACCAGCTCATCAACGCCGGCTCCTAGCGATGAGGGTTGGGTTCACGACGGCTGGCGCCGTCCCGGCGTAATGGTAGGGCCGACTGCTGTTGGTGGGGCTGATGCAAAGTGAGCTGTTTTGGTGCGCGTGTGGCGCGAGTCACGCAAGCTACGTGCAATCAGGGTGAACACGCGAGTTGGGTTCGCGTTGGCCTGGCCCTAGCATTGAGGAGCCGTGTGTGAGAGGAATCTCGCCCACAGAGAATCGATGTCTGAGTAGGCCTTCCCCGACGCTGGGATCTGGAACCGCTTAGCAAACCCAAAAAATCGTGCTCCGTGCACCTTGCTGTCCCTGCTTTGCAGGAATGGATTGGTGTTCGGAGCATTTGCGTGGAGAGCCTTCGACATCGGTCGGCGGGCTTGGACAACGGAAAGGCTGCCGGAAATGGCACAACAAGCGATCGTCGGCGAAAAGGTCGGCATGACGCAGACGTGGGTGGACGACAAAGTCGTCCCCGTCACGATGCTTCGTGTCGACCCCATGCGTATCGTTCAGATTAAGACCAGCGAACGCGACGGGTACACCGCTTTGCAGGTGACCTACGGGTCAAAGAAGGCTAATAAGCTCAACAAGCCTGCCGCCGGCCACTTTGAGAAGGCTGGCGTCGAGCCAGGCAAGCGCCTCGTGGAACTTCGCCTCGACTCCGTCGACGGCTTCGAAGTCGGCCAGGAACTGACTGTCGAGCAGATCGCCGCCGGCATGAAGGTTGATGTCACGGCCACAAGCCGAGGTAAGGGCTTCGCTGGCGTGATGAAGCGGCACAATTTCAGGGGCGCACCTGCCTCTCACGGCGCTCATAAGAACCATCGCAAGCCTGGCGCCATCGGCCAATGCGCCTTTCCTGCCCGTGTCTTCAAAGGCATGAAAATGGCTGGTCACATGGGTCACGAGCAGGTCACCACACAAAACCTCGAGGTCGTGCAGAGCGATACCGAACGCAACATCTTGCTGATCAAGGGCGCCGTTCCCGGCCCCGCCGGCGGCGTAGTCCTCGTCCGCAACGCAGTCAAGTTCGCTGGAAAGGTTTCCTGACATGGCATCACTGACACTCAAGAACGCCTCCGGACAGGACGCTGGATTGCTCGACCTCGATGACGCGATCTTTGGCATCGAACCGAACGTGCCACTCATGCACCAAGTTGTCACGGCCCAGCTTGCAGCACGTCGTGCCGGAACGCAGAGTGCCAAGACTCGGGCCGAGGTCCGTGGTGGCGGACGCAAGCCGTACGCCCAGAAGGGCACCGGCAACGCTCGACAGGGCTCGATCCGTGCACCGCATTTTTCTGGCGGTGGCGTAGCGCTGGCTCCCAAGCCCCGCAGCTACAGCCAGAAGACCCCAAAGAAAATGATTAAGGCGGCCCTCCGGTCGGCATTGTCCGACCGGGCCGCCGAAGGCAAGGTCATCGTCGTCGACAGCTACGGCATTGATGCGCCGAAAACCAAAGATGCCAAAGCACTGCTTACAGCACTTGACATTTCGGGCACTGTGCTGGTGGTGATCGGCCGTGATGACGCCAACGCTGCGCTGAGTTTCCGCAACCTGACGCAGGTGCAGGTCATTAGCCCCGGTGAACTCAATACCTACGACGTGCTGTGCAACGACTGGATTGTGTTCAGCAAGGATGTTGTTCCCGCAGCCGACGGATCTGCCGCCGTCACCGAGGCTCCTGCTGAATCTGCACAGGCTGACAAGCCAGCAGCCAAGAAAGCTGCAGCCAAGAAGGCGCCGGCCAAGAAAGCCGCTGCCAAGCCGAAGACGGTAAAAGCCGACACCGCAGAAGAGAATGAGGAAGCCGGATGAAGGATCCCCGCGACATCATCATCGCTCCGATCGTGAGCGAGAAGAGCTACGCGCTGATTGAAGCCGGTGTATATACCTTCGAAGTTCACAAGGCGGCCTCCAAGCCAGAGATCCGCGACGCGGTCGAGAGCATCTGGGGCGTCGAAGTACTCAAGGTCAACACCCTGAACCGTAAGGGCAAGCGCAAGCGCACCCGAGGTACTAACCGAGCCGGACAGAAGCCCAGCCAAAAGCGGGCCATCGTCACCCTGGCAGCGGGCGAAATCCCGTTGTTCGAGAACTGAGTAGATCATGGCCATTCGTTCACGCAAGCCCACATCACCCGGTCGTCGCTTTCAGACGAGTTCGGACTTCAGTGACGTCACCAAGACGACGCCAGAGAAATCCCTGCTCGCTCCAAAGAGTCGAACTGGTGGTCGTAACAGTTACGGCCGCAAGACCAGCCGCCATCGCGGTGGCGGTCACAAGCAGCAGTACCGGATCATTGATTTCAAGCGCATCAAAGATGGGGTGACTGCCAAGGTCGCGGCTATCGAGTACGCCCCCACCCGCCCCTGCCGTATTGCGCTCCTGCACTACGCAGACGGCGAAAAGGCATACATCCTTGCTCCCCGCGGTCTCAACGTGGGTGATCACGTGGTTTCCGGTCAAGGCTCTGACATCAAGCCTGGCAATGCCATGCCGCTGCGTTTCGTCCCCGTTGGCACGACCATCCACAATGTCGAGCTGCGCCCCGGCCAGGGCGGGAAGATAGGTCGATCGGCCGGAATTTCCGTACAGCTTGTTGCCAAGGACGGCGATCACGCCACGCTACGTATGCCATCCACAGAAATGCGCCGAGTGCTCATTGACTGTCGAGCGACAGTCGGCGAAGTCGGTAACGCAGAGCACGAACTAATCAAAATCGGTAAGGCTGGTCGTAACCGCTGGAAGGGCGTCAAGCCCCAGACTCGCGGTGTTGCGATGAACCCAGTAGATCACCCCCTCGGTGGTGGAGAAGGCCGTACCTCCGGTGGCCGCCCTGCCGTGTCCCCCTGGGGTAAGCCCGAGAGTCGCACTCGCAACAAGAAAAAGGCCAGCCAGGACCTCATCATCCGTCGTCGTCGTTCAGGACGTGGCCGCCGCTAATTGCGGCTGCTTGAGAAAGAAGTACAGACACATGACACGCAGTCTCAAAAAAGGCCCATTCGTCGACGAGCATTTGCTCAAGAAGATCGACGCCCAGAACGAGGCCGGCGAACGCAAGGTCATCAAGACCTGGTCCCGTCGCTCGACGATCATTCCCGACATGGTCGGCCACACTCTCGCCGTCCACGATGGCCGCAAGCACGTTCCGGTGTACGTCACCGAGTCCATGGTCGGTCACAAACTCGGTGAGTTCAGCCCCACCCGTACGTTCAAGTTCCACGCGGGTCAAGAACGAGGAGCACGTCGCTGATGACCGGCCCCAAACTTAATGAGAAGTCCTACGTCGCCGGAGAACGCTCCGGCACGAAGGCCACCGCAAAATACGTTCGCACCTCGGCATCCAAGATTCGTGCAGTGCTCGATCTGGTCCGAGGCCTTGACGTCAAGTCGGCCGACCAGGTCCTGCAGCTCACCGAACGCCACACGGCGATACCGGTGCGCAAGCTGCTCGCTTCGGCCGTCGCCAACGCAGTTAACAACGACAATCAGGACGCCGACGAGCTCTACATCATTGCCTGCTTTGCTGATGAAGGTCCAACACTCAAGCGCTTCAAGCCTCGTGCTCGTGGCCGGGCTTCGCGCATCCTCAAGCGAACCTGTCACGTCACGATCATCGTGGCCCGCATGAGCGACGAACGCATCGCGATCATCCAGGCCCGAGCCGAACGTCAGGGCGCTGGTAGCGGTCGTCCCGCAGCGACGAGCCGCCGTGATCGTGTTGCTCGTAGCCGTGCTAAGGACGATTCCGGCGAAGAGGGTGCCGAACAGACCGTTGACGATGTGGTTGAAGAGACTTCCTCTGACGCAGTATCTGCTGCGATCTGGGAAGGCTCAGTCGATGCCACCGACGACGGCGAAGCGCCTGAGGGCTACGAAATTAAGGGCAACGCCCAGTCGATGCTGTTCCATACACCGGACAGCCGTTACTACAAGGCCACCAAGGCCGAGGTGTGGTTCGACACCGAAGAATCAGCCGTTGCTGCAGGTTTCTCGAAGCCTGGCACCACGGCCGCTGATACCGAAGAAGCGGCAGAAGCCGAAGCAGACAATGCAAGCAACACGGCCGCTGACGAGGCGGAGGAGAACTGATGGGTCAGAAGATCAATCCGTACGGATTCCGTCTCGGAGTCACCACCGACTGGAAGTCACGTTGGTTCAGTGAGCGTGAGTACAAGCAGTACCTCACCGAGGACTGGACCATCCGCCAAGAGATCATGACACTCCTTGAGTCGGCAGCAATCAGCCGTATTGAGATTGAGCGCACTCGTGACAAGCTCCGTGTTGACGTGCACACTGCTCGTCCCGGCATCGTGATCGGTCGTCGTGGCGCCCAGGCTGATGAGCTCCGCCAGATGATCACGAAGATCACAGGCAACGGCAAGATCCAGCTCAACATCGTCGAGATTAAGAATCCCGAACTCGATGCCGCACTCATTGCACAAGGCGTTGCCGATCAACTGGTCAACCGCATCGCTTTCCGGCGAGCCATGAAGCGTGCTGTGCAGAATGCACAACGCGCTGGGGCCCTGGGTATTCGTGTCCAATGTTCGGGTCGTCTCGGCGGCGCCGAGATGAGCCGCACCGAGTGGTACCGCGAAGGTCGTGTGCCCCTGCACACGCTCCGTGCCGACATTGATTATGGCATGCGTGAAGCCAAGACCACCTCCGGTCGAGTTGGGGTCAAAGTGTGGATCTATAAGGGTGACATCACGCCGTACAAGTTGACCAACGACGACAAAATCCAACGTGAAGCCGCAATGGCCGTCGGTGAGACTTCAGGACCAGCACTTCTTCAACGCAAGGTTGTCAGCTCCGCTGGGCCCAAGGGCGAAACGGCCACTCCTGCCCCAGAGGCACAGCCGCTGGTCAAGGAAGCTGATCCAGAGCTCGAGAAGTTGCTCGACGAAGAAGAAGCCATCGCTCAGCGCACGGCCGCCGGCGAGACCAACGAGGGGCCGCGTATGCGCGGCTCAGATTGAGGAAGGGAGCAGCACCATGTTGATGCCCCGCAAGGTCGCACACCGCAAGCACCAAAGAGGCCGCACTAAGGGTCTCACCAAAGGTGGATCTGGACTGCACTTCGGTGAATACGGAATTCAGGCACTCGAGCCGGGTTGGATCACAGCCCGTCAAATCGAGGCCTCTCGTATTGCCATGACTCGCGCTATTAAGCGCGGCGGCAAAGTCTGGATCAACATCTTCCCGGATAAGCCGGTCACAAAGAAGCCCGCTGAGACCCGCATGGGTTCTGGCAAGGGCAACCCTGAGTTTTGGGTAGCTGTTGTGAAGCCCGGTCGCACAATGTTTGAACTGTCCTACCCGGACGAAGAGACCGCCAAGTTGGCTCTCAACAAGGCGATTCAGAAACTGCCTATCGCGTGCAGGATTATCACCCGTGAGGAGCCGATCTGATGGCCGGCAAGAAGAATGATCTGGCGGAGTTGTCGATGGGCGAACTCATCGAGGAACTCACCGCCACCAAACAGGAAGCCCTAAACCTCCGCTTCCGCAACGCAACTGGTCAGCTTGAGAACACCGCCGAAATGGGCAAGGTTCGCAAGCAGATCGCCCGCATAAACACGCTGATCCGCTCGAAAGAAATCGCAGCGGCCGAGGCAGGGAACTGAGCATGGCTGAAGAAACAACAACCACCGAAGCGGCTGCTGACCGAAGCGCCCGCAAAGTTCGCGAAGGCACCGTGGTGTCGAACAAGATGGACAAAACTGCAGTAGTGGCAGTTGTCAGTCGTGTTCCGCACGCCAAGTACAACAAGATGATCCTTCAGACCACCAAGTTGTATGCCCATGATGAGACCAACGACGTCAATATTGGCGACAAGGTCCGCGTCATGGAAACCCGCGCCCTCAGCAAGAAGAAGCGCTGGCGCGTCACCGATGTGTTGGAGCGTGCAAAATGATTCAACAGGAATCCCGGCTCCGCGTGGCCGACAACAGCGGTGCCAAAGAAGTTCTTTGCATTAAGGTCCTCGGCGGTACTCGCCGTCGCTATGCGTCGATCGGCG
This sequence comes from Ilumatobacter sp., assembly GCA_002711735.1. Lineage (GTDB taxonomy): Bacteria > Actinomycetota > Acidimicrobiia > Acidimicrobiales > Ilumatobacteraceae > Ilumatobacter_A. The sequence goes on from PASB01000011.1 coordinate 28,912, forward strand.
ATGTGTTCGTCGCTACGGTCAAGGACGCAATGCCGGGCGCAGCTGTCAAGAAGGGCGAAGTCGTCAAGTGCGTCGTCGTCCGGACTAAAAAAGAAAAGCGTCGTCCAGATGGAAGCTATATCCGTTTCGACGAGAACGCTGCGGTTCTGATCAAAGATGACATGACACCGCGCGGCACTCGCATCTTCGGCCCAGTTGGCCGCGAATTGCGTGACCGCAAATTCATGCGCATCGTCTCACTCGCACCGGAGGTGTTGTGATGAAACTCCGCAAGGGCGACACCGTTGAGGTTGTCACCGGAAAAGACAAAGGCAAGCAGGGCGAGGTTGACCAGGTCTTCCCGAAGTCCAACAAGATCATCGTGCACGGCGTGAATACGGCGTCGAAGCACAGCAAGCCAAGCCGTGCAAACGAGCAAGGCGGCATCATCGAAAAGGACCTTCCCTTCGACGCCTCGAACGTGATGTTCGTGCACGGCGGTCAAACGGTGCGGCTCGGTTACAAAGTGAAAGACGATGGCACCAAAGTGCGCATCGCCCGTCCGAGTGGAGACGAAGTCTGATGGCTGAGACAACTGAAATGCCCCGCCTGAAGATGCGTTATAACGATGAGATCGCTGCGGCTCTCAAGGAGGGCCTGGGAATCGAGAACGTGATGGACATCCCCCGTCTCGAGAAGATTGTCATCAACATGGGTGTCGGGCGCGCTGCTGGCCAGCCGTCGTTGATCGAAGCCGCAGTTGCTGACCTCACCGTGATCTCTGGCCAAAAGCCGATTATCACAAAGGCAAGTAAGTCGATTGCCAACTTCAAGCTCCGTGAGGGGCAGGCCATTGGCACAAAGGTCACCCTTCGAGGCGATCGGATGTGGGAGTTCCTCGACCGCCTTATCTCGGTGGCAATTCCTCGTATCCGTGACTTCCGCGGCCTGCCAGCACACAGCTGGGATGGCAACGGCAATTACACGTTCGGTCTCACCGAGCAAACCATGTTCGCCGAGATTGATCCCGACCGCGCCGATCATCCCCGTGGCATGGACATCACCATCGTCACGACCGCCAAGAGCAACGACGCCGGTAAGGCGTTGCTCGAGGCGTATGGCTTCCCTTTTAAAAAGGGCGCCGACGCCGACAACGAGCCACGCAAGAAGCGTCGCAAGGGCCCCGCTTATGGCGGCCAGAAGAGCAAGTGAGCTAAACCATGGCCAAAAAAGCACTGATTAACAAATCAAACGCAAAGCCGAAGTTCAAGGTTCGTGCCTATACCCGCTGCAAGCGCTGCGGTCGTGCCCGTTCCGTTTATCGCAAGTTCGGCCTCTGCCGTGTGTGTCTGCGAGAGCTCGCACACGCTGGCGAGATCCCTGGCCTGACGAAGTCGAGCTGGTGAGGAGCACCCCATGCTGACAGATCCCATCGCAGACATGCTGACTCGTGTTCGTAACGCGAACACCGCAAAGCACGACGAGGTTCCCATGCCGTCGTCGAAACAGAAGGTTGCTCTCGCTGCAGTCCTCAAAAGTGAGGGTTACATCACCGACTACAAAACGGCGCCCTCGCCCCGCGGTGTCGGCGAAGTGCTCACCATCCACATGAAGTACAGCGAAGAACGTGATCGCACGATCATGGGCTTGCGTCGTATTTCAACTCCTGGGCTCCGCGTGTATCGCGGCTCTACCGACGTACCTCGCGTGCTTGGTGGCCTGGGTGTCGCTGTCCTGTCCACCAGCCAAGGGCTCATGACCGACCGTGAAGCGCGCAAGCGTAAGGTCGGCGGCGAAGTCCTCTGCTACGTCTGGTGAACCCGGGAAAGTAGGAGCAACACATGTCTCGTATTGGCAAAGCCACTATCACCGTACCGGCAGGCGTCGATGTCACTGTCGCCGCAGGCCGCATCACGGTCAAGGGTCCCAAGGGTGAGCTCGCTCGAGCAATCCCTGGCAACATCACCGTCTCTCAGGAGGGCGACACGCTCACGTGCGAGCGTCCGAACGATGAGAACAAGACGAAGGCCATGCACGGTCTCACTCGCAGCCTCGTCAACAACATGGTCATCGGCGTCACCGAGGGTTTCACGAAGGAACTTCAAATTGTGGGCGTTGGTTACCGAGCGGAAGCGCAGGGCAAAGACATTCGTTTGAGCCTTGGCTTCAGTCACACGGTTGACGTGAAGGCGCCGGACGGCATCACCTTTGATATCCCTGCACAGACGCAAGTCATCGTGAAGGGAATCGACAAAGAGGTCGTCGGCCAAGTCGCCGCCAACATTCGCAGCATCCGCAAGCCAGAGCCGTACAAGGGCAAGGGCGTTCGGTATCTCGGTGAGCGCGTCGTGCGCAAGGCCGGCAAGGCCGGAAAGAAGTAGTCATGACGAAGATCGCACAGCAACGCCGCCAGGGGCGCATCCGCCGCCACCGTCGGGTCCGCAAGAAAGTCCACGGCACGGCCGCACGCCCTCGTTTGGCAGTGTTCCGCTCCAACAAGCACATCTCGGTGCAGGTCATCAATGACGATGCCGGCACCACGCTGGCAGCTGCCTCGACTACTGAATCTGACATGCGTTCTGCTTCGGGGTCAAGTGTCGAAGCAGCGACCAAGGTCGGTGAGCTCATCGGCGAGCGCGCCAAGGCCGCAGGCATCGACATGGTCGTCTTCGACCGTGGCGGTTTCGCCTTCCACGGCCGCATCGCAGCCGTCGCATCCGCCGCACGTGAAGCAGGACTGGAGTTCTGATGGCATTTGGAAACAACAACCGTGATGGTCGTGGCGATAACCGCCGCGAGGACCCCGATGGCCTGCGCGAGTCGCGCGTCATCACCATTAACCGCGTCGCCAAGGTCGTTAAGGGCGGCCGCCGTTTCTCTTTTACCGCCCTTGTGGTGATTGGTGACGGCAACGGCAAAGTTGGCCTCGGCTATGGAAAGGCCAAAGAAGTGCCGCTGGCAATTCAGAAGGGCACCGAAGAGGCACGTCGTAACCTCTTTGAGGTCCCGATGGCTGGCTCCACCATCATCCACCCAGTCATCGGAAGCACCGGCGGCGGTCGCGTCATGATGAAGCCCGCCGCAGCTGGTACCGGTGTCATTGCCGGTGGAGCTGCTCGTGTCATCCTCGAAGAAGCTGGAGTGCACGACGTACTGTCGAAGTCGCTCGGCTCGGCCAACCACATCAACGTAGCTCGGGCGACGATTCAGGGTCTTAAGTCCCTGCAGCGCCCAGACGAGATTGCAGCCCGGCGTGGTTTAACACCCGAAGAGTGCATCCCCAAAGGTCTGCTCAATGCGTACAACGAACGCAACAAGAAGCCTGTCGCTGCTGACGCACCACCAGCTGCCGCTGGAGCCGGGTCATGAGCGAGCTCCACGTCAAGCAGATCAAGTCGGCCATCGGCACGAAGCCTAAGCACCGTGGCACCCTACGGGCGCTCGGTCTGGGCAAGATCGGCAACTCCAACACGCTTCCTGATCGTCCGGAAATCCGGGGCATGATCGCCCGAGTACCGCACCTCATCATCGTTACTGAAGACGTCACGGAAGAGAGCTGAACATGAAGGTTCACGACCTCGCACCCGCACTCGGGTCGAACAGAAGCGCAAAGCGCAAGGCACGCGGTACCGGCGGCAAGGGCGGTAAGACAGCCGGCCGCGGTTCCAAAGGACAGCGCGCTCGCAACACCGTTGCTCGCGGCTTTGAGGGCGGTCAAACTCCCCTCAAGCAGCGTGTGCCGAAACTCAGCGGGTTCAACAACCCGTTCCGCGTTGAGTACCAGGCGATCAATCTCCATGCGCTCAATGACCTCGCTGAGTCGCTCGGGCAGAGCGACATCACGCTCGACGACCTGGTTTCCAGTGGTCTACTGACCAAAGGTGACTTCGCCAAGATCCTTGCCCGTGGCGAGATTACGGCTCAGGTCAACGTGCACGCCCACGGCGCATCGGCCGCTGCTGTCTCGGCTATCGAGGCCGCTGGCGGCACGGTCACGCTGATCACGCTCCCATTTATGGAAGAGGGCAAGGCTGGCCGGCCTGCAGTGCAGGGCAACCAGTTCGCCAACCGATGATCACCCGGATTCGCTCGACTTTGACTGCGCCCGCCTGAGCACAATCTCACGCTGGTACGGTCAGCGGTCGCCGGGCGACCACCACACTCGACACGGCGATCACGCCTCGACAGGGAGCCGATTCCTTTGATTTCGAATCTCGCGAACATCTTCAAGATACCGGATCTTCGTAACAAGCTGCTGTTCGTGATCATGATCGTGGTCATTTACCGGCTTGGTGTGGCAATTCGCGTTCCCGGCGTCGACGGCATTGCTATTGAGCAACTCCGGGAGTCTGCGAATCAGCAGGGAGCGCTCGGTTTCCTCAACCTATTTTCAGGTGGGGCCTTTGAATCGTTCTCGATCTTCGCGCTCGGCATCATGCCGTACATCACTGCGTCAATCATCATGCAGGTCCTTGGCGTTGTTATCCCGAAGCTTGAGGAGCTGCAGCAAGAGGGTGCAGTCGGGCAGCGCAAAATCACGCAATACACCCGCTACGTCACGATCGCGCTTGCCACGCTGCAAGCAACCGGACTGGTGTTCATCTTCGGTACAGGTCGGGGTACAGCCTTTTTCTCTGCAGCGAGTGCAGCACCGACTGTGCCACTGCTGCCCGATGGCGTGTGGCCACGCGGTTACCTGATCATTCCAACACTGGTCGCCGGTACGGCGGTGCTGATGTGGATGGGCGAGCTGATCTCCCAGCGTGGTATCGGTAACGGCATGTCGATGGTGATTTTCGCCTCTGTTGTTGCTTCGCTTCCGGGCGGCTTTTGGGGCATTCTCCAGCTCAATAAGACGTTCTGGTTCGTTGCGATGGTGCTGCTCACCTTAGGGATCATCGTGGCGGTGGTGTTCGTTGAACTTGGGCAGCGGCGTATTCCCGTCCAGTTTGCTAAACGTGTGGTCGGCCGTCGCATGATGGGCGGACAAAACACCTACATTCCGTTGAAAGTCAACCAGTCAGGCGTGATCCCGATCATCTTCGCCTCGTCAATCCTGCTCCTGCCGGTGATCATGTCGAATGTTTTGGGAGGCAGTAGCGAGGGAGGCTGGCGGTCTGCCGTCCAGAGTTTCGTTGACGAGTACATCGTTAACCCGCAGAACATGGTGTACATCACGATCCTTGCGCTGATGATCATTGCGTTCGCATACTTCTACAATTCGATTGCTTTCGACCCCATTCGCCAGGCAGATCAGCTGCGCAAACAGGGCGGCTTCATCCCAGGCGTCCGGCCTGGCCCGCAAACTGAGCGCTACCTCGGCAAGGCCGTAAACCGCATCACGCTGCCAGGCGCTGTCTTTGTGGCCATCATCGCCATCATGCCGTATCTGCTGCTAATCGCGGCCGACATTAACTCCTTCGGCTTTGCAGGTACCAGCGTTCTCATCTCGGTCGGCGTCGCACTCGAACTGATGCGTCAGATAGACAGCCAACTCACGCTGCGCAACTACGAGGGCTTCTTGAAGTAGGCGGCGCCAGATGATTCCGGGCGCTCGCCTCATCATTCTCGGCCGTCAGGGTGCCGGCAAGGGAACTCAATGTGTTCGCTTGTCGCGCCACTTTGTCGTTCCGCATATTTCAACCGGCGACATGCTGCGTGCCGCAGTGCGCGAAGAAACCGAGCTAGGTCTCCTGGCTAAAGAGGTCATGGACGCCGGTGGTCTGGTTGGTGATGAAATCATGATCGGTATTGTGCGGGAACGACTTGACGCACCGGATGCGAGTCAGCGGGGCTACATCCTCGACGGGTTCCCGCGAACACTCGATCAGGCAATCGAACTCGACAGGATCACCGACGAGCAGGGCCGCCCAATTGATGTAGTTCTCGACCTGAACGTGCCACGTGAGATCGTGCTCGAACGTATTTCAGCGCGCCGTGTTTGCCGCGACTGTGGCACCAACTACACCGCCTCGGGTAATGATCCGAGCCCGTGGATTTGTGATGTGTGTGGCGGCGACGTGCTTCAGCGTGAGGACGACACGCCTGATTCGGTCAACCGGCGTCTGGATCTTTACGAAGAGCAGACGTTCCCACTGGTCAAGCACTACAGCGACCAGAATCGCCTGGTGGTCATCAATGGTGTGGGCCATCCTGACGCCGTGTTTGCTCGGCTGGTCAAAGCTGTAGAAGCCAACCGTGTCTAGAGCGCTGCATGGATTTCGGCCAACTTCCTGAGCGTCGGCCAGAATGCGCGACCCTGATCTTTGACGGGTATTGAGGTTTCTGCACGCGAAGCGTCCGGTGGATCCGGCGCCTGACCGATGAGAGGCGACTGAACATTGTTGCGTCTCAGCAGATTGGTCTTGACACGCACCCGCTCATCACTGCAGAAGAGGCGGCGGTGGCAGTGTGGGCGGTCACTGCTGACGGGACGAAAGTGGGTGGCGCCCGGGCAGTCGCTCTGGCGCTCGCCACTGGGCGGTCAGCCCGATGGCCGGTGTGGGCCTGGGCCGTGCCCGGGATTCCTTGGTTGCTGGATCAGGCCTACGGACTAGTAGCGCTGAATCGTCGTCGATTACCGGGCGAGTCACCGTGGTGCATAGAGCATCCTGAAGACTGTGTGCCAGACCCAACCACCGTCAGTTGAGGAGTCGAGCCTTTGGGGCTGTTAGCTCCGTAACGGCAAGGCCCGAGGCGTCCGTCATACTCGGAGGATGGCAGCGGTGGAGCGGATTGATGTTCCCCAGCCGTCATCAAGCCGCCGTCGTGGCCGTCCGCCCGCCACCAACTCAGCCGACACGCGTCAGGCCATATTGAAGGCGGCTCGAGCCCTTTTTGCCGAGCGTGGCTACGGAGCGGTCACCAATAAGGACGTGGCTTCCGTTGCCGGGATCACCACCGGAGCGCTCTATCATTACGTCGAGTCGAAGCTTGACCTGTACGCCGAGGTCGACCGCGACATGCAACGCACGATTTACCGACGCTTTCAAGACGCCGTTGTAAGTTCCGACACTTTCCTGGGCAAGCTGACGGCGGTGCTTGAAGCGGCGCATCAGATGGGCATCGAAGATCCCTCGCTCGCTGGCTTCGTGGGTGCTGTGCGCACTGATACGCGTCGTCATCCAGAAATTGATGAGCGGCTATCGCGTTATGCCGAGGCGCGCGAGCAGTTTTTCGTCGACATCGTGGATGCGGGGCTGTTGACTGGCGAAATCTCGCCAGCGCACAAACCGGAAATGGTTGAGTTCGTGCGAACCGTGCTCGTGGGCCTCACTGAGACAGTCGGCATGTCACCTGAACAACACCGTCGAGCTGTCGACGCTGTTACTGGACTTCTGCGGGGCACGATCTTTACACCACTCGATTGAACGCTTCAGATACGTTTGCATTTCAGATTAAGTGGACCGGAACGACCATTTCCGGGCGAAAAAGTACGAAGACAGGCACCTAAGGCATCGCCGCTATCACAGTTCATAGGAAAGTACGCGGATTTCGCGCTTGGGTTCGCGAAATGCTCCGCTAGTATTGCCAACCGGCCTGTTCAGCGGGCCGCGCAAGCGTGCTCTCATGCAGGCTCGCGAAATGAGCGGTAATGAGGTCCATACGCTGGGCCAATCGTCGCTCTCAGAGTCGCAAACGAATCGAAGAGGAGAAGCCCCTGCCAAAGCCAAAGGAAGATGCGATCGTGCTTGAAGGCGTGATCCTTGAATCCCTTCCGAACGCCATGTTCAAGGTCAAGCTCGAAAACGACCATGAAGTGCTGGCGCACATCTCCGGAAAGATGAGGATGCACTACATCCGTATCCTCCCCGGCGACAAGGTGCAGGTTGAACTCACCCCGTACGACCTCACCCGAGGCCGTATTACGTATAGGTACAAGTAGAGAGAACCATGAAAGTACGACCCAGCGTCAAGGCAATGTGCGACAACTGCAAGGTGATCCGTCGCCACCGCCGCATCATGGTCATCTGTACCAATCCCCGTCACAAACAGCGTCAAGGCTGAGGAGCAAGTAACTCATGGCACGTATTGCCGGCGTCGACATCCCCCGCGAGAAGCGGTTGGAGATCTCGCTCACCTATATCTTCGGCGTCGGTCTGCCGACCAGTCAGAAGATGTGTGCTGACTTGACCTTGGACCCCAATACCAAGGTCTCCAACTTGACCGAGGACGAGGTCAATCAGATCCGCTCTTACATCGATCAGAATCTGAAGATTGAAGGCGACTTACGCCGAGATGTGCAGGGAGATATCAAGCGCAAGATTGAGATCGGCTGTCTCCAGGGCATCCGACATCGAAAAGGCCTTCCTGTCCGCGGTCAGCGCACCCACACGAACGCTCGTACTCGCAAAGGGCCGAAGCGCACAGTGGCCAACAAGAAGAAGGCAGTCCGGAAGTAATGGCCAAGCAACCCGCAACCCGTCGCCCACGCAAGCGCGACCGCAAAAACGTCAACACTGGTGTCGTGCATATCAAGAGCACGTTCAACAACACCATTGTCTCCATCACCGATCCGCAGGGCAATGTCATTGCCTGGGCGTCGTCAGGCGCTGTCGGCTTCAAAGGCAGCCGGAAGAGCACGCCGTTTGCTGCACAGCTTGCCGCCGAGAAGGCTGCTCGCGCTGCGCAGGAACATGGCCTGCGTCGCGCCGAGATTCAGGTCAAAGGCCCCGGCTCGGGCCGCGATACCGCCGTGCGGTCGATTCAGAACACTGGCATCGAGGTCATCTCGATCAAAGATGTAACCCCCGTTCCCCATAATGGCTGCCGCTTGCCCAAGCGCCGGCGCGCCTGAGCAAGAGAGATCACTGAATAATGGCTCGTTACACCGGACCCAAGGTGCGCATCTCGCGTCGCCTCAGCGTCAACATCTTTGAGAACGAAAAGGGCCGAACCGCTCTTGAGCGTCGCCCATTCCCGCCCGGCCAGCACGGGCGCACTCGCCGCCGTGGGAACTCTTCTGAGTACCTCGCCCAGATGCAAGAAAAGCAGAAGGCGAAGTACATCTACGGCGTTCTCGAACGTCAATTTAAGAAGACCTACGAGGAAGCGAACAAGCTGCAGGGGCCCACCGGTGAAATCCTGCTACAACTCTTGGAGCGTCGCCTTGACAACATTGTTTTCCGCGCCGGCTGGGCCTCGACTCGCCCGCAGGCACGCCAGTTCGTGAACCATGGCTTGATCCAGGTCGAGGGCAAGCGTGTCGATATCGCTAGTTACCGTGTCAAGCGCGGCCAGGTGATCTCGCTCTCGCCGAAGGCTGACAAAATGATCGTCATCCAGCACAACCGTGACACTCTCGACCGCAGCCTCGTCGGTTGGCTTGAAGCTGGCGACGGTGGAAAGCAGGTCACGGTGCGCTCGCTCCCCGAGCGTGAGCACATCGACGTCCCGGTGCGCGAATCCCTCATTGTTGAGCTCTACTCGAAGTAATCCCTCGTGAGTGGACTCAGCATTGTCTGAACCACCCGCACCGCCGGCTTGCCGGCATCCACGTCTTGTCACCCGTCTCGAACCCTCAGAACAAAGCAGTTGAAAGGCCCGGCACCAAATGCTCGTCATGCAGCGCCCCTCCATTGAAGCCCTCGGCGAAGAGTCGAACAACCGGCAGCAATTTGCTGTCGGTCCGCTCGAGCCCGGCTTCGGCCACACGCTCGGCAACTCCTTGCGTCGCACTCTGTTGTCGTCGATCCCCGGCGCAGCAATCACATCGGTTCGTTTCGACGAGGCGCTCCATGAGTTCGGTACGATTGGCGGCGTTGCCGAAGACGTGACCGACATCATCTTGAACCTCAAAGACATCGTGGTCACCTGCGAGTCTGACGAGGCGGTCACGATGCGTCTCGACGCTCGTGGCGCAGCGAACGTCACCGGCGCCGACATCGAGTGCCCCGCAGACGTAGAGGCTCTTAACAAGGAACTTCACATTGCCACGCTCAACACGAAGGGCCGCTTGTCGATCGACCTCACGGTCGAGCAAGGCCGTGGCTACGTCTCGAGCAATCGTGAAGATGACAGTCGTACGATCGGCATTATTCCGATTGATGCGATCTTCAGCCCGGTCCGGCGTGTGTCGTTCACTGTTGAGCCGACACGCGTCGAGCAGTCCACCAACTATGACCGCCTCGTCATCGAGATCGACACCGATGGTTCGATCACCCCGAGCGACGCTCTTGCCTCGGCCGGCGCCACGCTCACGGCTCTGACTGAGCTTGTTTCTTCGTTGGCCGATGAGCCGCAGGGCCTTGAGCTTGGTGAAGTTGTCGACACCACGGTGAGCTCGCCTGACCTCGATCTTCCGATCGAGGACCTCGATTTGTCGGAGCGTCCGAACAACTGCCTCAAGCGGGCCCAGGTCAACACGGTCGGCGAATTGCTGACCAAAACTGAAGACGACCTCCTTAATATCACCAACTTCGGCCAGAAGAGCCTCGATGAAGTGAAGGCCAAGCTCGACGAGCGTGGACTTCAACTCCGCGGCTGAGACCAGCTGCGTTCACGAAAGACAGACTGAATCATGCCTACACCCCGCCGCTCACGCCGCTTCGGTAGTTCCGCGTCTCACCAGCGTCTCATGATGGCCAATCTCGCAGCGTCGCTTTTTGCCGCCGAGGCCATCACGACCTCCGAAGCTAAGGCTAAGCACCTTCGGCCGATCGCTGAGAAGCTGATCACTAAGGCTAAGAAAGCCCAAGAGGAAGGTCCGATGCAGGTCCACCGGATCCGTCAAATCCAGGCGTTTCTCGGTGACCGCGAGATGACCTACAAGCTTGTCCACGATGTAGCCCCGCGCTACATGGAACGACCAGGTGGTTACACCCGGATCCTGAAGATGGGGACGCGTCACGGCGACAACGCCGAGATGGCCCGCATCGAACTCGTCTGAGCTCTGTCCTGGGCACAGGGCACAATCGAATGACCGATGGCGTGGAGCCGGGTGTGACGGGGCAACTGCTTCGGAATGCCCGGCTCCTCGTCGCGTACGACGGCACTGACTTCCGTGGCTTTGCGGAAAGCGACGGCGTGCGAACGGTCGCAGGCGAACTGCGCGGAGCGATTGAGCGTGTCGTGCGGCGCCCTGTCGAATTGGTGTTGGGTGGGCGGACTGATGCGGGCGTGCACGGCTGGGGTCAGGTGGTCAACGGTCGTCTTCCGGTCGAGACTGATCTGTTCAAGCTGACTTCGAGCATCAACCAGTTGCTCCGGCCTGAGATCTCGGTGCGTGACCCGGCGTGGGTCGACGATGAGTTCAGCGCTCGTTTCTCTGCGACGTCGCGTACGTATCGATACGACATCTGGAACGACCGATCACCAAACCCGCTGCTAGCTCGTCACGCGTGGCACATCGGCCCAGCTGTCGACATCGGTCCGATGAACACTGCGGCGCATTTTCTGCTCGGGAACCACGACTTCTCGTCGTTCTGTCGCAAGCCGAAGCCCGCAACGGGCCGCGACGAGCCCAGCTTGAAGCGGGAGCTGCAATATGCGCGTTGGCGTCAGCCCGATTCGTCGGCACTTGTGCGCTTCGAAATCACTGCATCTTCGTTTTGCCATCAAATGGTGCGAAGTGTTGTCGGCACCCTGGTCGACGTGGGCTTCGGTCGCATTGACGCCGCCGACATTCCGGGGATACTCGCTGCCCGCGATCGCAATGCCGCCGGGCAGGTTGCACCCCCAACGGGACTGACGCTGTGGCACATTGGTTTCGGGGGCTCCCGATGGGACGCTACGTTATGACACCGGACCGCCACAACACCTGGGAGTCGAAGGAGTCTCCGTAATAACCCAGCTCGGCTGACGGCAGCACACTGGGTTGCTGAGCAAAATTTCGCTGGGCGTCGGTATGGACCAGCTATCCGCTTAACTCTGCCCCCACTGCGGAACGTTCCCGGTTCTTGAGAGGATTCCCACTTCTCAGTCCTCGCCGATGGGATCTCTGGGGAATATCCGGTGTCTCTGCAGGTTGAAACCGATGTGACCCCACGACGAATTCTGTTGGCTTCGACACCAGTCGGGCCACTCGGTTCCGGAATTGGCGGCGGCGTCGAACTTACGCTGCATAATCTCGTATACGGACTCGGCCTCCAAGGGCACCATGTCGAAGTCGTTGCGCCTGCAGGTTCGCTTCACATTGGAGAGCGTGTTCACTCGGTTGACGGAACACTGCAGGTAAGCAGCCAGACACAGGCGCGTGACGCTCCGATTCAGATGCCAAGTAACTCCGTACTCGCAGCAATGTGGAGCACCGTGTCAGATTTACAGGGCAAGTTTGATGTCGTCATCAACTTTGCCTACGACTGGCTGCCGTTATACCTCACACAGTTCATGCGGGTGCCNGTCTTGCACCTTGTTTCGATGGGTTCGTTGAACGATGTGATGGACGGTGCTCTCGCTGATGTTGAACTAAAANTTTCAGGGCGACTTGCTGCGCACAGCATGGCGCAGGCAAACACATTTCCAGACCCCACCATCTTCCGTATCGTCGGCAATGGCATCGTCACCGAGCGCTACGACCTGCAGACCAGTCCTGACGCTGAGGCGGTACTTGGCTTTGTCGGACGAATCTCGCCGGAAAAGGGCCTGGAGGACGTCGCCGAACTCTCTGCGCGCACGGGACGCGTCGTTCGGGTGTGGGGGATGATGCAGGACGCAGCGTATTGGCATCGCGTGGTAGCCGAGCATCCCGATGCCCGGCTGGATTACTGCGGCTTTCTCCCGACCGATGAGTTGCAGGCAGAGATCGGTCGCTGCGCTGCGCTCGTAATGGCCCCGAAGTGGGTTGAGGCGTTTGGCAACGTAGCAGTCGAAGCCATGGCGACAGGTGTACCGGTGCTCACCTATGACCGCGGTGGGCCAGCAGAGATTGTTGTTGACGGTGTCACTGGCTTTGTGGTGCCTGCCGATGACGTGGATGCCTTGGTTGGCGCTGTCGCCCGGATCAACCAGATCGACCGGGTGATGTGCCGCCAGCGGGTAGATGCAGAGTATTCGTCGCTTGCCATGGCGGATCGCGTCCTTAGCTGGGTCGACGAAGTGGTCGACGCCAACAATGAAGTGGTCAATGCCTGACAGTCTGCTCTCAGCATCTGGCCGGTGGTGTTGGCGCGACTCGTTGCGCGCCGTATCATTTCACGGTTCCCTCGAGCAGGTTGACGCGTCACGCGCGTGAGACCTGCCTTTGGATGCTGTGTCATCGAGTGATCGAAACGCAGTCGGAAACCACATCTCCAACGAGACGAGTTCGACCATGTCCACCTACACACCCAAAGCAAGCGAAATCACCCGAGACTGGCATGTCATTGACGCAGAGGGAATGGTCCTCGGGCGCATGGCAACTGAAGTCGCTCGTCTCTTACGTGGTAAGCACAAGCCGATTTTTGCGCCACACATCGACACCGGTGACCACGTGATCATCATTAACGCCGACAAAGTCATCATGACCTCTGACAAGGCTGAGCGCCAGATGATCCACACCCACTCGGGCTACCCGGGTGGCATAAAAAGCGAGTCCTTCGCTCACTTCCATGCTCGCAAACCTGCTGATGCGGTGCGTCGCTCGGTGCGTGGCATGCTCCCGAAGGGCCCTCTCGGTCGCCAGCAGCTCACGAAGCTGAAGGTGTACGCGGGCTCCAACCATCCGCATGGGTCGCAGTCGCCCAAGGCATTCGAAATCGCCGGCGCGAAGCGTCGTTGAGAAATAGGAACCACAAAATGGCAACAGCACCGCTCACCCAGACCACAGGCCGTCGCAAGCGCTCCGTCGCACGTGCGTCGCTGCGCCCCGGAACGGGCCAGTTCAGTATCAACGGCAAGGCACTCGACGTGTACTTTCCGACCGCCGCATCGCGAATGGTCGTCACTGAGGCGTTGACCGTGACCGAGACCACCGAGGCCTATGACGTCAGCGCCAGCATCCANGGCGGAGGCATCAGCGGACAAGCCGGCGCATTGCGCATGGCTATNGCTCGGTCGCTTCTTGAACTGGACCCGGAGAGCCGCAGCACGTTGAAGTCCGCTGGTCTCCTCACTCGTGATTCCCGTAAGAAGGAGTCGAAGAAGTACGGCCTTAAGAAGGCTCGTAAGGCTCCACAGTTCACTAAGCGCTAGCGCTCGGCTGCGCAAGATGAAGTTCGGGACCGATGGCGTTCGCGGCGCTGCTAACACCGAACTCACTGCCGGATTTGCTNTGAACCTGGGTCGCGCTGCGGCCCAGGTTCTTTCGCGCTTGGACACANACTCCTCGGCTGCGTCTGATTCCGTGGATGTCGTCGTCGTTGGTGGTGACACTCGAGAGTCAACACCAATGTTGCGAGCGGCGTTGGGTGCCGGGTTTGCTGCCGAAGGTATAGAGGTAATTGATCTTGGCACCGCCACGACGCCGATGGTCGCCTTTGAAGCGCAGCGCCTTGACGTCATGGGCGCGATGGTGTCTGCGTCTCATAACCCGTACGGTGACAATGGCATCAAGCTGTTTGCGCCTGGCGGGGTCAAGCTGACCGATGATGTCGAGGCACGAATCGAGTCAGTTCTCGAATCGTTAGGTGATCCGTCGAACTCAGTCGGCCGACTGAGAACGCACGACGATGCTGAGGGCTATTTGACGCACGTGTTGGGATTCCTCGACGGGCGCGATCTCACAGGCATCAAGGTGGTGCTCGATGCGGCGAACGGCGCTGGTTGTTCGATTGCTCCCAGAGTACTGCGTGCCGCAGGGGCCGACGTCGTAGTGATCGCTGCGGACCCGGACGGACGAAATATCAATGATGGCTGTGGAGCCACGCACCCCGAACTGGTCGCAGCCGCAGTGGTGCAGCACGGCGCCGATCTCGGCGTTGCGCTCGATGGTGACGCCGACCGGCTTATTGCTGTCGACGGCACGGGCAGGGTGGTTGACGGTGACCACATTATTGCGATCTGTGCAGCAGACCTGCGTGGCCGAGGTCAGCTTGCCAACGACACAGTGGTGGTCACCGTGATGACCAACCTCGGATTCCGGCTTGCGATGGACACAGCAGGCATCAACGTCGTCGAAACCGGCGTTGGCGATCGTTACGTGCTCGAGGCGCTCGTTGCCGGAGGCCATTCTCTCGGTGGGGAACAGAGCGGCCATGTGATCTTTGCCGACCACGCCACGACAGGTGACGGACTACTGACCGCAGTCGCCTTGATCGACATCGTGAAGCGCTCCGGGAGCGCTCTTGCGGACATTGCCAGCGACGCCATGACGTCGCTTCCTCAGTCACTTGTCAACGTTCGTATCGCTGATCGTGTCTCTGATGTCGCTGATCGTCTCGTCGATGAGATCGCTGTCGTCGAAGCCGAACTTGGCGCCACTGGTCGCGTGCTTGTGCGCCCGAGCGGCACTGAGCCGTTGATTCGTGTGATGGTTGAAGCAGCGTCTGCTGATCAGGCCGAGGCTGCTGCCGACCAACTTGCCAAGGTCGTTCGCACCAAGTTTGCTTGACAGTTAAGTCACAGACCTGAACCTGCTCACCGAGCCCGGCTTGTCTGGGTGCGGGAGCGGATGGATGGACCTAACTCGGGTGGCCGTGGTCGGTAACCTGTAACTCTCATGTGCGGCATCATTGGAATCGTCAGTCGCCCACCTACGAGGCCCACACCGACTGACGACCAGGTTCTTGCGGGGCTCGATGCAGCGCTGGCAGCTCGGCCTGACGTTTCGGCGGTTGCAAGCGAAGTTGCAGCGGTCGATGCGTTACTCAAGGGTTTACCTGGCGTGCTCGCCCTAGCTGATCGCATTGACCTCGTTGCTTCGATCACTAACCGGCTTGATCGACTTGATGCATTTGCCGCTCACGTCGAGTCAGACCTCGACGCAAGCACGCTTGCTGGCGCAGGCAGTCGCGATGCTGACGAGGGTGCAGATGGCCTCACTGCTGACGCTTTGGAACGAGCAAATGCTGAGCTGATCATGTTGAAAGACGGATTATGGAGTATCTCTCGCGACCGGCTGAGAACTGCTCGCGAGGTTGAAAACCTGGCAGGGCCGGGAGCTACTCCGTCCTGTCTTTCCGGGTATCTCGTTGTTCAGCAGGCGTTCTCCGCCATTGATCGACTTGAAGTGCGTGGACGCGACTCCGCCGGGGTCCACCTGTATTTGTGGGGTCACGACATCAGCGCCGACACGATGGCAACGTTTCTCGCCGAACGTGGCCATGATCCGTTGTTTCAGTCGGGGTCGGTCGAAGTTTCCGGCGACTCCCTTTCATTCGTTTACAAAACGGCTGCTGAGATCGGCGAACTCGGCGACAACACCGCTGCACTTCGCATGGCCCTTCGGTCTGACGCGTTGCTCCGACGTGCGCTGCAGGCGCCGACCGCTCGGGTCGCACTACTCGGCCACACGCGTTGGGCGAGCGTCGGAATAATCTCTGAGCCAAACACTCATCCGCTCAACTCGGTTGAGCTTGAGCAGTCCTACGGTGTCTCGCCGGCACCGTACGTTGTGGCCGCCTTGAATGGTGATGTCGACAACCATGCTGACTTGCGCGCAGAGCACTCCTTGGGGATTCCGGCACCGATCACCACCGACGCAAAAGTGATCCCGGCATTGATGTCGCGTCACCTTGCCGACGGAGTCGCGCCAACCGAGTCCTTCCGCCGTACCGTGACGGTGTTTGAGGGTTCGATCGCCATCGGTGTCGCGACCGCTGCAACACCTGAGACGCTCTTCCTCGCATTGCGTGGGAGCGGTCAAGGTCTGTACATCGGTTTGGGCGATGACTGCTACGTAGTTGCGAGCGAGCCTTACGGCGTAGTTGAAGAGACTGACCGATACGTCCGAATGGATGGCGAGCGAGGCGGCGAGATCGTCGTGCTCAACGGTTCCCAGTCGGGCGAGCTGGAGGGCATTACACGCCTCGCCTATGACGGCGCCGAAATACCGGTCATTGATTCTGAAATAGCGGTTGCCGAAGTCACCACTCGAGACATTGACCGGGGCGACGCCCCACACTTTCTCCTCAAGGAGATTTCTGAGTCGCCGAACAGCTTCTCCAAGACGTTGCGTGGGAAGATCGTGGAAGACGCTGGCGAGCTGCGGGCCGTCGTCGGCGACCGGGCTTTGCCCGCAGCGATCGTCGAACGGTTGGTTGCAGGAACGATTACTCGGGTGCGCGTAATCGGCCAGGGCACTGCTGCTGTCGCCGGGCAGAGCATGGCAGCGATCCTTGATGAGCTCACTGGGTCGGTGCTGGACGTCGATGCAATCACTGCAACGGAGTTGTCGGGCTTCAACATGGGTCTCGACATGAGCGACACGCTGGCGATTGCGGTCAGCCAGTCGGGCACCACGACCGACACCAACCGCACCGTTGATCTGCTGCGCTCGCGAGGGGCGGCGGTCATCGGCATCGTCAACCGACGCAGTAGCGACCTGACCGACAAGGCCGACGGCGTGCTGTACACCTCCGACGGGCGCGACGTCGAAATGTCCGTCGCCTCAACCAAAGCGTTCTACGCGCAGGTCGCTGCGGGCGCTGTGCTCGCGTGCGCCATTGCTGATGCCGCATCGTTGGGTTCTCCTCCGCGTCGGTCTCAGCTTCTCGGTGCGCTCCGCACGCTCCCAGAGGCGATGTACGAAGTACTCAGTCGACGTGAAGTCATCGCTGACGCTGCGCGTCGGTTTGCCCCGTCAAAGCGCTACTGGGCTGTCGTCGGCAACGGACAGAACAAGGTTGCCGCCGAAGAAGTCCGAATCAAGCTCAGCGAGCTTTGCTATAAGTCCATGGCCTGCGACTCGACAGAGGATAAAAAACATATTGACCTGTCGTCAGAACCCCTGATCTTGGTCTGCGCCGCCGGGCTCGAAGGATCAACGGCCGATGACGTTGCCAAGGAGGTGGCCATTTTCAAGGCGCACAAGGCAACCCCGATTGTCATCGCCAACGACGGTGAAACGCGTTACAACGCAGCCGCGACTATTGAGGTGCCAGCGGTCGACTTGGCGCTGGGATTCATCCTGTCTGCGATGGTCGGTCACCTTTTCGGGTACGAAGCAGCGTTGGCGATCGATGCCTCTGCCCGACCGCTGCGCGAAGCGCGCGAGGCCGTTGAGCAGCTCGCAGGACTCGGCCTATCGGGCGACGAGACACTCAAACGAGTCGCAGCCGAGGTTCCAATTTTCGCAGCTGCTTTTGACGATGGTCTTCGTTCTGGGACGTACGACGGGCACCTAGAGGCATCCACCGCAGTCCGGTTGGCCGCGATGTTCGATCACGTGTTGTCCGACCGGCCGGTGCAGGCATATTCACGCCGGAGCGGCAAAGTCGGGTCACCTAGTTCATTGATTGATGACTTCGTCGCAGCGCTTACCAAGGTCATCGATGAGCTCACGCGCCCAGTCGACACGATCAAGCACCAGGCAAAGACTGTCACCGTCGGCATCTCGCGCAGTGACGAGGGAATCATCGATCGAGATCTCGTGCGAGCCGTGATCGAAGCTGGCGCTGGCCGCGACGTCCTGAGTTATCGCACGCTAAAAGTACTTGCCGATCTGGACCCGGCAGTCTCTGCCGTTCGTGGATACACCCGGTATCGCATCGACGGCGAATCGATTTCTGTCATCGACCGAGGCGGCGTTGCGCGCGAGTTGGTCAGTCGCGTTGACGATAACGCTGTGTTGCGTGGCACGAAGCACCGCGTTGCCTCGGAGGGAGAGATCCTTGTCGGTCGTGGGCGGAGTGATGGCCGAACACTGATTTTTGTGCCTGAGATGAAGGCGGGCCAGGCAACGGGAATCACCCTGCTACACGTGGCCTTCTACGAGCAATTACCCGCCGATGTGATGCGAGCAGTGATGCAGGGTTACGACCGACGGTACGACCGTCTCGTCGACTGGGTTACCGAGACCGAAGGCGCCTTCGACGACTCTCTGCTCGGCGAATTGCCGGTCGAACAGTTGCTCATCGGTCCGATCTCCGAGACCGCCGATCACTGGAATAGTTGAGACATGCTAGAGCTCAGAGTCACGGTGCGATGATTGGGATCGGTATCGACGTCGTTGACATCGAGCGATTCCGTACCACGCTTGAACGGACGCCATCGATGCGAACAAGAGTTTTCACGCAGATCGAGCTCGACTATGTCGAACCACAATCCGATCCGGTCCCTTCGCTTGCAGCCCGATTCGCCGCCCGCGAGGCCGTGATGAAGTCGCTCGGGCTTGGCCTCGGCGCCTTCAACTTCCATGATGTTTGGGTGGAGCGGGCAGCGTCGGGTGCGCCGAGGCTGGCGATTACTGGACGTGCCGCCAATCTGGCCCGGGCAGCAGGCGTAACGAGTTGGCACCTCAGTCTGACCCACAGCGATTTGGTGGCGGCGGCCTACGTCGTGTGTGAGTAGCGCTCTGGAGCCGTTGGATGGGCTGTCCTCAATTGGTGACAGCGTTGAACCGAGTGCGACAATCTTCTAATGCTCGAAGAGTTTCAAGAGGCTTGGACCGAACTGACCCAGGATGGATCGCAGTTCGCCATGAAGGACATCAGGGTCCGAGGTGTTCCAATGCGCGTGTACGAAGCGGCACCGCCCTCGATGCGGTTCGTGTGGGAGTTGGCGACGGGCTACGGCGACCGCGACTATGTCGTTTTCGAAGATGAGCGTTACACGTACGCCGAGTCTGATTCCATCATCCGTAGCCTGGCACATCATCTCCGCGATGTGCACGGCGTTGGCCGGGGCGATCGTGTAGCGCTAGCGATGCGTAACTATCCCGAGTGGGTGTTTGGATACTGGGCCATCGTGTCGATCGGCGCTGCTTGTGTCGGGATGAATGCCTGGTGGACCACTGATGAGATGGAATACGGACTTGCCGATTCGGCTCCGAAGGTGCTCATCGCCGACAGCGAGCGAGTCGAGCGAGTCGTTCCGATTCTCTCGAAGCTGCGCGAAAGGCATGCAATGCACCTCATCGCCGTCCGCACCGAGGGCAGCCTCCCAGAGGGCGCCGACCACTGGAACGATGTCATCGACCCTGCAACGGCGCCAGCGGGACTCCCTGCTGCTGACATCGACCCTGATGACGATTCGTGCATCTTTTACACCTCTGGCACGACCGGGTTCCCCAAGGGAGCACAGCTCACACACCGCGGTTCGGTGCATAACCTGCTCAATCTCATGTTCATGACGGGCGTTTCGGCAGCTGCAGAAGCAAAAGCTGCCGCCAAAGCCGGCAAAGATGCAGCGCCGCCAGCGGATCCGAACAAGCAGAACGTATTCATGGCTCCGACGCCGCTCTTCCATGTCACGGCCAACAACTGCCTGCTGCATCCTGCCACGGTCTCGGGCTCCAAACTGGTGCTGACATATAAGTGGGATGCGACGCGGGCTCTCGAACTGATTGAGCGGGAAGGAGTCACCAATTTCTCCGGAGTGCCCACGATGAGTCGCGAGATGCTGATGCATCCGGATTGGGACACTCGCAACACCTCGACGCTTGTCGGCCTGGGTGGCGGTGGAGCGCCACTACAGCCCGATCTCGTCGAGAAAATCGACCAGTCGCAAGAGGGCACTGCGCCCAGCACAGGTTATGGCCTTACCGAGACACACGGTATTGTGACAGCCAGCTCCGGCAGCCTGTACGTCGCAAAGCCCGCATCGTGCGGACGGATTGTGCCAACACTCGACGGCAAGCTAATCGACGAGATCGGAAACGACGTACCGGACAGCGGTGTCGGCGAACTTTGTGTGCGCGGCTCGGTCGTCATCAAGGGCTATCTAAATCGTCAGGAGGCGACCGCTGAGGCCATTCAAGATGGCTGGTTCCGTACCGGTGACATCGCAACCATCGACGAAGACGGCTACGTGTTCATCGTTGATCGTGCCAAGGACATGGTGCTGCGCGGCGGCGAGAATATTTACTGCAGCGAGGTCGAGACGGCGATCTACCAGCATGACGCAGTTGCCGAGGCAGCTGTGTTCGGCGTACCTGATGACCGTCTTGGCGAACTTGTTGGTGCAGCCATCGTGCTCGCTGACGGGGCATCGCTCACTGAGGACCGGCTTCGCGAATTCCTGAGCACGTCGCTGGCCAAGTTCAAGATCCCTGAGCGGATATGGATCCTCGGGGAGCCTCTGCCGCGTAACGCAAGCGGCAAGTTTCTCAAACGCGACCTCCGCGAGATGCTGACCGCATAACCACTAATTGAAACAGCAAGCACTCCATCCACCTCCCAATGCAGCCGATCCTCACTCCGAAAGAGAAGGCGGCGGTCGATGCGGCTGCGCCAGAAACTATTGAGGAACTGATTGACCGTGCCGGCCGAGCAGTGGCGCGAGTCGCACTCGAAATGCTCGGTGGCTCATACGGACGGATTGTCCGCGTCATTGTTGGCAAAGGGAACAATGGCAACGATGGGCGCGTTGCTGCTCACATCCTGCGCTCGCGAGGCGTGAACGTTGAGGTCATCGACGCAGCTGTGTCACCTGCGGTGTTGCCAGCAGCGGATCTGGTAATCGATGCGGCCTACGGGACAGGTTTCAACGGTACTTGGAATGCACCTGATGTTGGCACCTCACCGGTGCTTGCTGTCGACATACCGAGTGGGGTTGACGCACTGACAGGGACAATCAGCGGGAGCATCATCGCAGCAGACCGCACCGTGACCTTCCAGGCCCTTGCACCCGGATTGCTGTTCACGGCTGGAGCGCAGCATGCTGGAACCATAGACGTAGCCGATATCGGCCTCAATGTGTCTGCTGCGACGTGTCACCTCGTCGATGGTGCTGACGTTGAGGCATGGTGGCCGAAGCGACCTCTCGACGCGCACAAGTGGCAAGGCGCAGTGCGCGTCGTCGCAGGGAGCGATGGAATGACTGGAGCCGCCGCCCTCGCCGCCGAGGCCGCAGCGAGAGCAGGAGCCGGGCTGGTCAAGCTGTCTGTTCCTGGCCTCATGATCGTCTGCCGGCCAGAAATTGTACAGACCCCGCTGTTGGCCGAAGATTGGTCGGCAGAAGTGTTGGCCGAGGCCGACCGGTTCGGTTCCTTAGCTATCGGGCCCGGTCTCGGGCGTGGCCACAGAACGCTGCAGTCCGTGCGGGCATGCGTCGCTTCGGCTCCGCAGCCGGTAGTGGTCGACGGCGACGGGCTGTTTGCACTAGCGCATGCCGAAGGAGGTGCTGCCAGTCTGCTGGCGAGACGGCGGCATCCGACGGTGTTGACACCCCATGACGGCGAGTTCCGCGACCTGACTGGATCACTCCCTGGACCCGATCGAATTAGCGCCGCTCGCGAACTCGCCGCACACTTGGGGTCCACCGTGTTGCTGAAAGGGCCAACGACGGTTGTTGCGAATCCGGTAGGAGCAGCGCTGGTAGTCGACCATGGTGACGAGCGACTGGCGACTGCCGGGTCCGGTGACGTACTGACCGGCATCATCGCCGCTGGGTTGGCGCGTGGGTTGGAACCGCTGCGCTCTGCTGCGGCCGCTGCCTGGTTGCACGCCGAGGCGGGAGTGCTGCTCCCTCGGAGGGGGATGCTCGCCGGTGACCTTGTAAGCACCTTGCCAACGGTGCTCGCTGGCGTACTCTCATCACAATGAAAGTGATCGCGCAATGAGCGACACCCGTTGGGCCTGGGTCGAGATTGATCTTGATGCGATTCGTAGCAACGTGGCGTCCCTTCGCGCAGTCGCCGATCCAGCTGCAGTCTGGGCAGTCGTGAAAGCGGATGGCTACGGCCACGGTGCCGTTGATGTGGCCCGGGCGGCGATGGATGCAGGTGCCGAAGGGCTTTGCGTTGCATTGGTTGCCGAGGGGCTCGAACTGCGACGGGCTGGGATCGACGCTCCGATTCTGCTGCTCAGCGAGCAGCCGCCTGAGACTGCTGGGCACATTGTCGAGCACCGCCTGACGCCGACGGTGTACACCCGTCAGTTCCTCGATGCACTCGTCGCAGTTGGACCCACCGGCTTGCCCGTGCACTTGAAAATTGATACTGGCATGCAGCGTGTCGGCGCACACCCGCATGCTGCCGCTGCCATGGCGCAGTCGATCGCCGAACGTGCGCCTGCAGTTCGGCTCGCAGGCGTGTTCAGCCATCTCGCTGTTGCCGATGATCCGCTGGATGCGTTCACTGCTCGCCAGATCGAGCGTTTTGACGGTGCACTCAAACACGTTACCGAGCGGGTCGGCCCTGTGCCGCTGATTCACCTCGCCAACTCTGCGGGGACACTGGCCCATTCCGAGACTCGACGTTCGTTGGTGCGCGCCGGCATCGCGATTTATGGCGTGTCACCGGGACACGGTGTTGATGATCTCTGTTTCAGCCTCCGGCCTGCATTACAACTTCGAGCGCGTGTGTCGTATGTGAAGATGGCGCGGGCAGGGAGCCGCATCTCGTATGGACGCGCTCACAAGTTTGACCGCGACACCACGGTGGCAACCATTCCCATTGGCTACGCGGACGGGGTGCCGCGCAGACTGTCAGCGACAGGCGGTGAAGTCTTGATCGGTGGTCGTCGGCGACAGATTGTCGGGCGCGTCACGATGGACCAGCTCATGGTCGACTGCGGTGATGATGAGGTTAACGTCGGCGATGACGTGGTGCTCATCGGCAAGCAGGACGGGCCCGATGGTGAGCAGATGATTCGCGCAGAGGACTGGGCTGACCGGTTGGACACGATCGGTTACGAAATCGTGTGTGGCATATCGTCGCGTGTGCCGCGTTTCCCGCGCCGTAGCATCGAAGGCTGATGTTGCACCTTCGAGCATCGTCGACTGCCGACACCCATGCTGTGGCCGCCGCGGTCGCCGCTGTGTCGCGCTCCGGTGACGTGATCGTGCTAGCGGGTGAAATGGGAGCGGGAAAGACTGCATTTGCGCAGGGCTTTGGCGCCGCATTAGGAATTGGGGAGCCGATTACGTCGCCAACGTTCACGCTGGTGCACAGCTACGACCTCGATGGTGCCGTGCGTGGTATTCGTGCGATGCATCATGCTGACCTCTATCGGCTTGACCGCACCTCGGAAGTCGCAGATCTCGCGCTGGGTGAGCTGGCAGAATTTGGTGGCGTGGTGCTGGTGGAATGGGGCGATGTGTTGGAGGGGGTCTTTGGAGATCACCTCACCATCCATCTCGATCAGGACCCCGACGATGACACCGACGAACTGGCACTCGACCGCGCCCGCATCATCGATGTGGCTGGCACTGGCTCGACGTGGGCCTCACGTTGGGACTCCTTACGCAACCGACTGGCGGAATTCACGTGTTGATCTTGGGAATTGAAACCGCCACAGAGCGTGTCAGCGTGTCGATTGGTGGACACGAAGGAGTGATTGGTCTGTTTGAGGTCACGAAGGGTCGGCGGCACGCTGAGACCTTGGTGCCGGCAATTGAATTCGTTTGCACACAATCAGGCATCGAGCTAGATGAGATCAGCGTCGTTGCGGTCGATGTTGGGCCGGGGCTCTTCACGGGAATGCGTGTCGGGCTGGCCTCGGCTAAAGCGATTGCGCAGGCTTTGCGCATCCCGATGATCGGGATCACCTCTCTGGATCTGCTTGCATTTCCGTGTCGGCACACCGATCGGGTAATCGTGCCGGTCATTGATGCTCGCAAGGGTGAGGTGTTCTATTCCATGTACCGCCAGGTGCCCGGCGGTGTGCAACAGGTTGCTGAGCCGGCGGTCGGCCCGATCGAAGACCTGGTAGCCGACCTAATGGCCCGCAGTCAGGACGTCCTGTTGGTCGGCGACGGTGCGGTCCGGTACCGCAATGAGATTCTCGAGGGCTTTCACTGTGAGATCGGTGGCGATGCTCACCCATCGGCGGCACCGCTTGTGCAGCTAGCGCATGCCCGGGCACTGCGCGAAGAGTGGGTCAACCCGCGTGACATCGAGCCTGTCTACCTCCGGGCGCCGGATGCTCAGATCAACTGGTCGACCCGGGCGGCACGGACATGAACGTCCTCGAGCGGTTGCGCGGACGCGAATATGACAAGGGGTTCTCGATCGCACCGTTGCGAAAGCGCGATCTGCGGCATGGTGTTCTCGGCATTGAGGCCACGGCGTATCCGGTGGGCTGGTCGCACAACGTATTTGTCAACGAGATTGACCAGATGCGTTCCGGTACCCGCCACTACGCCGTGGCGCGTCAAGACGGCAGCATCGTTGGTTATGCCGGGGTGTGGTTTGCGGTCGACGAGGCGCACGTCACTAATGTTGCCGTTGATCCTGACTCTCGCCGTCAAGGAGTTGCCCGAGCGCTGATGCTGCATTTGGCAGAGCTTGCCATCGAGCGCGGCTGCGTTGCATGGACACTCGAGGTGCGTGTGTCGAGCCACGGTGCTCAGCAGCTCTACGAGGAATTTGGCTTCGAATCCGCCGGCGTACGCCAGCGCTACTACGACAACGTCGAAGACGCGATTGTGATGTGGTGTCACGATATCCAGGGCGACGATTATCGCACTCGGCTTAACACGATTCGAGAGGTCACCTATGACAGTGCGAACGAATGACGACCTGATAATCGACGAGTCCACCCTCATCTTGGGCGTTGAGACCAGTTGCGACGAGACCGCAGCTGCACTCGTGATGGGCGGGTACGACGTTGTCTCGAGCGTGGTGTCGACTCAGGTGGATCTGCATGCTGAGTTTGGTGGCGTGGTTCCCGAGATCGCTTCGCGTGCTCACCTTGATGTGCTCAACCCGGTGACCGCCCGCGCGATCGTTGAGTCGGGGGTCGAGGACTCGCGCATCGATGCGGTTGCCTGCACCGTGGGGCCCGGATTGATCGGTGCGTTGCTCGTGGGTGTGTCGGCGGCCAAGTCCCTTGCGCTGGCCTGGGATGTCCCGTTCATCGGTGTCAACCACATGGAGGCGCACCTGTACGCCGCCTCCCTGGAAGACCCAACGCTCGAGTTCCCACTCGTCGTGCTGCTGGTTTCTGGCGGGCACACCATGTTGGTCGAGATGCAGGACCACGGCCGTTACCGGCTGCTTGGGCAGACCATCGACGATGCGGCAGGCGAAGCTTTCGACAAGGTTGCTCGTTTCCTCGATCTCGGCTACCCGGGTGGACCGGCGATTGACGAAGCAGCACTTCTTGGTGATTCTGAAGCGATCAAGTTCCCGCGGGCCCTGATGGACGATAGTTACAACTTCTCGTTCAGTGGACTGAAGACGTCGGTGATGAATTACGTTCGAAAGCATCCCGATGTGAGTTCATCTGACGTCGCAGCTTCATTCCAAGCTGCTGTGGTCGACGTGCTGGTTGCGAAGTCGCGTGCTGCAGCTAAGGCGACGGGGGCCACCAGCATCGTGCTCGGTGGTGGAGTAGCGGCGAACTCGCTTCTCCGCGAGGAAATCCTCGATGGCTGTGCTCGGGACGGCATTCAAGGGTTCCTTCCGAGCCGGGCGATGTGTACCGACAACGCGGCAATGATCGCAGCGGCGGGTTGGCATCGGTTGCGCTCCGACGGCCCAACGCCGCTGTCTGTTGGCGCCACTCCTAATCTGAAGTTGCCCTTCATTGACTGAGTCCGATACCGATCAACTCGGGCCGGCTGATACGCCGGTTTTTGCCGTTGCCGACATCGGTATGACCCTCGATGCTGACGGTGGCTACTGGCCGACCGCGGTGATCGATGTCGGTCCGGGTGACGAGGCCATCACCGACCTCGCTCGAGTGCATGCGGTCGAAGGAGTTGGTGATATCCGCACAGAAGCGGCTGCCTTGGCGTTGGCGCCCGAGCAGGTCACCGAGGAGGCGACGCACCTCTTCGTGCTTGCCATCATGGTGACCTCACCTGTGCGGTGCACCTTTGGCATTTCGTTTGTCCTTCCGGCGCAGGGCCGAGTACTCAGCGAAGCCGCCGAACACGGCCACCTCGTCATCGCCACGACGTCGCCCGACGAAGTGAACGCCGCAGTCGATGTCCCCGGCGCTATTCCCCCTCTCTGGCTCGCCATCGACATCGACGCCGATCTCTTGGCTCGAGCCGTCGCTGAACTGCCTTGACCGGCTGACGGTGCTCCTGCTGCCCGGCTGAGTGGATACGGAGGCCAGCGTCAGAAGTACTTCGTTATTGACTCGCCGCAAAAACCCGAATGGACGGTTTCCGGGTGTCGTTTCTCCGTGCACGGGTTTATTTATCCGCTAAGGCCTGAGTCCTGTAGCACCGAGGCGTATACCGTTTCGGGTAATGACGTTTGCGATTGGTGCCCATGAGCTGTCGGCTCCCGTGGTGCTCGCCCCGATGGCGGGTGTTACCAACGCGCCATTTCGCGAGATGTGCCGCAAATTTGCGCCCGGACTCGTCTACGTCAACGAAATGGCGATGGCGACGCCAGTCGTCCACAAGAACGCCAAGACGGAACGGATGATCAGCTTCGGTCCCGGCGAGCAACCACGCAGCCAGCAGCTCTATGGCTCGGATCCCGAGATCATGGGGAAGGCCGTCCACATCCTCTGTGACGGTGGCCGCGTTGACCACATCGACATCAACTTCGGATGCCCTGCCGCCAAGGTCACCCGCCAGGGCGGCGGTGCGGCAGTGCCGGCTCGACCTGAGTTACTTCGCTCGATTGTCCGCGCAGCGGTGAAAAGCGCTACCCCGTACAGAATCCCGGTCACCACCAAATTCCGGATGGGTCTCTTCGACGACTGGCTGATGCACGTCCGCACCGGGCAGATCTGTGCTGAAGAAGGGGTGGCCTCGATTGCGCTGCATGCCCGCACCGTGCAACAGCACTACTCTGGCGAGGCGCGATGGGAAGCGATTGCTGAGTTGAAACAGGCGGTTGGTTCCATCCCTGTACTCGGCAATGGCGACATTTGGGAAGCGCACGACGCAGTTCGCATGATGGACGAAACCGGCTGTGACGGTGTGGTCATCGGTCGCGGTTGTCTCGGGCGACCGTGGTTGTTTGGCGACCTTGTTGATGCGATGTCGGGGCGACCGGTGCGCCCGAGTCGAACGCTGCGTGAGGTGTGTGAGGTGATGGCCGAACACGCCAAGCTACTCGCCGCTCACATGGGCGAAGATCACGCCATGCGCGACTTCCGCAAGCATGCCAACTGGTACATGAGTGGCTACCCGGTCGGACCGGAGGTGCGCCGTCGTCTCTCGACGAACAGCTCGCTAGCAGAACTTGACGACATCATCGCCACGCTCGATCCGGCAGCTGAGATCGTTGAGGGTGGTGAACGCATCAAGCGCGGTCACACCAACGGCCCGATCAAGGTCGCTGTCCCTGCAGGCTGGCTGGACACCAATGCCCGTAAGACGCTTGACACCGACGTCACCGTCCCGGACGACGGCAATATCATGGCCTTGTCTGGCGGCTGAGGTGATCGCCCTGTCATCGCCGCTGGTCCTCGCCTCAGGGTCGCCGCGTCGGCGCGAGCTGCTGTCAAGCGCTGGGTTGCGTTTCGATGTGCGGCCTGCAGATATCGACGAAACACCACTGTCGGAGGAGTTTCCTGCGGCCTACGTGCGCCGTCTTTCGATCGAAAAAGCTGCCGCAGCAATGGAATCGCCCCTTGCCGACAGCGCAGACATCGTGCTTGCTGCTGACACGACAGTTGAGGTGGAAGGTGCGATTCTGGAGAAACCACTCGATGTTGATGATGCCTACCGGATGTTGCGAATGCTGTCAGGCCGCGACCATCTAGTTCACACCGGCGTAACGGTCTCGGTGCCGTCGACCGGCGTTCGCCGTGCCAACTCGATCCTCGTGACCACCAGGGTGACCTTCGCTGACCTCGATGCCAGAGCAATCGACTGGTATCTCGCGAAGGGTCAAACCAGCAACGAATGGGAGGACAAGGCTGGCGGTTATGGCATTCAGGGTGCAGCAGCGGGCTTCGTTGAACGAGTCGACGGAAGTGTCACCAATGTGATTGGCCTCCCTCTCACCGAGACCCTCAAGTTGCTGCGCGATGTCGCATCAACTTAAGCAGATTGATCTTTGAGACCGGCCCGGTCGTCGGCGCCAGACCGATGAGCTGGCACTCTCGGCCCTCGGTTGCCAACCGCCGCTTGACTCCTTAGCCTTAGCAGTCGCAGATGGGGAGTGCCAATCGCACTGTCACCCCGGAAGCTCCTGTCAATCCAACATGTGAACGTGCCATTGGAGGCCAACACCATGAACCTGAAGCCGCTGGACGACCGCCTCGTGGTCCGTCCGAACGAGCCCGAGACTCAGACCGCATCTGGTCTCGTCATCCCCGACACCGCCAAGGAAAAGCCGCAGCAGGGCGAAGTGCTCGCTGTCGGTCCGGGCAAGCGCTCCGAGACCACTGGCGACCTAATTGAAGTCGGCATCAACGTCGGCGACACCGTCCTCTACAGCAAGTACGGCGGCACCGAGGTTTCCTCGGGCGGCGAAGACTTGCTCGTCCTCAACAGCCGCGATGTCCTTGCGATCGTCAGCTGAACAGCTGACTTTGAACCGGAACTCTGAAAAGAAAGTAACCACAACATGGCAAAAATTCTGAAATTTGACGATGAGGCGCGCCGCGCACTCGAAGCCGGTGTCAACAACCTCGCTGACGCCGTCAAGGTCACCATTGGCCCCAAGGGTCGCAACGTCGTGCTTGACAAGAAGTTCGGCGCACCGACCATCACCAACGACGGTGTGTCGATCGCCAAGGAAATTGAGCTTGACGATGTCTTCGAAAACATGGGCGCACAGCTCGTGAAAGAGGTCGCCACGAAGACCGACGACATCGCCGGTGACGGCACCACTACCGCCACCGTCCTTGCCCAGGCCATGATCTCGGCTGGTATGAAGAACGTCGCTGCTGGCGCCAACCCAATGTCGATCAAGAAGGGCATCGAGGCCGCTGTGGCCGCCGCTGTCACCTCGATTGGCGATCAGTCCAAGGACGTCGACGACAAGAGCGACATCGCTTCAGTAGCCACGATCTCGGCAGCTGACGCAAGCATTGGCCAGGTCATTGCCGATGCCATCGACAAGGTCGGTAAAGACGGCGTCGTGACGGTTGAGGAGTCGAACACATTCGGAACCGAGCTCGACTTCACCGAGGGCATGCAGTTCGACAAGGGCTACCTGTCGCCGTACTTCGTAACCGATGCCGAGCGCCAGGAAGTGGTCCTTGATGACTGCTACGTGCTCCTCAACAGCGCCAAGATCAGCACGGTCCAGGCGATGCTCCCAACCCTCGAAGCAGTCATGCAGACCGGCAAGCCTTTGGTCATCATTGCTGAGGACATCGATGGCGAAGCGCTGGCCACTCTCGTGGTGAACAAGATTCGTGGTACTTTCAACGCAGCAGCCGTTAAAGCTCCTGGCTTTGGTGACCGCCGCAAGGCGATGCTGCAGGACATGGCAGTCCTCACCGGCGGCCAGGTCATCAGCGAAGAGGTTGGCCTCAAGCTGGAGAACGTCACCCTCGACCTGCTTGGCACCGCAAAACGCGTTGTCATCACTAAGGACAACACGACCATCGTTGATGGCGGCGGCGAGAAGGACGACATCGACGGTCGCGTCAACCAGATCAAGGCAGAGATCGAAAACACTGACTCTGACTGGGATCGCGAAAAGCTCCAGGAGCGTCTTGCGAAGCTCGCTGGCGGCGTTGCCCTCATCAAGGTCGGCGCAGCCACCGAGGTAGAGCTCAAGGAAAAGAAGCACCGCATCGAAGACGCTGTGTCTTCGGTTCGTGCAGCCATTGAGGAGGGTGTCGTCGCAGGTGGCGGCACCGCTCTCATCCGTGCCCGCACTTCGGTGCAGACCGTTGTCGAGTCGCTGGAAGGCGATGAGCAGACAGGCGCAAAGACTGTCTGGTCGGCACTCGTCGCTCCAGGCCTCAACATCGCAAACAACGCCGGCCTCGAAGGATCCGTCGTTGTTCGTGAGGTCGAGAACGCCGAAGGTCCGATGGGCATGAACGCCGCAACAGGCGAGATGATGGACCTCATCGCCGCTGGCATCATCGATCCAGCCAAGGTGACCCGCGCTGGTCTGCAGAATGCAGCGTCTATCGCCGCAATGCTGTTGACCACCGAGGTGCTCGTCGCTGATGAGCCTGAAGCTGCCGGCGACCCCATGGCTGGCATGGGCGGCGGCGGCGGCATGGGCGGCATGGGCGGCATGATGTGATCCCCTTGACACGACGCTGTCGTGTCAGCCCCTGACTTCGTCAGGTTGGAATGACCCTGTCGTTCCGAATCTCAGTCCAGCCCCGGAATCGCATCCAGCGATTCCGGGGCTGGACTCGTTTTCACCGATCGTTAGGTTGTGGTCTGGGCCAGCGGCTTGCACGGGTTCGCTCGCTACGCTCAGATTCGTGGTGGCGATTGAGGGGGCCCAGCGTCCGTTCTGGATGCATCAGATCGTTGAGTACTTGATAGGTCTCGTTCTGATTGCCGCCTCGTTCCAAGCGCCCAAACCGATGGTTCCTGCCGTGATGGGGATGCTCATCATGCTCAACGCAGCCATTGCCAAAGGGCCCGCTAGCGCGTTTCCTCTGGTTGGACGGACCGTGCATCGATGGCTTGACGTGCTCGTCATGCTGCTGCTCGTTGTCGCGATGTTCCAACCGGCGTTCGATGTCGACAGTACTGGCCGATTGCTGCTGGGTGCCATGGCCTTCGGCATGTTCTTCATCTGGCTCAACTCAGACTTCTCTGAGAAGACCGAGCGGAGGCAGGATAAGCAACAGCAAAAAGCAGAGCGCCGGGCACGTCTGGCACGGCCCGGGAGCGAAGAGATCGGCAAGAAGGCGGGTCGGTTCGTCGGCGGTGGAGTAAACGCCGCTAAACGATTCCAAGGGAAGATGAAAGGTCGGCAGTAGTCGTGTTCCATGAGTTTTATACCCCTCGCTGCAGCTCTGGCCGAGACCATTGCGGCCCGGGTCCTGTTTCGCAGGATGCCTTCCTCCTGACCGTTGAGTGCTTGGACCAGTCGGTCAGGGTTGCAGAAAGACATACGTCGCCATGACCATGCAGCGCCGACCTGGCGGGGCACAGTGCATCCCGCGCCCGGCGTCATACACCGAGCACTTCGACACGCCGTGGGCGCTTGACGCCGATTGGTCCTCCGACGAGCTCCTCAGCCGTGTGCCTGAGCGGTCAGGCCCGATGTTGCCGACATTTCCCGACGCAAAGCTGTCGGCGGTACTCCTCCTGCTTGCCGACGGCCCAAATGGTGCTGAGGTGCTGTTGACTCGGCGGTCGATGGAGATGAAGAACCACAAGGGCGAGATCAGCTTTCCCGGCGGTCGAGTCGATCCTGGCGAGTCAGCAGTTGATACGGCGCTGCGTGAAGCGCAGGAGGAGGTCGGACTAGACCCGCAATTGCCGACCGTCGTCGGCGAACTTGAACACCTCAGTACGATCGTGTCGAGGAGTTACATTGTCCCGGTGGTCGCGCGCCTTGACGTTGAGTTTGACCATCGTCCGCATCTTGAGCCACAGACAATGGAGGCTGACCGTGTGATGTGGACACCGATTGCCGAGCTCACTCGCCCGGCCACCTATCGGCTCGAGCGATGGGGAAACTTGCCGATGGATCGCCCACTGCATTTTTTTGAGCTAGACGACGAGACGGTGTGGGGTGCAACAGCACGCATGTTGTTCGACCTGCTCACCCTCCCGTAAGACGAAGCGTCGCCTGGTAGGTGGTCTCAGCGATGTGGCAGGCGGCTCGCCATCGCCGCTCCACAGAGGGCAAACGCGATCGCCACAATGAAGACGAGCGCAAACCCCCCCGTTAGGTCCGCAATCAGGCCACCGAGTTGCGGCGACGTCACCTGGGCGACACCGAAGGCAAATGTGGCCGCAGCGAAACTTGGCCCGAATGAATCGGCAGTTGTGTTGCGGACGACGTAGCCAATCACTACGGACGGCAGGCCACCAAACATGAGGCCGACGATCACCGATCCCACTACGACGACGGCGACGACACCGGTCAGAATGCCAACGAGCGCCGAGGCGAATACACAGAAACCGATGACCAGCGTGATCCGCTCGCCAATCTGATCGGCGATGACACCCATGAGGATCCCACCAGCTACGGCGCCGAATCCGACGAGGGTGAACATGGTTGAGGCCAGACTTTCGGTGTACCCAGCATCATCTTCGAGTCGTGAGGTCAAGAACGACACAGCAATCAAGTAGCAGAACCCGTATGCCACGTAGGCCCCCGTGATCGGCACCCAACCAGGCATCTGCTTCAGCGATCCGAAACCGGCGCCGCCAACTTTTTGGCCGGTAGGGGCGCTCTGGCGGTGACGGAGAAACAGCAGGATCACCAAAACTGCAAGAACACCCAGCGCGAAATCGATGCGGTACACGTCGCGCCACGCCTCATCGCCGGACCGCTCGCGGACAATGCGGGCGAGCTGGCCGGTGATAACAATCCCGGTTCCAACCCCGCCGCCCACAGCCCCTACCGCAAATCCACGGCGGTTTTCACCTACGGCCTGGGCGGCGATTGCCGGTGACGGTACCCAGATCAACGCGCCACCGAAGCCCATTGAGAACAGTGCAATGCCGAGGACCAGCGCGTTCGGTGCCACAGCGGCGCCAGCGAGGCCGGCAAGTGAGAAAACGAAGCCGCTTCTCAGGACGGCTAGGAGCCTGTAACGCGTCGTGAGCGAGGCAACTACGAACGTGCCAACGAGGTAGGCCAGCACGTTGGTCGTGCCAAGAAGACCGGCGACCGTGTTCGAGTGGTCTAGGTCATTGCGGATCGCAGGGAGGAGCACGCTGTAGGTGAAGCGCCCAAATGCTTGCGCAACGATGGCCCCGACCCCGACGAGGATAACTGTGGTCCATCCGCTGGCTGCTCGCATCGAGTGATCGTGACGAAGTATTTAGCCCGACAGCGAGTCAGACGATTTCGATGATGCGGTCCCACATGGCGGTGACGTGTTCCTCTTTGGTAGCGCGTGCCCCGATAGAGATCCGCATTACCGATCGGCCGTCGAGCACGGTGCGAGAGAAGAGACCGATGCCTGCTGCGTTTGCCGCCTCGATGAGGGCATCGGTCATGGTGTTTGCCTGGTCAACAGATTCGGCGCGACGCGCAATGCATAGCAAGTTGAGGGGATGCGGAGCAACGATGTCAAACCGGTGATCGGCAGCCACTCGCTCGGCCAACTGATGAGTTAGCCTGACATGGTCCCGAATCATCGCCTGAACGGGGATGACGCCGTCGGTTCGCAGCGAGAACCAGAGTTTCAGCGCGCGGAAACGTCGACCGAGGGGAATACCCCAGTCTCGGTAGTCGAAAGCGGCACCCGACTTCGCAGCCTCGGATGCGAGGTATGGGGGTAGGACGCTCAGTGCGCCGATCAGAGCAGAGCGATCTGCAACCCAGAAAAGATTGCAGTCAAAGTTGATTCCCATCCACTTGTGCGGATTCGTCGTGTAGGAATCGGCTTGGCCAAGGCCGTCGTTCACCCAGCGGTGCTCCGGAGCCAACGCAGCGGTGCCCGACATTGCCGCATCAACGTGGACCCAGATGCCGTGATCGCGCGCGACGGTGGCGATTGCCGGTGTCGGATCGAATGCCAGTGATGAAGTCGTGCCGTGGGAGGTGACCACAAAAAAAGGCGTCAGACCTGCCGCAATGTCAGCAGTGACCAGGTCAGCGAACGCATCAGGTCGCATTGCGAAGTGCTCGTCGTGTTGAACAATGCGCATGTTGTCGGTACCGATACCAGCTATCCGGAAGCCCTTCTCGATACTCGAATGGGACTGACTGGTGGTGTAGCCGACGAGCTTGGTCGTGTCGCCCGAGGCGTTGATGTTGCCACCCGTGGCCCGCCAGCGGGCGGCGAGCATCGCAGTGAGCGTCGACTCACTGGCTGTTCCTTGGATAACACCACCACCTGTATCGCTCGTTGAGCGGAAATGCTCGGGCAGGCCTAAGAGTTCGTGCATCCAGTCGAGCATCAGCATCTCGAGTTCGGTCGCGGCAGGCGAGGTCATCCAGGCCATTGCGTTGATGCCGAGCCCGGCAGACATGAGTTCGCCAAGAATCGACGGGTAGGTGATGTTTGACGGGAACCAGGCGAAGAAATCTGGATGCTGCCATTGAGTTAGCCCTGGGACGATCACTTTCTCGAGATCAGTGATCACATCGGCAAACGGCTGCGGCGCGCCGGGTGGATGCTCTGCCAGCTGGCGCCGAATGTCACCGGGTCTGACGTCGGGGGACACCGGTCGACTTCCGGCGTCATCGACGTAGTCGGCAATCCAATCGATCATCGCGTGTCCGTGCTTGCGAAACTCCTCCGGCGTCATGGCAGCAGAAAGTAGCAAGAGATTGAGTGCCGCTGCCTGAGCGTCTTGAGTGCGACCCAGAAAGACCTCTGAAATCACCAAAATTTGACTGCAGGATTTGAGCGAGCGGACATGGGGCCGGTTCTCAACGCTGCCGTTGAGGCAGAAGAACCTCTAACGGGCATCGGTCCGCTCTGAACCGTAAGTCGTTTCGAAAGCCCGTTTTTGCGGCGTTGGCCCTCTGCTCCGTTATCGCAGGCTAAAGCAGGTGAGCTGCATTCGCCACGCTGAACTCAGCAGCTACTGCTACTGACTTCGGCGGTTCTTGATAACTCCACGGGCGATGTTGCCAAAGACAACGGTGAGGCCGCCGAAGATTGCGAGGAGGATCAACGTTTGACGCCAGCCACCGCGACTTTCGCTGCCGCAGCCTGGACGTTCAAGTACGCCGATACAAGACGTGAGGTCACGTTCTTCGGGAAAGAAGTTGTTGGTGGTGATCGGCGGTTGCGGCTCAACCGGTTGAGAAGTGGCCAAAGAGTGGCTTTGCGACAAGCCGATCACCGATTGGGGCTCGGTTAAGCAAAGCACGGACAAGAAGATCGCTGTGCTGGCGAGCAGCACGGCGAACAGGAGTGTCACCGGGTGCAGGCTTGGCCTTTGCCTGAACTTCTCGTCAACACCTGGTCGGCGGTTGTGGCCGACTCCTCTACGATTCACAGTCTTGAGTCAACCGCAGCAAATCCCTCATGACACCAGCACCGAATCTGGCAGCCACGACAGTGGCGACGCCGGATCGAAACGGGCCACCGTGCTCGTTGTCGACTTCGGTGCTCAATACGCTCAGTTGATTGCGCGGCGTGTCCGTGAACTGAACGTGTTCTCCGAAATCGTCGGCCACCGACTGAGTGCCGCTGAGATGGCTGCTAAGAGTCCCGCGGCGATCATTTTGTCCGGGGGACCGAAGAGTGTGCATGTTGATGGCGCGCCAAGGCTCGATCCTGCTGTGTACGACTTGGGCATCCCGATACTCGGCATTTGTTACGGCGCTCAGCTGATTGCCCAGCAACTCGGGGGTACGGTCGGCCGAGGATTGAATGGCGAGTACGGGAGAACCGAGCTCACTCGAATCGGTGCATCGCTGATCCTTCCGGATGAGGCGCCTAGCGAGCATGAGTGTTGGATGAGCCACTTTGACGGCGTCACCGAGGCACCCGCCGGATTCACGGTCACCGCGTCATCGCCCGGAGCGCCGGTCGCCGTGCTTGAGAACGATGCTCGAAACATTTATGGAGTGCAGTTTCACCCAGAGGTCAAGCACAGCCCGTTCGGCATGGGGGCAATGGCCCGGTTTCTCCACGAGCGAGCTGGCATTGCGAACGATTGGAAAATGGCATCGGTCATCGACGAACAAGTGGCGCTGATCCGCGAACGGGTGGGTGACGCCCGAGTTATCTGCGGACTGTCTGGTGGGGTTGACTCATCTGTTGCTGCTGCATTGGTTCACAAAGCCATTGGCAGTCAGCTCACGTGTATTTATGTCGATACTGGGCTCATGCGCAAGAACGAAAGTGAGCAGGTTGTCGAAACCTTTCGCCGTCACCTTGGCATTGAGCTGATCCACGCTGACGAGGGTCCTTCTTTCTTTGAGGCGCTCTGCGGGATGACCGAGCCCGAAACAAAGCGCAAGGCGATTGGTGAACGCTTTATTCGGGTGTTCGAGAAGTACACCGGAGGCTTGACCGAGGCCAAGTTCTTGGTCCAGGGAACGCTGTATCCCGACTTGATCGAGTCGGGCGGCGCCGATGGCACTGCGGCAGTGATTAAGAGCCACCACAACGTTGGCGGACTCCCTGAAGACATGGAGCTCGAATTAATCGAGCCGTTGCGCGACTTGTTCAAGGACGAGGTTCGCGCACTGGGCACCGAGTTGGGGCTGCCCGACGAGATGGTCTGGCGCCAGCCGTTCCCTGGTCCTGGGCTGGGGGTTCGTATTATCGGCGAAGTGACGCCTGAACGTGTCGGCCTGCTTCAAGAAGCTGACGCCATTGTGCGTGAGGAGTTGAAGAACGCAGGTCTTGAACGCGAGATTTGGCAGAGCTATGCAGCACTTCTTGCCGAGGTTCGTTCGGTTGGGGTGATGGGTGACGAGCGCACCTATGGACATCCAATCATCATCCGAGCGGTGACGAGCGATGACGCAATGACTGCTGATTGGGCTCGGATTCCGTTTGAGACGCTAGAAGTCATGAGCCAGCGAATTATTAACGAGGTCGCCGGCGTCAATCGCGTTGTCTACGACATCACGTCGAAGCCTCCAGGCACAATCGAGTGGGAATAACCAGTTGCGCCGAGCGCCGAGACGAGGTGCCGTTTGGGCTCAATGCGGCGAAGGACTGCGTTTTGTGTCCTTTTGTTGAAATTTCGCAACATGATCGTCATATTCGGTAGCCTTGGGCGTTGATGTTCAAGCCCTTGCGCATTGTTTCGGTTGTTCTCGCGTCGGCGATGATGGTGCCGGCGTTCACGCCGACTGTTGTCAACGCGAATCCGGTCGATCAGCAGCGTCAACGGGTCGAAGACATCGTCGATGAACTTGAGCGGCTCGAAGAGGATGCCCGCCGCATCGGTGAGGAATACGTCCTTGCAATTGACGCGCAGACGCAGCTCGACGAGGAGATCGTCGAAGCTGAGGCTCGAGTCGCTGCCAGAGAGGCTGAGATCAACGATCTGCGCGGGGATCTTGGTGAAATGGCTATCCGCTCCTTCGTCGGAGCGGGGGACACGCCGCTTGGTCCGCTCTTTGAAGACACTGACAACTTAAACGCAGCGATGCAACGTGATGAGCTAGCGCGTGTTGCGCTCAGCGCTGGCACCGTGACGACCGACGATCTCAACGCCATTGTCAAGGACCTTGAAGTTGAGCGCGCCGACCTTGGCCGCAAACGCGCCGAGGCCGAGCAGCTTGCGAAGAATCTCGTTGATGCACAAGAGCGCACTGAGCGGCTAACTGGGGAATACAGGGTTGCTCGCGCTGATGCCGAAGCGAAGCTCGGTGAGTTGGTAGCTGAAGAAGAGGCGCGTCGTGCTCGCGAATCAGCGGCTCGGGTCAGAGCCGAATACGAAGCGCAGCAGAGCGCGAGCGCTACCGCGAACACCTCCAACGGCTCTGGCAGCGGAGGTTCCACGTCAACCTCGGGCGGGACTTCCAACTCGGGCGGGACATCCACCTCGGATTCGAGCGGGGGAGCACCTGCGCCGGCCCCGAGTAGTCCACCTCCGGTGTCATCTCGCGCTGGCACTGCTGTCAACGCAGCTCTGAGCCAGCGGGGTGTGCCCTATCGGTATGCAACGTCAAAGCCCGGCGTGTCGTTTGATTGCTCAGGTCTAACTAAATACGCCTGGGCGCAAGCCGGTGTCTATCTGCCGCACCAGAGTCGGGCACAGTACGCGTCCATTCCACATGTCGCCAAGGGTGCGGCGCAGCCGGGTGACCTCATCTTTTTCCATAGCCCGATCAGCCATGTCAGTGTTTACCTCGGCGGTGGCCAGCACGTGCACGCGCCGGCCACCGGTGACGTCGTGAAGATCAGCTCCGTCAACTGGGGCAAGGTCTCTGGCGTCGGCCGACCCGGCTAAGACCTCATCTTTGGGGTCGGACCAGGGGCCTACGGGCGCCGGGCACTACCGTCTGGCCCTGTGGGTGACATCGTAGGGATTGACATACCAAAAGTCACGGCGTGGTTGTCCGACAACGTAGAAGGCGCGGTTGCGCCCTTTCAGTTCGAGATCATCGCCGGCGGTCGATCGAACCTGACGTTCACCGTTACCGACGCCAGCGATACCAAGTTCGTCCTCCGTCGTCCGCCAACTGGTTCGGTGCTCGCTACGGCCCACGACATGGAGCGTGAGCATCGCATCATCTCGGCGGTTGGCCTCACCGGGGTCCCGGTGCCGGAGACGTTGGCGGTCTGTCGTGACATTGAGGTGAACGGTGCACCCTTCTATGTGATGGCGTACGTCGACGGTGTCGTGCTTGATTCGCCTGAGCGTGCGGAGCCAATGTCGCCTGAGCTCCGCCGGGCTGCCGGGGAACATTTGATTGACGTCCTTGCGGACCTCCACGCAGTTGACATCGACAGCATTGGCCTGGGTGATCTAGCTCGCCGTGAGGGCTACGTCGAGCGTCAAGTCAAGCGTTGGACTACGCAGTGGGAAAGGTCTAAGACGCGCGAGCTGCCAGCCATTGACGAGGTTGCGCGTCGCCTCGCACGCAACCTGCCGCGACAGGTGGGCGTCTCGATCGCCCACGGTGATTATCGCTTCGGCAACATGCTTGTGAATACCGGGACGGGACGAATCGCTGCGGTGCTCGACTGGGAACTTTGCACGCTCGGGGATCCGCTGGCCGACGTCGGCTACGTGGGGGTGTACTGGTCTGACCCAGGCGAAGAACAACTCCGTGCTAATGACCCAACGGGAATCGATGGCTTTCCGACGTACAGCGAGCTGGTCGAACGGTACGCCAATCGCACCGGCCGCGAAATGGGCAACATTGGGTACTACTGCGCCTTTGGAGCGTGGCGTCTCGCTGTTATTTCTGAAGGGGTCTACGCCCGTTATCTGAATGGCGCAATGGGTGATCAAGAAATCGATAGAGAGACGCTTGCCTCTTTTAAAGAGGGCACTGAACGTCTTGCCGACGACGCTCTCGAGCGCCTCAGCTGAAAGCAGACATCATGACCACGACGGACAACCCAACCACGCCTGACGGCGTCGTCCCAATCCGCACGGGTGTGCTTGCCGGGTGGACGTTGGGCGAGTTTTCTGCCGCCGACATGACCTTCCCGACGTATCGGCGTGGCGTTGGCCCTGCGATTATCGTGATCCACGAGATTCCGGGGATCACACCGCTTGTCGCGAAGTTTGCCAACGAAGTCGTGAGTCGTGGCTTTACGGTAGTGATGCCGTCGTTGGTTGGCACGCCCGGTCAGGAGCCGTCGCGGTTTTACCGTACACGATCAATGCTCACGATTTGCATCGCCAACGAGTTCACCACGATGGCAATGAAGAAGACCTCACCGGTTGTAGCTTGGCTGCGCGCGCTGGCTCGCAACGTGCATGCTGACGTGGGTGGCCCGGGTGTAGGCGCGGT
Source organism: Ilumatobacter sp. (assembly GCA_002711735.1). Taxonomy (GTDB): domain Bacteria; phylum Actinomycetota; class Acidimicrobiia; order Acidimicrobiales; family Ilumatobacteraceae; genus Ilumatobacter_A. Next base: position 69,260 of record PASB01000011.1, read on the forward strand.
TGGCATGTGTTTCTCGGGTGGGTTTGCGCTCGGCATGATGGTCGATGACCTGATGATGGCGCCGGTGCTTGCGCAACCGTCGATGCCATTCTCTGTCGGCGAAGAGCGTGGGGCTGATCTCAACCTGTCACCTGATGATGAGGCAGCCATGATCGAGAGCGCTCAGCTTGGTTGCCAAGTGCTCGGCCTGCGCTTCACTGATGACAAGTTAGTTGGCAACCGTTTCTCGACGCTGCGCAAAAAGCTCGGCGACGCGTTCATTGCCATCGAGTTGCCGAGCGAGAAGAAGCAGGACCACTCGACGCTGACGGAACAGCGTGACGACGCAAGTGTTGAGCGCGTCCTTGATTTTTTTGCCGAGAAACTGCTCTGACTTAAGTCGCCGTAGCGATCTCCGTGGCCGCCTTGTAGTTGGCCTTGCCGTTGGGCGCACGGGGAACGTGGTCGACAAAAATCACTGACTTAGGGGCTTTGAACCCTGCGAGTTCGGCTTTCACCGACGCGATGATGGTGCTTTCCTCGACCGAAGCACCGTTGACCAACGAGGCGACTGCAGTAACCGCATTGCCGAACTTCTCATCTGGCACGCCGACCACCAGACAATCCAGGATGCCGTCGACTCGTTTGACTGCCTCTTCGACCTCCTCGGGGAACACTTTCTCACCACCGGTGTTGATGATCTGGCTGCCACGGCCAAGCAGAATAAGGGTGCCGTCTTCTTCAACGGTGGCGAAGTCGCCGGGAAAGGAGTAGCGCTCACCGTTGATGACGCGGAATGTGTGTGCTGACTTCGTCTCATCCTTAAAGTAGCCAAGCGGCACGTTGCCCCCAGCAGCGACCATGCCGACCTCACCGGACCCAGGCACGACCTCTTCGTCACGTTCGTTGAACACCTTCGCAAGCGGACCCTTAGTAAAACGGGCTGTCTCGGCTTGCATGCCTTTGGCCATCATCTGTGTGCCCATTGACCCTTCGGTCGAACCCATCGCGTCGATCAATACGACCTGTTCGATTCGGTCGATGAGGTCGTTCTTGACCTCGGTAGTCCACATGACGCCAGATGAGTTGATAATTTTAATCGAGGACATGTCGTACTTTGAACCGTCTGGCTTGCCTTCGTCGAGGGCATTGACGAGTGGCTTGGCGAAGCTGTCGCCGACGATTGTCAGTCCGTTCACCTGATGGCGCTCGACTGCTTCGAGCACCTCGTGAGCTTTGAGGCTGCGTTCGGTGAGGTTGACGATGTGCGCACCCCCGAGCATTGGGATGAACCAACCCAGCCAGCAGCCGGTGCCGTGCATCACTGGAGCGCAGGGGACCGATGTGTACTGACCGCCGGCGTCGGTGAGTCGTTTGACCATCGGCGCCATCTCTTCGGCCGAGCTTGGTAATTCCATTCCAAGCAGTGGATATCCCGACCCGGCGAGTGCGGCAGTCGAGCCGCCAACGGCGTACATCACGCCCTTTGGCATGCCGGTGGTACCGCCTGTGTAGAGCATGTATACGTCGTCCTCGCGTCGCTCGATTCGCCCCATCGGCTCGTGAGATGCCACAACGTGGTCGTAGGCCAGGGCCCCGGGGACATCGATCCATTCGTCGTCGTCGAGGAGGTCGTCGACAACAATCAGTAGTTTCAGATTTGGGAGGCGGTCAACTACCCGGGCAACCCTGTCCGCAAGCGATGCGTGGAAAATAATCGCCTCGGAGTCGGAGTTGTCGAGCAGGTACCAGAGCTCTTCGTCGAGATAGCGATAGTTGACGTTGATGGCGACGCCGCGCATCTTGAAGACGCCGTAGTGGGCCTCCATGTACTCATTACCGTTGTACATGAAGAGCGCGACCTTAGAGTCCGGGCCCAGCCCGGCGGCGATGAAAGCCTGCGCCATCCGGGCGCCACGATCGTCGTACTCGGCCCATGTGCGAGTGGTGTTGCCCGTGGTGATGGCCGGTGCATCAGGAATGACGTCAGCGATCGATTCCCAAACGGTGGCGAAGTGCATCTCCATCTGCCAGACAGTAGGCAACCGGACTGTGTCAGCCGTCACTGGCCAGTGAGCCCGGCGGTGGTGCCAGGATTTCTGTGAACAGTTCCACCAAATCCTGACACAACAGGGAAATGCGGTAAATACGCGAAAGGTGGAAGGTCAGCCGGGCTCCGCTTCGTGGCCAGGCTGCAGAGCAAAGAGGCCACGGTAGGCGTGATCACCAGTGATTGTTCCGGTAATCACCTTGTTGACTTCGCCGCAGATTGGCAGGTCAACGCTGTACTGCTCGCCGAGTTTCATAACACTGCCGACAGTTTTTACACCCTCAGCGACCATGTTCATCTCGTCAAGAATGTCTTGAAGCGGTCGGCCCTTGCCGAGTTCTTCGCCGACGTAGCGGTTGCGACTTTGTTTCGACACACATGTAGCGACCAGGTCACCGAGGCCAGCAAGACCGGAGAATGTGGCTGCCTCGCCTCCCATGGCCTCACCGAGACGTGAGAGTTCAGCCAGGCCCCGAGCAATGACGGCCGAGCGAGTGTTGTCTCCAACACTGAGCCCTTCGGCCATGCCAGCAGCGATGGCGATGACGTTTTTGAGCGCACCGCCCATTTCGACGCCAACGACATCGTGATTGATGTACACGCGGAACAATCCGCTCTGGAAGATGGCCTGCAGGGCTGCCGCGACTTCAAGGTCGTGCGTTGCAACAACGCTTGCCGCAGCCTGGCCGGCCATAATCTCTTTCGCAAGGTTCGGTCCTGACAAGGCAGCAACCGGGCGGCCGGGCAATACGTCTTTGATCACCTCGGTCATGCGGAGCATCGATTCTGCCTCTAGGCCCTTCGTGAGGCTGATGATAGGGATCCACGGATGTACGAACGGCTTGGCTGCCTCAAGCGTCGCCCGGAACGCATGTGATGGGACGCCGACGACGAGGACGTGCGCGTCAGCTACCGCTTCTTCGAGATCAGCAGTGCCGTGCAGATTCTCTGACAGGTTGTAGCCGGCGAGGTACTTCGAGTTTTTGTGCTGATCACGAATTTCGGCCATCTGGGTCTCGTCGCGACCCCACACTGTTGCGTTGTTGTTGCCCGCAACAAGAGACGCCACTGTGGTCCCCCAAGAACCTGCGCCTAGCACGGTGACCTTCATTGTTCCCTTTGGCATTTGCCTGCCCAGCATGGCGTTCCCCTCGTATCCCGTCTTGCCTGCGGCCTACTATCAGCACTGCTACAAACCTTAGGTCACAGCATCACCGACATTTCTCCGGGGGACACCATGTACGCAGGCACCTATGTCACGAAGCACCCGGATCGCCCGGCATTCATTATGGCGTCGACTGGCGCGTCGGTCAGCCACCGTGAACTCGACGAGCGGTGTAATCGGCTGGCGAACCTTCTCACAGCGCATGGGTTGGGACCCGGCGATCACTATTCGGTGTTTATGGAGAACAACGATCGGCACATAGAAGCGAGCGGAGCAGGAGAGCGGTCAGGGCTGTACTACACATGCATCAACTCCTACCTCACTGCAGATGAGATGGCCTACATCGTCAACAACAGCGAATCGCAGGTGCTAATCACGTCAGTAGCCAAACTTGACGTAGTCCTTGAGGCACTTCCGACGTTCGATCAGGTGTCACTCGTCTTGGTCGTTGGTGAACCTGACCTCACCGGTGTTGAGGACAATCGCATTCAAAGTTACGCCGAGGCACTGACATCGCAGCCGTCGACACCCATTGAGCGGGAGCTACTTGGCACAGCGATGCTGTACTCCTCGGGCACCACAGGGCAGCCGAAGGGAATCATCCGTCCATTGCCTGAGCAATCACCGGCGACGGGCCTGCCACTCTTCGGGTTCCTAGCAGACCTTTGGCAGTACCGAGACGACATGATCTATCTCTCGCCTGCGCCGCTGTACCACTCGGCGCCACAGGCTGCGGTGAATCTCACGATTCGGCGCGGCGGCACCGTGATCGTGATGGAGCGCTTCGATCCACTCGAGTACCTTGCGCTAATCGAGCAGTACAACGTGACCCACACCCAACTCGTGCCGACGATGTTCAGCCGAATGCTCAAACTGCCAATCGAAGAGCGTGAGCAATTCGATCTTTCCTCACTTGAAATTGCGATTCATGCGGCTGCGCCCTGCCCAGTTCAGGTGAAGGAACAGATGATCGAGTGGTGGGGCCCGATCATCCACGAGTACTACGGCGCCACTGAGGGGCTCGGGTTCGCAGCATGTGACAGTGAGGAATGGCTGGCGCACAAAGGAACGGTCGGAAAGATTGTGTTGGGCGAGGTATTCGTTGCCGACGACGACATGAACGAACTTCCGCTCGGCCAGCCGGGCACGCTCTGGTTCAAGTCGGGTAGCGAGTTTCAGTACCACAACGATGCCGCCAAGACCGCAGAATCGACGTCATCTGACGGTTTGATGACAACGGTCAATGACGTCGGCTACGTAGATGAGGACGGCTTCTTGTATCTCACCGACCGCAAGACGTTCATGATTATTTCGGGTGGTGTGAACATCTATCCGCAGGAAACCGAGAACCTATTGATCACCCACCCAAAGGTTGCCGACGCCGCAGTCTTCGGCGTTCCGAACGTCGATCTCGGCGAAGAGGTCAAGGCCGTGGTGCAGCCGATGCCCGGCGTAGGGGGCGATGCTGACTTAGTTCGAGAGCTCACCGAGTTCTGCGGCACGCACCTCTCGCGTCAAAAAGTTCCCCGCTCGATCGATTTCGATCCAGAACTACCGCGGCTACCCACCGGAAAGCTCTACAAGCGTGTGTTGCGGGACCGCTACTGGGGTAAAGGCGTCAACAAGATCGTCTGAGAGCTGCTTGGTCAACTGGCAGCTCGGCTACTTCAAGACATCCTTAGAGATGATCGTCTTCATAATTTCGCTCGTGCCGCCGTAGATCGTCGTCACTCGGGCGTCGGCGTAGGCCGGCCCGATCGGATATTCGGTCATGAAGCCGTAGCCACCGAACAGTTGGAGGCAACGGTCGGTGACGCTGTTCTGGAGTTCAGTACCGTGCAGCTTGGCCATCGCGGCGGCCGCCGGGCTGAGCGTGCCTTCGTTCAATTTCATGATGCACTGCTCCATAAATGGCTCGGCAACTGAGATCTCGGTCGCGACCTCGGCGAGCACGAACTTAGTGTTCTGAAATGATGCAATATTTTGACCGAATGCAGTGCGTTCCTTCACGTACTCGACGGTCCATTCAAGAGCGGACCGTGCGGCGGCGACTCCGAAGAGACCGATCGACAGGCGCTCCTGGGCAAGGTTGAACGCAAGGTACTCCATCGCGTTGCCTTCCTCGCCGAGGACGTTGGTCGCTGGGACTCGAACGTCGGTGAAGAACAGCTCGGCGGTGTCTGCAGACTTTTGGCCAATCTTGTCTAGGTTGCGGCCTCGATCGAAGCCCTCCATCCCACGCTCGACGACGAGCAGCGTCATCCCGTTGCGTCCTGCATCGGGGTCGGTGAGGCAGACCACCACGACTAGGTCGGAGTTGATGCCGTTGGTGATGAATGTCTTCGCCCCATTGAGCACAAACTCTTCGCCGTCGCGTACCGCAGTGGTCTTGATTCCCGCAAGGTCCGAGCCAGTGCCGGGTTCGGTCATGGCAACTGCGGTGATCAGTTCGCCAGAGGCAATGCCGGGAAGCCAGCGAGAGGCTTGCTCCTCGTTGCAGTACTCGATGAAGTACGGGGTGACGATGTCGTTGTGCAGGGTCAGGCCGAGGCCAGCCCCGTTGATGCCGCGGCGGGCCAGTTCATCCGCGATGATCGCATTAAACCGAAAGTCTGTGGTCCCGCCGCCGCCGTGCGTTTCTGAAACTGACATGCCGACGAAGCCGTGTTTGCCGGCCTCGACATACAACTCACGGTCCATGATCCCAGCGGCTTCCCAGTCCGGATACTTAGGGACGATCTCAGCTTCAACGAATGCCCGGAAGCTTTCCCGGAACAGCTCGTGAGTTTCGTCATAGATCGAGTTCATGAGCTGATTCTCACCCAAATCAACTCACTTGCTCAACTCGCAGGATGATACGCACTTCGATCAGATTCGGGCCCAAGAATTGGATCAACTTAAACAGTGAGCTCGCGAACTCTGGCAAGAAGCACCTCGAGAGCAGGTCGGTTGAGACCGCCCTCGGGAATGATTACGTCGGCGTATCGCTTGCTTGGTTCGATAAATCGCTCGTGAGCGGGCCGGACCGTTTGAAGGTACTGATCGATGACGCTCTGCGCAGTGCGGCCGCGGTCGGCGACGTCTCGAGTGAGGCGCCGAATGAACCGGATATCGGGCGCAGTGTCGACGAAAATCTTGAGGTCGAATCGCTCGCGCAATGCCTGATCCCAGAGAACGAGGATTCCGTCAACCACGATGATCTTCTTGGGGCGAACGGTTCGTGTGTTGCCGCTGCGATTGTGTTCGGCGTAGTCGTAGATTGGCACTTCGACGGACGCTCCATTGGCGAGCGCAGCCATGTGGTCGTTCAGGAGCGGCCAGTCGAATGCATCGGGGTGGTCATAATTCGCAGCACTGCGTGTCTCGAGCGGCTCGTGACTCCGGTCGAGGTAGTACGAGTCGAGTTCGACCCGTGACAGATGTTCTTCGCCGGTCAGATCGACGAGGCGCTCTGAAATTGTGGTCTTTCCTGAGCTGCTTCCTCCTGCTACGCCGATCAGAAACGGTCGATCGATGATGCCGTTCTCGGCGGATGGCGATGAAGAATCTGACACGAACCTTGAACATATCTCCGGGGGTGCTTGTAATTCGCGCCGTCGAGCAGGCATTCTTTGGAGTGATGCTGAGTGAACGACATGCTGCCATGCTCGATTTCGAACGATCTTGGTGGAGCAACGAAGAGCCGCGTGACCAAGTGGTTCGAGCGCGCTTCCAGTGTTCGCCAGAGAACTATCAGGCCGAACTGGCCGCTGTGCTTGACGACCCCGCAGCGATGGAGCATGACCCGCTGGTCGTGCGCCGTCTAAAGCGGCTTCGTCTCCGGGCACGTCAAGCGCGAATCGACGGCAACGTGTCCGCAGGTTCCGGAGAGGGTGTTCAGGCATGAGCAACGAAGAAGGCACCGTCGGGAGCAGTGTCGGAGCAACCCGACGATCTCCCCGCCAAGGAGTTGGTGGTTCGCCCGTCGGTTCCACTCTCAGTATCGTCCTCGCCGTTGTGGCGGTCATTGCGGGATTCTTAATCTTGCGCAATCTCACTGCGGACGATTCTTCGTCGGCTGGCGGCTCAAGTACCCCAGTCGTCACCGATGTTCAGCCGACTACTACGTTTGACGTGGGAATCACCACCACGATTGCGGTGGCCCCGACGACCACAGCGCCGCTCGTGACCGAGGGGGCCACTGTCGTTGTGGCCAACGCCAACACAGTGGGCGGGTCAGCTGGTCGAATGTCTGAGTCGCTGGCTGATGTCGGGTACAACATGGGTTCGCCAGTGAATGGAACAGTGACTATTGACGAAAGCCTCGTCTACTACGACCCAACAAATACTGCTGCCCTTGGCGTAGCTGAGTCGCTCGCTCGCTCGCTTGGTGGTGTTGTCGTCGACGTTTTGCCGACACCGCCACCGGTCGAAAGCGGCTCTCTCGATGGTGCAGGCGTGTTACTGATGTTAGGCAACGACGAAGCCGACAAGACGCTCGAAAGCCTGGCGCAACAGGCTGCGGCGGAGACAACTCAAGACCTCAGTACGGCCCCGCCGGTTGCTGGTGGTGAATAGGTGACTCCAGGGCTAGTTATCAATGACGAGTAGATTTTGAAAACCCTAGGCTTGCTTCGCTCTTACAACGCTCGTTCGAGAATCTGTTCGGCAGCACGCTGAATCGTTTGCCTGGGCTCGGTCATCGCCAGCTTTTCGCCAAATAGCTCGCTGAGAGACACGACGTCGACTCGGTGCCGATGACGTTCAACGGTTTGATCGTCCGCATCCCCGACGATCGCAACGATCGGCGTGTCGTGTTCGAGTGCCAGTTCCGTCATGCCGCCGACCACTTTGCCGTCGAAGCTGGTCTCGTCAAGCCGACCTTCGCCAGTGATGATGAGATCGACGTCGAGGTGGTCATACACGTCGAGCTCATCCGCGACGAGTTCGAACCCAGCGACGAGTCGCCCACCCAGTGCGGCCAGCGCTCCGCCGAGGCCGCCTGCGGCTCCCCCTCCCTCGATAGTGGTCACGTCGACCGAGAAGTCGCTTGCGAACATTTGCGCTAACCGCTCGAGGCGGCCAGTAAGCATCTTTACCTGGACCGGCGACGCACCCTTCTGTGGGCCGAAGACAGCCGCTGCATCGGTGAACATGGTGTTGACGTCGCAGGCCACGAGTAACTCAACCTGCTTAAGGCGCGACACGGCGTTGATGGCGCGAATTGCTCCGAATCCGCCATCGGTTGAGGCCGAGCCTCCGAGCCCAACGATGATGCGTCGAGCGCCGAGATCAAGCGCCTGGTCGATGAGCTGGCCAGTGCCCGTCGTCGTCGCATCAAGCGGATCGTTGCCGTCGCAACCGCCAGCGAGAATAAGGCCGCTTGCGCGTGCCATCTCGATCACGGCGGTGTTGCGATGCAGCCGCCAGCCGGCTTCGACCGGGCCACCCAGAGGGCCCGTCACTGTCGAGGTGCGATTCGGCCCGCCGAGAACCTCCAGGAGTCCGTCGCCGCCATCGGCGAGCGGAATCTTCGTGCAGTCGACACTGCGTTCTGCGCACGCAAGCGCAATGCTGCGAGCAACCTCATGTGCGGTGGCCGTTCCCTTGAACTTGTCGGGCGCCGCCAAAACTCGCATACAGGGCACCTTAAGTCACAGGACGACGACGATCCTCGTGTTCGACCATGATGCTTGAAGGTCAAGAGTCCGGTTCCGTCTTTAGGAACCGTCTCGAATATTGGTGGGTGCGCCTGGCGTGTAGTCGATGTTGCTGAACGTCGCCGAACACCCCAGACCGTTCGGTGATTGCGTTGAGAACCCGATGGAGGTGGTGTCGCTTGGTGCGCGGAGTGCGAAGAGCCTGAGCATGTGCCAGTGATGTCCTGTGCTCGACCAGTGAAAGGCGACGACATTTCGGTACGCCGACACTCGCGCCCAAACGACATTGCCCTTGATGACTGGTCCGTTGGCATCGTCGGACACTCCACGCGTTACGACTGACACCATTGTGTTGTCGCCGAGCGGCGAACGTTCAAAGCAAAGTTTTGCGTAATCTTCGTCGCCCTGGTGAACAAACAGTACGCCAGCGTCGAATGTTGTCCGGAAGTCGACGGTGACCTTTGCCGAGACCTGGCAGTCCTCGGAAACGATAAATCGAAGGACGGGCGCTGTTGTCAGACACGTCCCTGCGTCAGGGTCGTTGAACCAGTCGCTCTCCGGTCCTGCATGCACGGTGACATGGTCGTCAGCGACAGACGCATTGCCGGGCGGGCCGAGCCAGGTCAGCTCCGAAAGTGCCAAGCGATGCTGCGACATACGCTGAACGTAGTACGGCAAGCTCCAGAGGATCGTCGCTTTAAAGACTCAGCCGCCAGCGACGGCGGGAATAATAGATACAGTCCATCCATCGTCGACATTGGTGTCGAGGCCGTCGAGATAACGAACGTCGTCGTCGTCGACGAAGATGTTGACGAACTTGCGCAGAGCTCCGTCAGAGTCGAGGAGTCGTTCGCCCATTCCCGGGTGCTTGGCTTCGAGAGCAGCGATCACCTGCAACAAAGGGCCAGCGTCGAGCTCGACCAGCTTTTCGCCCCCGGTAAGTGGACGCATTGTGGTGGGGATGCGGACGTTCACTGCCATGAATCGACGATATCGGAAACCCCTAGTGATCTGGTCGGGATTTTGGTTTGTTGCTGCCTGATTCGACCACTGCAAAGAACGTGGCGATCGTGATGGTTCCGAGCGATGCAGCGCCGAGAAACGCGAGGGGCACGTTTTGTTCTAGAACAGGGATCCAGATCACTGGCCCTAGGCCGTGTCCTAAGAATCTGAATGCCAGGATGAACGACAGCGCTCCACCGCGATTATCAGGCACGATGGTGGACGCAAGTGCCTGAAACACGACGGTGACGAACCCAATTAAAGCCCCAGAGGCTGCAGACAAGACCGCGAGGGTCGTTGGGCTATCGGCGAAGGCAAGCAGCCCTGCGATCACTGTAACCCCAGTGGCGGCCGTCAGTCCGGCGGTGCGAGCGCCAACCCGGTCAAGCAGACGGCCCCACAGTGGTCCGGTCAGCATGGCCATTACGGAGCCGGCAAGTAGGAGGAGTCCGGCTTCCCTGCCGGTGAGGCCGAGGTTGTCTCGTGCGGTCACGCCAACAAGCACATTGATGCTGATCGGACCGGCGGCAGCACTCAATACGCCCACGCCGAGGATGATCATTTGCTTGGTGAGTAGCGCTTGGAATGAGGGGTGCGCCCTCTCATCTACAGGATCGGCGGCCCCACCCTGAGGCGGTACGAGGGCGAGTACCACAGCCATCGTGGCCGTGCCAACGAAGGCCCAGCGCCAGTTAGTGTCAGCAGCGAGCCCGCCGATGATTGGGGCCAGCGCTCCGCCTGCTGCCTGGAAGCTTGAGTAGATGCCGACTGCTCGGCCGAAGAGCGCTGGCGCGACCACCTCAGCCAGGCCGGCAACCAGCAGCGGAGTGATGAATGCATTGGCAACGCCCATCACTGCCCGAGCGGCGAGGAAGACCCACAGGTTTGGAGCGAGTGCGCAGACGACCGACGCCGCAGCGAACAACACGTAGGTGCCCCGAACGGTGCGGCGGCGGCCCCACCGTTCGCCGAGCGTGCCGGACACGAGCAAGACCGCAGCGAATGGGAGGAGATAGATAGTGAATCCCCAACTGACTGTGGCCGAAGAGGCATTAAAGGACTCGCGCAGTTCGGGAAACATCGGCAGAATGACGATCGTTCCGAATGGCCCCATCATGCCGCCGATATAAAGCGGCAACCGCTGCGCGCGTTGGGCAGTCAGCGTGTTGTCCACTCACGCACGGTACGCCCGTAGGGGCTTTGCGCCCGGCTCGGAAGTTGTCGTCCGCGCGTCTTCAAATTGCCTGCGTTAAGCGTCGCTAAGGTCCCTTGTGACTACAGCGGAGGCGTGTTGTCCACCGTTGTTCTGCATAACCTCCCTCCGGTGATTGGTTTGGTGACGGCAATCGGTGCCGCTGGACTGGACCCTGATCTTGAGCCGCTGCGCATCGCTCTACTGGAAAACGGGGCTGATGTCGAGGTTGTTAGCTGGGATGACGACGAGGTTGAGTGGTCGCATTTCGAGGCGATCATCTTGCGCTCAACGTGGGACTATGCCGATCGGATTGTCGAGTTTCGGGCCTGGCTTGATGTGGTGGACCAGCAGACTCGTATTGTCAACCCATTCTCCGCGGTGGCGTGGAGTATCGACAAGCACTACCTCAACGACCTAGCCCGAGAAGGAGTTGCTGTCGCTCCGATGACTTTCGTGGAAGTCGGTGACGTCGTGCCTAGCTTCGATCCAGCTGTCGAGGTATTTGTCGTGAAGCCGGCGGTGGGGGCGGGCTCGAATGGAGGCCGCCGCTGTACGCCGAACGAAGTCGCCGACCATGTCCTGATGTTGCATGGTATGGGTCACGCAGCGATCGTGCAGCCGTATCTAGAGATGATCGACACGCATGGGGAAACGGCGCTCGTATACCTGGGCAATGGTGGCGATTTGGTCTACGACCATGCGTTTCGTAAGAGTGCGATTCTTGTTTCGACCGATGTCGAACTGGAGGGCGGCGTTTTCGCAAAGGAAGAAATCAGCGACCGCACAGCGAGTGATGTAGAGCGGTCACTGGCAGAGACAGCATTGAGCTGTCAATCAGTCCGGGCGCTCGGTCCGCTGGCATACGCCCGAGTGGACGTCGTTCCGACTCGGAACGGTCCGGTGCTACTGGAGCTTGAACTTGTTGAGCCCTCCTTCTACTTTCAGAGCTCTGCCGGGAGTGAAGTGCGCGCCGCTCAAGCCTGGCTGCGGTACATCGCCACCACCGCCTGACCGTACTAGGGAACCTGCCGGTGTGCCGTAGTCTGCCACGATGGCACGGCGTCGCTCTGAGCGGATGATCATTACCAAGGTGTCAGGCCTCGGTGGCGAGCGCGCCGCGCGCCGCGCGCCAGATGAGCTGATCGTCGAAGAGCCGATGTCGATTCAACTAGACGGCGCCTTGGTCGCCACGACCATGCGGACCCCAGGTCATGATTATGAGTTGGCGACCGGATTCTGCTTCACGGAAGGACTGCTCGCCGGCGCGCCAATTGTCGGCGTCCGATACTGCGCTGACGGGACTTCGGTTGGCAGTGAGTTCAATATTGTCAATGTCGAGACTGGTGGCCGAGCACCTGAGCCGGTACCTCGGCTGGGCAATGTGTCATCGAGTTGTGGGTGGTGTGGAAGCGAGCAGTTAGACGATTTGTGGGCACGCCTTGCCTCGCTTCCGGTGACACCACCCATCGATTTCGACGTCGTAGCTAGTATCCCTGATCGCGTGCTTGGCAAGCAGGGCCTGTTCGAGCGGACAGGGTCGGTGCACGCCGCCGCTGCCTTCCGTTCTGATGGCGAGATCCTCGCGATACGCGAGGACGTCGGTCGTCACAATGCGCTGGACAAGGTGATTGGTTCAATGCTGCTCGACTCGCATTGCTCTGTTCCTGCTACCGGGCTGGGGGTGTTTGTCAGCGGTCGGGCGAGCATCGAAATGGTGCAGAAGGCCTGGGCTAGTGGCTTTTCTACGCTCGTTGCGGTCAGTGCCCCCACTTCGTTGGCGGTCGGCGCGGCGCGGCGCGCTGGGCTCGTACTTGCAGGCTTTGTGCGCGGCTCTACGCTCAACATCTATGCGCCCGAGCACCTGCCCGCCGTTCAGTAGCATCTTTTCGACGTCAACACTGGCGATAGCGTGAGCGCATGTTGATGGAAGATGGACTCAGCGTCGTGCATCTGTTCGCTAAGCAGACCCCGAATCTCGACCGTGAAGCTGTCCTTGCCGCAGTCAAGACCGCTGAGGGTGCCGATTGCCAAGTGATTACAGCGGCGATGCTTGGCCACAAGTGTGATGTCGCTTTCATGGCGTTGTGCGCCGACTGGCGCACGCTTCGAACGCTTCAGACCGGTCTCGCCGACGCAGGTCTCGACATCGCTGACAGCTACGTGTCGATCACTGAAGTCTCTGAGTACGCCAAGGGCATGCCTGAAGAGATGCTGCGGGCGCGGCTTACGCCAACTATCCCACCGGAGGGGTTGAATGCGTTTTGCTTCTACCCGATGAGTAAGAAGCGCGAAGCCGCCGCCAACTGGTTCGCTACTCCATACGACCGACGTCAGGAAATGATGATGGAGCACGGTAAGAGCGGGCGAAATTTCGCCGGCAAAGTGGCCCAGGTAATTTCCGGGTCGACCGGTCTTGATGACTTCGAGTGGGGCGTGACACTGTTTGCCAAGAGCCCCGACGTGATTAAGGATGTCGTCTACACGATGCGCTTTGACGAGGGCTCGGCCTTGTACGGGGAATTTGGTGCCTTCTATGTCGGTTACCTTGAGGACCTCGACAACATCCTCTAAAAATTTGCTCCAAAAGTGTCTTCGGCAATCGGCGCACCGGTACTTTTTGAACCCTAAAAGTCATTGTGTTTGTGGGTCAACGGACCTCGGCAACCAATGATTGAATGATCCCGGCGCGACCGGTGTCGTCGAAGCGGAACACGTCGAACCGGGCTCGCGTCGGGTCGCCGGACACTGTGAGCTCGGTGATGCCATCAGGCCCGTTGTAGTTGATAGCGAGCTCTTCGTTGAGCAGCATGGAACAGGCCTCGAACGACAGACAGACTCGGCCGCCCCTCGCGAGCGGCGGAATTTCTGGGGCAAACTCTGCAGGGTCGTCACTGCTGGCGGAATACGCAGCGAGTGCAATCAAGTTGACACAGTCGAAAGCTTGGGCAGCAAAGAGGCCCGGAGGGTCGAAAGGTTCGTCAGCATCATTTGACTGTGCCTGGGGAGCCACGCCACGGACGAGTGAGCGAAGGGCTGGATCTAATGCCTCGACACGTGGCGTAACGCTTGGGTCGCGCATTGTGTCGTTGACGATGATGTCGCTGATGGAGCCGAAGCTGGTGTCGTCGAGTGCTTCGAGGAACGCTGCACCGTCGTCGCTCCCAGCGAGTAGAACCACCACGCGCGCCCCTGAATCGGCGACCTGTCGGGCTTTCTCGGCGAGATCGCCGTCGCTGCGGACGAAGCCGTAATTCTCGACACGGCTCACTTGGGTCCCAACAGCCAGGGCCTCTTCAACCGCTGCTGCGAATGGTCGACCGTAGGCATCATCGATGTACACGACGGCAACATCCTGCACGCCCGTTCGCTCAGCAAGCTCAGCTGCGGCGACTGCTTGAAGAGAGTCACTCGGTACCGTGCGAAAGAACAAGCGCTGTGGGTCAGGAAAATTGTCGAGCGCCAGCGCCGTCGCCGTTGGCGAACACGACGGGATACCTGCAGCAACCAGTGTGTCCAGGTGCTTGAGTGCGGTGAGCGACGACGAAGGGCCAATGACGGCATCGACGCTCGGGGTTGACTCAATTAGTGCAGCGATGCTTGCTGCAGCAGTGCCGTCTCCAAGTCCTTCGTCCTGCTCGATGACTCGAACGTTGCGGCCGAGGACGCCTCCGGCATCGTTGATCCGATCGACAGCAATGTAGGCAGCATCAATCAAGCCTTGACCCAAGGTCGGGTTCGACGATGGGAGTAGGAGGCCGATGGTGAGGGTCCCATCTGATCGATCTGGTGTTGTAACGGTCGTCGTAGTTGCAAGTTGCGTGGCCTCGGGTACTGCGTCGCTGCCCGGTGTGCACGCAGTCGCTGCGAGTACCAGTACAGCAAGACTGCAGCGACGCACGGGAAAACGGCTGAATCGAACCATTGTGCTGCACAGTAGAAGGCGCGAGGACACACCGTTGGTCATGGCTGTTCGAAGCCCACCCGTGATGCCGACCAGACGAGCAATAGCAACAGCTTCGGGGTCGGTCTCGAGGCCTATGATCTTGTCATCGACGTATCAACTGCCATCCCCCAGATTGCGGCAACTGCCGACAGTGGCGGCGTCTGCCTTGCTGCCCGTACTCACCCCGACTTCACGTGGCCACTGGCCCTGTGCTGAGCGTCATCGCCACTGATCGCGCTGCCCACCTGGAAGCGGCGCGTACCGCCGGCGTTGGTGCGGCCGGGCTCCGTGGTGGCGGGGTCGACTACTGCCGCTCGCTCTCAGATGTGACCGATGGTTGGGTTCGTCTGGTTTTTGAGCAAGCCATAGAGAAGAACCCGGAGCTTAAAGGACGTCTGGTCATCCTTGCAGTGGGTGGTTATGGACGTAGGGAGCTTGCGCCCTACAGCGATCTCGATGTGTTGCTTGTGCATGACGTCAAGGGCAAGAAATCACTGGCGGCAATCGAACCGATTGCGAGTGCGCTCTGGTATCCCATGTGGGACGCCGGCATCAAACTCGGGCATGCGGTGCGCAGCGTCAAGGAGGCCATGACAATGGCGGCTGAAGATCTCGATTCAGCGACGGCGTTGTTGACTGCGCGCTGGCTTGCCGGTGACGAGTCGCTCGCAAGCGAAGTCATCGAGAGCGGCAACGCGTCATGGGCTATGCAGGCCGAAAGATTTCTTGGTGGCCTCCGTTCGCGAGTACGCGAACGACAGAACCAGGCGGGCGACGTGGCATATCGTCTTGAGCCCGATCTGAAGAGCGGACACGGAGGGCTCCGCGATGTGCAGTCATTGTTGTGGGCGTGCGAGGGCGGATTGGCCCTCCGGCCGGAGGATCTCGTTGAGCTTGATCGGTGTTACGACACTTTGTTGGGCGTACGCGTCGCGCTGCACCTTTCTTCGCAGCGCCCTGGCGACGTGCTGCGCCTTGAGGACCAGGATGCCGTTTCGGCAACGGGTGGGTGGCATGATGCCGATGCGCTGATGGCCGACGTTGCTGCTGCTGGCCGAACCGTTGCGTGGCTTGTCGATGAAAATTGGGGTCGTTCGGTGGCGAGCAATGATCGCCCACCGGATCGTGCTATTTCATCGGGCATCGTGCTGCGGAATGGTGAAATTGAACTCTCCGACATTGCAAACCCGGCATCAGATCCGACGCTGGTTTTGCAGGCCGCCGTCGCGGCAGCGCGCAATGACTGCCGTATCGGTCGGCCGACACTTGATCGCCTTCACGAAGAGCTTGCTCCGTGGACCGGAACGTGGCCGGTCGGAGCGAAGGACAAACTCGTTGCGCTGCTCCTCGAAGGCCAGCGGTCGATTCGCGTGCTCGAAGCGCTCGACCAGCGTGAGTTGTTTACTCGGCTACTCCCTGAATGGGAGCCGAACCGTTCTAGGCCGCAGCGAAATGCGTATCACCGATTCACCGTTGATCGTCACCTGTGGGAGGCTGCGGCAAACGCCGCTGAGCTTGTCGACCGAGTGTCTCGCCCCGACCTCTTAGTTTTGGGAGCGCTGTTCCACGACCTGGGGAAGGGATATCCGGGTGACCACACGACTGTCGGTATGGATCTGGTTCGTCAGATTGGCCCCAAGCTTGGGCTTGGAGCGGCCGACGTTGACACGCTCGTCGCAATGGTCGAGCATCATCTACTTCTTCCAGATGTTGCTTCGCGCCGTGACCTAACCGATGAGGCGACGATCAGTCAAGTTGCCGACGCTCTCGGAAGCGTTGAGCGACTCGATCTGCTGCACGCCCTTACGGAGGCTGACTCACTTGCCACTGGGCCCTCGGCATGGGGGTCCTGGAAGGAAGAACTCGTCAATGAACTCGCAGCACGCGTGCGCCACGTCCTCGGTGGCGGCGACGTTGCGGAGGCGACGTGGCGTCTGTTTCCTGACGCTGAGACCCTGCTCCTGATGGCTGCTGCTGAGGTTGCGGTTGGCCGGCGTGAGGACTTAATCACCGTGGTCAGCCCGGACTCTGCAGGTGTCTTTAGTCAAGTTGCCGGGGTGCTCTCATTGCATGGGCTTGACGTACTCACAGCTAGCGCGCATTCTGACGAGCAAGGCATGGCGGCGTCGCAGTTCCGCATAGTGCTGCCCGAGACGGGCATGAACTGGCGGTCGCTCAAGACTGATCTGTCACGAGCATTGACCCACCAGCTGGCGATTGAGGCGCGTTTAGTCGAGCGAGCCAAGACTTACAGACGTCGCCGACGCACGCAGGCTGAGCAGCCCGGACCACCGATGGTCGTATTCCACGATGATGCATCGAGCAACGCGACGGTGATCGAGATCCGAGCCGTCACCAAGATTGGTATTCTGCATCGAATCACTAAGGCAATCGGTGAGCTTGGCCTCGACATCCGCCACGCGAGCGTCCAGACCATTGGCATGGAGGTGGTCGATACGTTCTATGTACGGACATCGGCTGGCGATCTGGTGACGGACAAGTTTCACCGCAAGGAGATTCAGCGTGCGCTCCTACACGCAGTGGCCTGACTTGGTGGTACCGCTCGGCGGATGACTCCTCGGTCGAATCCATGTCGTAGCGTTCTCGCTTGTGAGCACCGCTGACGAAGATTCGACGCCCAACTTGGCGAACGACCTGGCGCGATGGAGCGAGGCGCTGGCCGGCATCGCTCGGACCGGGCTGGGGTTCACAGAGAACCTTTACGAGCGGGAGCGATTTGAGGAGGTCCTGCATGTGGCAGGCGATATTAAAGCGGCGTCGAGAGGCGAACGGCGCAGCGAGGAGGTTCGAGAACAGTTCGTAGCTGAATGGGTCGAATCGATTGGGGAGGGAGTGCCTGGCTACGTCACTCCGAAGGTTGCGATCGGTGCGATTGTAGGAAACGATGCCGATGAGATTCTCTTAGTCCAGCGGAAGGACTCAGGGATTTGGCTATACCCCACTGGCTGGGCAGACGTCGGCTATTCGCCAGCGGAAGTAGCGGTCAAGGAAGTGCACGAGGAAACGGGTATCGAGTGCGAGCCGACACGGCTCCTCGGTGTGGTCGATGGCCAGCGCATGGGCTTCAGTCGCTTCGGCATGTACATGTTGCTCTTTCACTGCCGAGCAACCGGCGGTGCGCTCAAACCGCACCCGCTTGAGACCGCTGATGTCGGCTGGTTTCCTAATGGAGGTCTTCCGGAGGCCACGGCTGGAGCCGGATGGTGGTCGTCTATGGCTTTTGATGCAATCGGCGGTGTGCAGGCACCTGCAACGTTCGATGACGTGCGCAGTCCGATTTGGCGGCAGGCCGACTGATCCCGCTGGCCCGACAGCTATTCCTGCTCGCGCAGGAATTGCTCGACTTCGTTCATCAATTCCTCAGGGTCAACCGGCTCAGCCGAATCCATCGATCCGTCGTCAACATCATCGGCGATTTCTTCGAGCCGTGACAGGTACTCGGCCATGTCGTCGTCATCACCGATCAGCGCTGCAACGTGTGCGTCGTAGTCTGCTGCGCCGGCGGCGAGGGTTTGCAGCGGTGCTGGTGTTCCAATCATCGTGCACACACGCTCAATGAGAGCCATGGCTGCCTTGGGCGAGGGAACTTGGGATGCATAACCAGGAACGGCAGCCCATAGTGATGCAGTGGCCAGGCCTGCTCGGTGCAGTGCATCATGAAGGACGCCAACGATGCCGGTTGGGCCTTCGTACTGAGACCGCTGAAGTTCGAAACGCTCGATAAGCGTCTCGTCAGTTGCGGTGCCGATGAGCTGCACTGGTCGCGAATGTGGGACGTCGGCGAGCAGCGCACCAAGTGAGACCGCCATAGCTACCCCGAAACGATCACAGATGCCCACGATTTGGTCTGAGAATGCCCGCCACCGCAGCGCTGGTTCGGGCCCGAGAACCAAAATGACGTCCGTGCCCGGAAGCGAAACCGACCACACGCCGACTGTTGGCCAAACGATGTTGCGTTGGCGATTGTCGTCAAGTTTGATCTGTGGTCGGACTGTGGCGAAATCGGTGAACGGCTCAGGATCAATTTCGGCGAGGGCGTTGGCGCCCCATGCCTCGATCATCGTGCGCAATGCGACTGACGATGCGTCACCTGCGTCATTCCAACCGGTGAACCCGGCGATCAGCACAGGGTGCGTCAACGTCGGTTCGGACAGCCATCGAACTTGTTCGGTCCCCACGAGAACACGCTACCGTCGAGTAACAGTGAGTGAACCGAGTCAATCTCCATCTGTTCGGAGCCCTTCAGCTGTGCGTGCTGTGCCGCAAAGTGACGTATCTGTGTCTGTGGTAGACGCTGTTGACGAGGAGTTGGTTTCTGCGTTTGCGTATCTCATTCCGCAGCTCTCGCAATCGTCCCCGCCACCTGGTTCCGACCAACTCCAAATGCTGGTCAGTGGCGCCGATACCGTGCTGTTCGTTGCTCGCGTGGATGGGGCCATTGTCGGAAGTTTGACGCTTGCGCTTTATCGGATCCCGACGGGTCTGAAGGCTTGGATCGAAGACGTCGTAGTCGATCATGCTGCTCGCAGTCATGGTGTCGGGCGACTCCTCAACGAAGCTGCGCTTGCTGAGGCGAAGTCGAGAGGCGCCAAGGACGTCAGTCTCACCAGCCGTCCGTCGCGAGAAGCAGCAAATCGCTTGTATAAACGCATTGGTTTCGAAGAACGTGAGACCAACGTGTATCGCTACAAACTTTGACGACTTCTCAGAGCTGGGCGCGACCGAGGTCCTCGGCAGCTTGACGAACTTGCCAGTCGCGGTCCTTGAGGGCGCGATCGATGGCTGCATCGACGTGGTCGCCCTCGAAGGGTGCGAGCGCCAGAACGGCGCGACGGCGGACAGCTGGCTTGTCGGAGGTTGCGGCGATGATTACGTCAACTGCTGCCGGGTCGCCGATCGCGCCCAGAGCAGCGACGGCGGCCTCACGAACGAGCGGTTCAGCGGCTTCGGTTGAAAGCTCGATTAGCCGACGGACTATCTCAGGCCGGTTTGACTCGTGCTCGCCGCAGGCCCATGCGGCAGTCTCCACCACGTTTGGCTCTGTGTCTGACAGCGTGGAAACGAGATCGACGGCGGGGTGCGCCGCTGCGATCTCTGCGGCGCGGCGGCGGACCCGAACGTCGTCGTCATTGAGTGCTGTAGTTATTTGTTCGTCGCTTAATTTGCCGAGCCGCTCAAGCGCGCCGAGAGCAGTTGCCCGAACAGCAGCGTCGCCAGCTAGGCCGGCCGCAGCAGTGACCGTGTCGCCAGTGTGACCAGCGATCGCGACGGCTCGCCGATTGGGAATAGTCACTGCTTGAGTAAGTCGGTCAGCGTGATCACTGCGTACGAAACACCGAACGCAATAACTATGGCGAGCACGGCGCCGAGGACGAGTGCAATGCCGGAACTCGCGACGATTGCCCAGGCGCGGCGGAGTACGTTGGGTCTCCGGTACAACGGCACAGTGGTCTCAGCAACCCCGATTGGTTCCCATTTTCTGCGAACAAGCGACTCCCTGCGTGGTGTTTGGGGTTTCGCTCTGGCAGTCTTGCGCCACCCAGCAGCAATCAACGCTGCGATAGAGAGTACGACCATCCAACCGGCCTGAGTGGTGAGATCTGTGACTGACACGACAAACGACACCGTACTCAACACTCCGCAAACCGACACGCCACCGGGTACTGCAGGCGCCATCGTGTCTGGCTCGCGCTGGGCGTGGATCCCAGCCGTTCTAGGACTAGTTGTCCTGCTCGGCATTTGTGCCTCAGCGCTCATTCCGGCGACGGTTGTTGCTGAGAAAGAAAATCGCCGAACGACGGAAGTTGAAGAAGCACCGTATGCCCAGGTCCCGGCATCGGCTGAGTCGGTGAACGATCGTGTTTTGTTCGGCAGTGACCTGCCTGATGATGTCCCACGGTTTGCGCCTAAAGGAGACTTTTTTTTCGTCACGGTAAGTGCACCTGAGCAGTCCCTCCTCAGCTGGTTCGCAGGACGTGGGGACCCGGCGATCGACTTACTCACCGAGGAGGACAAGTACGGCGTACGCACTGCGTCGCAGCGGCGTGCTGCAGCGCTGCAGCAGATGCGCACCGCTGCGCAAGAAGCGCAGTTCGTGGCGCTGTCAACGGCTGGCTACGAGCCAGAGATCAGCCTCGGTGAAGTCGTGGTTCAGGAGGTGCTGTGTCGAACGTTGGGCGACGATGGTCTCTGCAAGGAATTCTTCCCGTCGGATGCTGCCATCGACCCGTCTGACACGATCCTCGAGGCAGACGGTGTCGTGCTCAATTCGGTTGAAGACCTTTCCGCCGTATTAGAGGGCAAAGTACCGGGTGACGTGGTGGGGCTAAAGATCCGCCGACCTGACGAAGGCATCCTCGATGTGACGGTCGAGCTCGCAGCATCGCCGGACGATCCGGACCGCACCATCGTTGGGTTCCGTCCGTTCGATACTCGCGTGGTCACGTTGCCGTTTGAGGTCAGTATCGACACTGGGCGGATCGGTGGGCCATCGGCTGGACTGGCATTCACTCTTGCACTGATCGATGAGCTCACGCCTGGTGAACTGACGGGTGGCGTAAACATCGCCGCTACGGGCACTATTTCGCTTGACGGATCGATCGGTCCCATCGGCGGTCTGTCTCAGAAGGCGAATGCTGTGCTACAACACGGCGTCGAGGTATTCCTGGTCCCGGCGTCTCAGCAAGAGCTGGCCGAGGGGCAGGACGAGCTCCGTCAGAAGCTTGACGATGCGGGCCATGGCCGTGTTGAAATTGTCCCTGTCGCGAGCCTAGAGGAGGCGCTCGCAGCGCTCGAAGCCCTCGGGGGCGATCCGCTTGTGCCGATTGGGGCGATCGCCGTAAATTGAGGAACTGACCGTTGACCCGGGAGAGCTTCGGGTCATTGCCACCATCTCAGTTGCCGGGGCGCGTACCGTTGGGGAATGGCAATGTCGTTCTCCCGTCCTGACCCGTCGTCGCCTACGTCGATCGCCGACGCTTCTTTCAACACGAGCCGTCGCGGTTATGACCAGGCCGAAGTCCGCGACTTCCTTCGGATGGTGGCTGCTGAGTTCGGCCGTCTGAGCGAACGCGAGCGTTTCCTGGAACGCGAATTGCATGCAGCACAGGCTGAAGCCGGCGGCGGCAGCGTTGATGAGGCGACGATGACGCAGATGCTTGGTGAGGAAGCAGTTCGGGTATTGACGACTGCTCGTGAGAGCGCCAACGAAATCCGCGACAAAGCCGAACAGGCTGCCTCGCAGCTTCTCCACGAGGCAAGCGACGAAGCTTCGCGGGTGCGTGAGGAAGCTGACATCGAAGCGTCGCGCCGCCGGGCGGATGCAGGCGCTGATGCTGAGTCAGAGTTGTCGATGGCCAAGCAGCAAGGTCGTGAAATGGTCAACGAGGCGCGTGCGTATCGTGAGCGAGTGCTTAGTGAGCTTGCTCGCCGGCGCGAACTTGCACGCGAGCAGATCGAGCAGCTCATCCACGGGCGCGATCGCTTGACGCAGGCGTTTGAGCGTGCCCGTCTCGTTGCTGTTGACGTTGTTGCCGAGATGCAGCCGCTGGGCGAGCCCGACGAGTACGTCAATCTCACGCCAACCACAGGCCCGCTCCCGGTGATGATCGCCAACTCGACGCGCCCCGATGGCGCTGAGATAGGCAATTCCGGTACCGGCGTCGTCGAGAGTCGGACAGTGGAACCTCTTGACACAGCCGACGAGCCGACTGTTGATGCCACCACAAGGCTGCGGATCATCGAGATCAACGACGATGACAGCGTCGATGCCGTCAGCCCCGGTGCGGAAGTAGCAGCTACCGACGACGTTGAGGCTGAAGGCGGTAATTCAGCCGAAGTCGAAGCCGAAACAGAGACGATCGAAGCCGAAGCCGAAGCCGAAGCCGAAGCCGAAGCCGATGTCGATGCTGATGCTGATGCCGATGCCGACGATGTGGTCGTTGATCTCTTTGCTCGACTCCGCGCCGACACGACAGATACGCAAGATGCTGATGCTGATGTCGACAGAGCGGTCTTGCCAGTCGATGTGGCGGTCGATTTGCCCGATGATCAGACGGCTGTCGCAGGGTTGATTGCGGCAGACACCGCCATCGAAGATGCTGCCGAGATTGAGCCGACGGCGTTTGAGCAGCGCGACGAGGTGATCACCCCTCTGATCGTGTCGAGCGCGAAGAAGCTCAAGCGAGCACTCGCTGACGAGCAGAATGATGTCCTTGATGAGCTTCGCCGCAGCGATGCCATCCACACGATCGATGCGCTGCTGCCGGAATTGGGCGCGCATGGCGCTCACTACACCGGTGCGATTTCGGAGGATCTACTCGAGGCAGTTCATCGAGGTAGCGCCACGTCCCGCACAGTCAACCGCAAGATCCGTAAGGCGTTGGCGACCGAAGCCGTTCATATCGCTAACGAGGCTCTAGTCCAGTGGCTCGTGATGCCGCTGCGCGACCGCTTGGCTCGGTGCATCACCGAAGCCGAGGGCGACAACGCTGTTGTTACAAAGAAAGTGCGCGCGGTGTACCGCGAATGGAAGACCCAGTACATCGACGAAACGCTCGATGATGTGTTGCGATGTGCCCACGGCCGGGGCGTCCTGGCCGGATTCGACCCGGGTACGCCGATTGTCTGGGAAGTGGATACACGGTTCGCTGCGTGCCCCGATTGCGATGACAATGCGCTGGAAGGAGCCATCGCTGTGGGCGAAGAGTTCCCGACAGGTGACTTATTTGCGCCAGCGCATCCGGGCTGCCGCTGTCTGTTGGTCCCCGCGGACCGGTAATCTCAGCGCCAATGCGGCCCTCACAAGACCTTCCGGTCGATCGCCCACGGAGCCGCATCAGCGGCCGCGGCATCCTCATCGCTCTCGGCGGACTGTTCATGTTCGTTCTTATCTTCGGGCGCGCCATGGCACGGTTCTATGTCGACTATCTCTGGCATGATGCGCTCGACCGCGGTGATGTCTTTTGGGGAGTGATCGGCGCCAAGTTCACGTTGTTCGCCCTCTTCTTCGTCGCTTTCCTTTCTCTGGCTTTCGCCAACTTGTTCATCGCTGATCGGACTGCGCCGACGTCCTTCCCAGCCAACGTCCACCCATATGTGGAGCGCTTTCACGAGGTATTTGGCCAGAGGCTGCGACTCGTGCGCTACGCATCAGCGCTTGTTATGGCAATCGTGGTTGCGCTTCCCGCCGTGGCGCAGTGGCAATCATGGCTGCTCTTTCGGAATTCAAAATCGTTCGATATCGCAGACCCCCAATTCGGCGCTGATGTTGGGTTCTACGTCTTCCAACTGCCATTCCTGACGTTTCTGCTCGACTGGTTGTTCGTTGCCGTCATCCTCGTGTTGCTCTTCACCGCCGCTGCACACATTCTCAACGGTGGAGTCGTGTTTGTGTCGCCCGTGCCAGCAGTTCGTCATGCCACCAAGGCACACATTGCGGTGTTGCTTGCCGTGCTTGCTGTGCTTAAGGCAGGCGATTACTGGCTAGATCGCTACGAGTTGACCAACAGCACCAGGGGCATCGTCGATGGAGCCACGTATTCAGTGGTCAACGCGCAGATCCCGGCCATCATGCTGCTCATCCTTATAGCGCTGCTCACTGCCGGTTTATATCTGTCAGTTATTAAGACCGACTCGTGGCGCCTGCCGCTGCTCGCATCGGCACTGTGGCTTATCGTCTCCATCGTCGGTGGGTTGATTTACCCGGCTGTGGTTCAATCCCTCATCGTCAACCCGAACCAAGAGTCTCGGGAGCAGGTTTATATCGAACGCAACGTCGAAGCCACACGAGCGGCGCTGGGTTTAACGGACGTGGAGATTCGTGAGGTGCAGTTCGGCACCCTCACCGCAGGTGAGGTTGAAGCAGATCTCGAACCACTCGGAAACGTCCGCTTGCTGAATCCGACTGAGATGGAAACTCGATTCCTTGTCGACCGTGGCGAAGTCGCAGGCCTCAGCATCGACGACCTTGACGTCGACCGGTACTTCCTCGACGGAGAAACCGAGCAAGTGCTCGTAGCGGCGCGAGAACTCGACCTTGCTGGAATCAGCAACATTGGTTGGCAGGGCAGGCACCTAATCAATACTCGAGGGTGTGGGCTTGTTGCAGCGCCAACGAGCAAGGTGCAGGCTAATCAGCGCCCGGACTACCAAACGATCGAACTGGACCGCCCTGAGCTGTACTTCAGCCCCGAGCTCAGCGGCTACGGCATTGCCAACACCGGCTCGACAGAACGTGAGTGCGACGAGCCCCACATTTACGAAGGCGACCAGGGGGTGCGAATGAACTCCTTCGCCCGTCGCGGAGCATTTGCCTTAGCATTCCTCGATTACAACATCATTGGCTCCGGAGCAATCGAGAACGACTCGCAAATGCTCTGGGTTCGTGGTGTTAACGATCGCCTCAACAAGCTCGCACCCTTTCTGTCCTACGACGCAGACCCATACCCGGTCGGAGTGGATGGCAAAGCCGTTTGGGTAGTCGACGGGTACACGACCACGAGTCGCTATCCGTACGGCCAGTCGGTCGGCGAAGTGCAACGTTCGTCCCAGTCCGGCCTGTCCAATAGCGACAACTATGTCCGCAACAGTGTCAAGGCCGTGGTCGACGCATATACGGGTCAGGTCACTTTCTACGTAGTTGACGACGAAGATCCTATTCTCCAAGCCTGGCGGAGTGCGTTCCCTGATCTGTTCACGCCGTTCAGCGAGATGCCCGACGAATTGGCTGATCACCTGCGCTATCCCGAAGATCTTTTCCGTATCCAGACTGATGTCTATTCGAAGTACCGAATCGATCCGGCACTGTTCTTCCAGCGTGACGGCAACGCGTGGTCGGTCGCTCAGGCGCCAGGGTCTTCGCCGACTTCCAACACCGGTAACAGGGTGAACTCCACGAGTGCTGCGTCGGCACCCTCGGCGGCGACGTCAACGTTCGCGACGGAGTCTGACGCAGCCCGATTCGTTCCCTACTACACGATGTTCGATACCAGCCTGCCGGGTGAACCGCAGAGCGAAGAGTTCGTAATTTTGCGCCCGTTCGTACCATTCTCGACCGGGGACACGCGAACGCAGCTGCAGGCGTACATGACTGCGTCGAGCGATCCTGATAACTACGGCATGCTCACGAGCTACGAGGTTCAGGAACGTAACGGCCAGTTGCCTGACGGACCCCTACGCGTGGCTGGCAATGCCGAGTCACAATCCGAAATCTCCGAGCGAATCTCGCTTGATAACCAGGATGCTGGCGGCTCGAAGGTGCGCTTCGGTGACCTCCAGCTCGTTCCTGTCGGCGACGGTCTGATCTACGTACGGCCGTACTATGTCGCAGTGCCCCAGGAAACGGGGACGGTCAACTCTGTGACTGAGTTCCGTTTCGTGATCGTTTCATATAACGACAACTCGGTTCTGACGGAAACCATCAGCGAGGGCCTCGCCCGGTTGTTCCCTGGATTCGAAGGCGATGTTGGTGACAGCATCGGCTCACTGGTCGAGCCGACGCCGGATGACCCTGAATCGCCGGGCGATGACGATGCCCCAGTTGTGCCGACTGACGCAGCCGAGCTGCTCCAGATCGCAGACGATTTGTTCCGACAGGCCGACGAAGCGCTTGCGGACGGCAACCTCGGTGAGTATCAGACTAAGGTCGACGAGGGCCGCAGGCAGCTCGATGAAGCCATCGTGATCCTCGAGGCTGAGCTCCAGAACTAAAACCGAGCTGGGTGCTCACCGGCGCCGTACCGAAGATCAGCGTGTCGGGCGGCGAAGACGTTCAGCGAGCTCAGCGAGATCTTGGCGAAACTGAATCTGATAGCGCGCTTGCTCGCTGGCGAGCCGTTCGGTGCTCTTCTGGACCGCTTCGATGGCGAACCCGACAACTGCAGCCTCATCACCCTCGTTGTCGGCTGCGAGGAGCAATACCTCAAGGTCGTTGCTCAACTCGGTCAGCTGGTTGGCAAGTTCCATCGAAACGTTCGTCATCCGTCGATCGAGAGTGGCCACGCTCTCGGCCATTTCTGCTATCTCAGTGCGCATAACTGCAACGTCTTCAGGAGCGACCGTGGCCTCGGTGGGCGTGCTGTCGGCTTTAGCGATTGCGTCGTCGGCGTGCTCTTTGCGGGCGGTGAGATCGGCTGAAATAGCATCGAGTCGTTCCGCAAGTGCACTGATTTCTGCCGGGTCGACGACAGGAGTCTTGCCTTGAGCGGTGACGGTGTCAGACAGCGCCGCGACCTGGCGTAGGAGTTCTTCGACGCGTCCATCCGGTGGTGGCAGCGCGGCCCGGAGAGGAGGCAGGACCGGTGTCGAGTTGAGCCGCTCCGTTAGTGACTGAACTTTGGCTTCGAGGGTGTTAGCGCTCTGGAGTTGTTGGTTCACGGCCGCCACGTCGTCGCGCACGCGAATGACTTCGCCGTCGACAGAGCCAACGCGCTGGCCGAGTTGAGCGTTGGCGGAGTCAAGCGAGTCAACGCGCTGATGCAGCACGGCGTTGATTTGGTCGGCTGACTCGACGCGACCACGCAATGCCGTGCTTGTTTCATCGACGTTCTCGATTCTCGCGAGAAGCTGAGCCTTCTGCTGATCGGCATGATCAAGCCGCTTGCGTAAAGAGGCTATTTCTAAACGCAGGACCTCGAGTTGGTCGGGGCTGTCAGTCTTTTTTCGAAAGAGTCCCATGGCAGACAGCTGAATCTAGCTGACTACGGTCTGGTCATGGCCGGAAAAGTGACTCCCAAGAAGATCCTCCTCGACGAATCCGAGATACCGACGCAGTGGTACAACCTCGTTGCAGACCTCCCGACACCCCCGCCACCGGCGCTGCACCCAGGTACACATGAGCCTGCAGGCCCTGAGGACTTTGCTCCGCTGTTCCCGATGGCACTCATCGAACAAGAGGTTTCGTCTGAGCGCTACATCGACATTCCTGGCGAGGTGCTTGACGTCTACAAGATCTGGCGACCGAGCCCTTTGTTTCGCGCCAAACGACTCGAGGAGATGCTGGACACTCCGGCACGGATTTACTACAAGTACGAAGGTGGTAGCCCAGCTGGCTCGCACAAGCCCAACACTTCGGTACCTCAGGCTTATTACAACCACATGGAAGGCATCACGAAGCTCACTACCGAGACCGGTGCGGGCCAGTGGGGGAGTGCCTTGGCATTCGCCACGGCCCAGTACGGCATGGAATGTGAGGTTTGGCAGGTGGCTGC
>PASB01000012.1 GCA_002711735.1 Ilumatobacter sp.
AGCACAACCACAACCACAACCACAACCACAACCACAACCACAACCACAACCACAACCACAACAGTTTCTCCGACGGACCCAGGCGCCCCGGCTGCATCAACCACAGTTCCAATGCCCTCAGCCACCACCGCCCCGGCGCCGACCGCAACCGTGCCACCGCTACGAACGTTGACCGTCGACGTTGCAAACTTCGCTGCGATCACCGACATCAATGACGCAGAAGAATTGCTCGGCGGTCGGGCAACCCCGGGAGCGTTTCAGGACAACATCGACGGCGTTCGAATTACTGACGTCCGAGCTGCGGTCGAGGTGGTCGACACCAATACAGCGTTTCTGACGGTGACTGTTCCGACTGACGTCGGCGATGACTCGAAACCAAGTGGCCCCGACAGCCTGGAATTCCCAACTCCTGGCGTGTACCCCGTGCGCGTGCAAGTCCTGATCGGCGATGACCTCATTGGTACTCACGGCACGCTCGTCGAGCGTCGTCCAGGAGTGGGTGAAATCAACCGTCTAACAAAACCCGTGCAGCTCGCCATCGTGACCGCGGCAGAACGCCCGCCAGAAACCGGCAGCAACAGTGATGCCGCTGCCACTCAGCGCGCCCGTGACATCCTTGCCGCAGCCGCTCAAATCGATCCTCCGCTGCTGGCATCTATCCCACCCGGGGTGCTTACCGCTGCGCTAGACGGTGCCGCTGGCGATGACATCGTCGAGGAAGTCAAAGATGACGAATTTGTCGCCCTGAGCGACATCAACCTTGACGTGTCTTCCGCCGTCGAAGCGGGAATTGGTTATCGGTACACACAAGCCCTTGAACGCGGCGAAGAAATCATCACCACTGCGCTGTCTCGACCCCCGACTCGAGTCGTACGCATCGTCGACACTGCCCTCAGCGCACCAGGAGCACAACTGCTACGCACCCTCGGCGTGCGTTATCTCGTGATGACGCCAAACCGCTACGACGACTTCGTAGGAGGCGAACGCCCCGATACAGACCGCTTCGTCAACGTCGAGCTGCCCGACGGAGGGACGCTCCCAATTCTGCTCACCGACCCAATCAGTAAAGAATTTTCGCCAGAGCAAACTGACGCAACCCTGGCCACATCGACCGAGACCGAGTGGGCAATCAGGGCCGTAGCTGCCATCGTCCTTGATCACCGAAGTCAAGGACGGACCATTCGCCGCAGCAAGTTGATTGGGCTCGACGACCTCGCTCCGCCCGACCCGCGATTGATCAATGCATTCGTGGCAATGGCTACAACCACGCCCGACATTGACGTTGTTGCGCCGACCGCTCTCGTTGGCACCACCGACACGCAGCGTCCGCCCGGAGGAGACCCGCTCGTGCTGCCCGATGTCGCCGGACCTGATCTGACCGTTCGTCTGGCAACCATCGAAGCAACCACGCTCAGCCTCATCAGTACTGCGTCAATGCTCGACGACGGCGATGAACGGCTCGCCATCTGGCTCGAACAGCTTGACGTCCTATTCTCAAACGGCGTGAGTGACGCCACCGCCACAGCAGTTATCGAGGAAGTCGTTGCAGATGCCAACAACATCAGGTCAGCGGCGACTCTGCCCGACCCATTTACCTTCACGCTGACGGGCCGCTCAGACAACATCCCGCTCCGCTTAACAAACGACAGCGACGAGCGTCTCAAGGTGATGGTGCAACTCACATCCTCCAAGCTCACCTTCCCGGATAACAGCCAAATCGTTTCGCTCAGGGCTAACGACAGCACAGACATCCTGATGCCGGTCCAGGCGCGCTCAAACGGCACGTCGGCCGTGTCCGTTCAGTTGTTGACTCCAGTCGGTGAGCCGCTGGGTGATCCTGTTTCGCTAACTGCTCGCGTCAACAGCCTCACTGGGCTCGGACAGGCTCTCACCGGCGGACTTTTGTTAACTCTCGGCGTCTGGTGGTTTACAAACTGGCGTAAGCGCCAAACACAGGCCAAGCCAGCCGACGCCACTGCGCGGTGATTGCGGTAGAATCGACTAACCGTGAGTGAAGCACCAACTAGCACGCCCGCCTCAAACCCCTCATCTGGAGTCGTTCGCATTGTCACCGACAGTTCCTGTGATCTGCCTCCCGAGGTAGCCGCTGCACTTGGCATCATCATCGTCCCGTTGAGCATTCGCTTCGGTGACGAGGAGTTCATCGACCGCGAGCAACTCACCGTTGCCGAATTCTGGACGCGAGTGGTCAGTTCTGACACGCTGCCGGAGACCGCTGCACCAGCTCCAGGCCAATTTGAGACCGTGTACCGCGAGCTCGCAGCTGAAGGCGCAGCCGGTATCGTTGTTGTCTCTCTTTCAGGTGCATTGTCGGCGACTATGCAAAGCGCAGAACTCGCTGCCCGCTCGATTGCATCGGATGAATCACTAGACCTAGATGTCCGAATCGTCGATAGCCGGACAGTCACTATGGGGCTCGGAACAATTGCCCTGGCTTGTGCTCGAGCAGGGCATGACGGCGGCTCAATCGACGACGTCGAGAACCTTGCCATTTCACTCGCGCAGCGCACCCGCGTCTTCGGTGCACTGGACACTCTTGACAACCTGAAGAAGGGCGGCCGTATCGGGAACGCCCGCGCTCTGCTCGGAACCGCTTTATCTATTAAGCCGATCATCGAAGTAGCTGATGGCGGCGTTGAAGAGGAAAGTAAGCAACGCACGCGCTCAAAGGCGCTGGCCTATCTTGTCAACAAAGTGAAAAGCTTCGACGGAAACATTGCGAACCTCGCCGTTATGCACGCTGACTGCAGCGACGTCGACGCTTTCGTTGAAATGCTTCGCCCGCACTACGACGGTGAAATCGTTGTCGGTGAAATCGGTCCGGTAATCGGCACGCACGGTGGGCGGGGAACAATTGGAGTGGCATTCCACGAAGTCTCCTGACATTGCACCCACTTGGTCACGTCATAAATAATTGCCCTGAAGAGTTAGGCCGAGACCACTAGCGTTCTCATTGATCATGTCTGCTCTGCCTCCTGCCGAAACGTTGATAGCGGAGCGCTATCGACTGAAGCGACGATTAGCCCAAGGCGGGATGGCCGAAGTTTGGTTGGCAGTTGACCTCACTCTTGACCGCAAAGTCGCGGTCAAATGGCTCAAACCAATGCTTGCCTCTGACGAAGTTGTAGCCGAACGGTTCAGACGCGAGGCGATTGCAGCAGCAAGCCTGAATCACCCGAACATCGTCGCAGTGCACGACGTATTCGAACACGAAGGGCGCCAGGCAGTCGTGATGCAACTTGTCGATGGCAAAAGTCTCCGTCAGTTGCTTGACACACAGAAGCGGCTTTCACCCGAGCTCACCGGGCACATCGGCGCATCAACCGCTGCAGCACTCCAGCACGCTCATGAGAACAACTTCGTGCACCGCGACGTCAAACCCGGCAACATCATGATCACACCCGATGGGCGCGTCTTACTCACTGATTTCGGCATCGCAAAGGCGCTTGCGGGCGGCGACGACCTCACCAGCGAAAACATCATGATGGGTACCGCGAAGTACCTGTCACCGGAGCAGGTTCGAGGCAAGAAGCTCGATGGCCGTGCCGATCTCTACTCGCTCGGCCTTGTGCTCTATGAATGTCTCGCCGGTCGTGTGCCGTTTCTCGGAGAAACCGACGCCGACACTGCGTTAGCCCGGTTACAACGTGACCCAACCGACCTCAACCGCCTCCGCGCGACGCTACCGACGAGCTTGGTCACCATCATCCATCAACTGCTGGCTCGCAACCCCGTGCATCGACCTGCCACCGGTGCTGACCTCGTCGACGCACTCGAAGCTGCAGCAGCCGAAGGCCCCCCTCCAATCGATGACACGCCGCACGAGCATTCGCCGGTCGCTCCGTTCTCCGCAGGACGGCTTCGACGCGCTCCGTCAGACCTCAACGGACGCGCCGAAGACCGACGACGTGCCACGCGGACCCCGCCTCCTCCAGCTGGCGCAAGCCGTGAACCCACTCCAGGGACCGAACGTGCAGCGAGCCCGCCGCCAGTCGACTTTCACGGTACAGCGCCGGCACCGATGCCTCCACGACGCCGAATTCCCGGCGAACCTCAGCGAATCACCGGTTCAGTTCCAGTGCAAGCGGCTCCGAGCGCCAACTCCATCGATTCCGCGCAACAGCGTGACCGTACGCCAAGCGCCGGCGGAGCGCAGCGCGGCAGGCCGGCAAAGGGTATGTCTCAAAGCAAAACGCCCTCTCTAACCGTGATCAGCGGACTTTTGCTTCTCGCCGCGATCGTCGCGACACTGCTCTGGGTGAGTGTGCAATTCGGAAGCGACGACGGTGCTGGCAGCGCACCGACCTCTGTACTTCCTGCCGGAGCGGAAGCTGCGTTGAGCGATCAGGAAACTGTGGTCGATGACAGCAGCGCACCAGGGAATGGTGATACTGAAGGAGTTCCTGGCCGCAGCGTCAGCGAATTAAATGCGTTCGCTCGCATTACTTCAATTGAGGCTTACGACCCCGACGGCGACGACGGTGAGGAAAACGATGACGAAGCAGTCCTGGCTCTCGCAGACGGTGATCCCTCCACCTTCTGGCGGACTTCCTGCTATGACGGAGAGTTCATGGGTGGCAAGTACGGCGTAGGGCTCGTTGCGACCTTCGACGCTCCGACGCAACGAGCGATCACCGTCGACGCACTCACCGGGCCTTACATCATTGAGTTTCACACCTCGGCCAACGAGAAAGTGCCCACATCGTTTGATGATTGGGATCGCCAGCTGGGTGCTCAGGAGTTCAGTTCCGAGCCAGGCACGGTCATCTCAAACATTCCCGAAAGCCCGGTACAACATGTGCTCGTTCTGCTCCGTCAGCTCGGCACTGGTGGCAACTGCAGTGAGGCCCGCCCATTCCGCGGGCTCCTTGGTGAAATCGCGCTGGTCTGATGGCACCACTCTCCGACGACGAACTTGTCGCTGCTGCGCAAGGCGGCGACCGTAACGCTCTCGACCAACTGTTGCGCCGTCACTACGACCGGATTTACGCCGTTTGTCGCCGGGTCACTGGCGGGGTAAGTGATGCCGACGACGCTTGCCAAGAGGCAATGATCAAGATTTCGCGCAGCCTGCCCCGTTTCGATGGCCGTGCTGCATTCAGCACCTGGGCCTACCGGATCGCAACTAATGCCTCGTTGGATGAACTCCGCAAACGCAACCGGCGCCCGTCGCTGCAATCGATCCGAGTAGGAGAAGATGAAGGCGGAGAGCCAGAACAGGCAGATCCGATGGCGGCGAAGCGCATCGAAGTCATTGCTGACCGCCTTGCCATCGACGCAGCGCTCGGCGATCTCAGCGACGACTTCAAGGCAGCCGTTGTGCTTCGCGACGTTGCTGATCTTAACTACGATGAAATTGCGGACATCCTTGACGTCCCCGTTGGCACGGTGAAGTCACGAATTGCTCGTGGACGGTCCGTACTCACAAACAGCCTGCGTGTCGGAGACCTCCTCACCGAATCGCATATTGAGCCAGCAACGTCTGGAAAATTTTCTGATCCGGGGAACCAGCGCCACATCGTTGAACGTCCAACTGATTCGATATGAACGACGACCTGATCAACCTGGCGAGCGCGTATCTCGATGGCGACACCACTGCCACCGAACGCGCCCAGGTCGAGAATGACCCCAAATTACTCGCACAAGTCGATCGTCTTCGTCAGGTTCGCGCTGTCCTCAGTGACATAGAAGTCGCCCCGATTTCGGTTCGCGAACGGCACCTAGCGGGGGCACTTGAGGCATGGGACCGGTTGCCCTCCTCAGAGAAAATAGGCGACACGGCTCCAGTCGGCGCCGATGCCGCCGGTGCCGCCGGTGGTGCCTCAATTACTGTCCCAACATCGCTAAACGATCGACGTGCACAACGCAAGCCAGTAAGTACGCGAGTGCTCACCGTCGCTGCTGCGGTCGTTGTATTCGCTGGCGCTGGCCTCGTCGTGCGCGACGCGGTCAACACAAGCGAGACAAATAACAGCACGGCAAGCGAAAGCACAGACACTGGCCCCGGCTTCGATGAGACAGTGTCTTCGGAATTCGAGAGTGGGCCAGAAGCTGCGGCTGCAGAAACGTTCGACCAATTTGACGAGTCCACCGTCGACGTCGCTGTTGGAGCAGTCCCAGCAAGCGCATCTGATGAGATTCAAGGTGGCCCCGAGGAGGCGCCGGCTGACACTAACCTTGAGGTTCTGAGCAGCGATGCCGAACTCGCCAACTTTGCTAACGCTAAAGTTATCTCGCGCACCTTGGCCCAAGAGGAAATTCGACCCGACGCGGCTGATGCGGAAATAGCCCCGGATGCAACGCTGCCGCCTCCGGTTGACCTTTGCGGCCTCATAGACGAATTTGTGGGCTTCGCGCTCTGGGCGACATCGGGAGCCGTCAGCGATCCTATTGCTGTAGGTATCAACAATTCCCGTGCAGAAGCAGTTGCCTACAACGACAAGAACTGCACCGTCATTTTGCGTACACCTTTACCTCTGCCCTAAGAGGCATTCTTAAATTTCAGCTCCCGTTCCGACCGTTGCGTCGGGTTCATGAGGACTCTCTCAGTGCACGCGGCTAACCTGACAAAACTATGCCAGCCAATCCGCTGACCGATCCAAACTGGGCCGACGAGACCACCGACACCGTTGTGCGTCTCGTCGGCAACATTCGCGATAAGACCACCACCCCGCTGGTCTATGCGGCACGGGGCTTGGTTTTCGGGATCATCGCCATCTTGCTCGGCGTTTTCGCAGTAGTTATCACACTCGTCATGGTCACTAGAGGTGCGCACGAGGTGCTGAACAACTGGTTCAGTCGCGATCAATCGGTCTACCTGAGTTATCTCGCAGTAGGAACAATCCTGAGCCTCATCGGGTTGTGGTTGTTCCGGAAGCGCAACGCAAACGCTTCCTGAATCCAATCCTCGGTCACTCTCCCGGAAGTCGTCATGTCCACGCCCGAACCATCTGATATCCGCGACGTCATCATCATCGGCTCCGGCCCCGCTGGGCTCACTGCTGCGATCTACACCGCCCGAGCTTCGCTGGCGCCGCTGATGATCGAAGGCGAACCATCGAGCACGAGCGATCAGCCGGGTGGGCAGTTGATGCTTACGACTGAGGTTGAGAACTTTCCCGGGTTCCGTGACGGCATTATGGGTCCCGACTTGATGGCTGAAATGCGTGCTCAAGCCGAACGTTTTGGCACTGAAATCATCACCGACAAGGCGACAGACGTCGACCTCAGTGTCCGTCCGTTCAAGGTAAGCGTGCGCGATCAGGACTACTACGGTCACTCGGTCATCGTCAGCACTGGCGCACAGTCGCTCATGCTCGGCCTTCCCGAAGAGGAGCGTCTTCTCGGGTACGGCCTTTCGACATGCGCGACGTGCGACGGCTTTTTCTTCCGCGGGCACGACATCGCAGTCGTCGGTGGCGGTGACTCTGCACTAGAAGAAGCCTCTTTCCTCACAAAGTTTGCTAACAAAGTGACTCTGATCGTGCGTCGGGACGAGCTTCGAGCATCAAAAATCATGCAAGACCGGGCGCACGCCAACCCGAAGATCGAGTTCCTGTGGAACTCACAAGTCAGCGCAATTCATGGAGATGACAAGGTGTCTGGTCTCGAGATCACTCACTCCCTAACGGGTGAAACGAGCGAATTACCGGTGACAGGACTGTTCGTCGCCATCGGACATAAGCCAAATACCGACATCTTCCGTGACAAACTTGCCATGGATGAATCAACCGGATACCTGCACACCAAGCCCGACTCGACCTATACCGACGTTGATGGGGTGTTCGCCTGTGGGGACGTGCAAGATTCGATCTACCGTCAGGCCATCACGGCCGCAGGCTCCGGTTGCATGGCCGCAATCGACGCCGAACGTTGGCTTGAGGCAACTCAGGACTAGCGAGCAGGAATATCCGGCCCAACTGCCAGGTTGTAGGTCCTTAGACACGCACGCTCTCACGTCGTGCAAACATCGAGCAATTCGGGTAAAACCCGCAATTTGAAAGGATGCCCATCATGGCAAACGGAATCACCAATCTCTCAACCAACACATTTGACGAGGCCGTTGGAGCATCCGAGGTCCCTGTTATCGTAGACTTCTGGGCCGAATGGTGCGGACCATGCAAGCAGATTGCGCCGATTCTCGAAGAGATCAGCGCCGAACACGGTGACAACATTGCAGTCACCAAGTTGAATGTGGACGACAACCCCGATCTCGCCATGAAATTTAATGTCATGAGTATTCCGACGCTTCTTGTGTTCAAGGGTGGCGAGGTCGAAAAGCGTCTCGTCGGCGCCAAGAGTAAAGGTGCCCTTCTACAGGAGTTGCAGGAATTTCTTCCAACGGAGTGACGCCGTTCCCGCTCCAGCGGGGCCAACGTGGCGAACCAATTCGAGACTTGCAGCGCCGCCTCAGTGCTGCCGGGCACAGCCCAGTTCGTGCTGAGGCGGGATCATTTTGCTCGTCCACTGAAGAAGCTCTTCAGCAGTTCCAAGAAGTGCGTGGCCTTTACGTCAGCGGTATCTGCGATGAGCAATCGTGGCTAGCGCTCGTCGAAGCAGGTTGGAAACTTGGAGACCGTCTTCTTGTGCTCAGTGCGCCCCAGCTCAGGGGTGATGACATCGAGAAACTGCAACACGCACTCAACCATGTTGGATTTGACTGCGGTCGTCCAGACGGTATTTTGGGGCCTGCGACAACCCGTGCGCTCACGGACTTTCAGCGAAACAGTGGGCTGAATGCCGACGGCGTCTGTGGACGTAAGACCGTCCAGACGCTTGATGTCTTGAGCCGTCAAAGTGGATCTGGCCCCGGGGTAGCGTCGATTCGGGAACTTGAGTCAGTCCGCCACACCACTTCGCTCCGAAAATTGCGAATCGTCGTTGGTCAGTTCGGCGGGCTTAGCTCGACTGGACGCTCAGTAGCTCGGGCTTTGCGTCAACAAGGTGCCTCAGTGATGTCAACGGACGAGTACGACGCGGCCGCCCAGGCTGCTGCTGCGAACAGATTTGAGGCGACGATCTACATAGGTTTTGAAGCTAGCTCAGAGATGTGTGCTGACGTCTCCTATTTTGCCGTACCCTCGTTCGAGTCTGTTGGTGGCCGATCGCTCGGCTCGCACCTGGTTCGCGAACTCAATGGGCTCTTACCGACTACACCTACGCTGCGCGGAATGCGGTTGCCTGTTCTACGTGAAACACGGATGCCGGCAGTCTTGTGTTCCGTTGGTCCAGTTCGTGACGTCGTCGACGCCACGGGTGCGCTGACCATCGCCGTCGTTGATGCGGCTCGTAAGTGGGCCGACGCGCCACTACCGGTTCCATCGAACTGAAGGTAATTCGGAATATCCTGCGTACACAGAGTGTTTATCCACAGTTTTCCTCACAGCATGTGAGTATTTCTCGACTCAAGCCTTAAGGACCGGGCACTTTGTGTAGTTTTCCAGACAAGATTCAACGCTCAGAGTGCTTAAAAGTCGATCTTTTCTCCTCAACCATAAACTTCATCCTCAACCTGGGGATGAAGTGTGGATAAATTACATGGATGGTATTTAAGTTGAGAGTTAAGTCCACTCAACCCGTCATTGCGCGATAGATCCGTTCCAAATCTTCCAAATCAGCAAAATCGATCGTGACGCGGCCACGCTTAGACCCCATCGACACTGACACACGGGTGTCAAGACGATCTGCTAACAACTCCTCAAGCTCAAGAAGACCTGGCGGACGGAGTTGCGTTGCTGGTGTCAGTCCAGCACCATCAATTGTTGCACCACCACCGCTTGGAGTTGACGAAGTGCCTGCGACATCAGCAACGGGTACGTCGACGCCACGAACGGCTTGCTCCGTAGCGCGCACGGTCCAGCCTTCGGACACTGCGGCCTGAGCGAGCATTTCCTGGCGTGCACGATCCGGTGTCCCGAGAAGTGCCCGAGCGTGACCAGCGGAGAGTTGCCCATCAGCAAGGAGACTTTGTACTGCCGGGGGCAATCCGAGTAATCGAATCGTATTCGTGATTGCAGAACGGCTCTTTCCAACGCGTGTCGCAACTTGGTCGTGAGTCATCTCAAAGTCTTCGATTAACTGCTGGAAGGCAGCGGCCTCCTCCAACGGCGTGAGATCTTGACGATGGAGGTTTTCCACCAATGCTTGCTCAACTGAACTCAAGTCATCAGTGGTTCGAATGATGGCCGGAACAGTCGTCAGACCTGCGCGCTGTGCAGCCCGCCAACGCCGTTCACCAGCAATAAGCTCATATTCGCCGTCGTCTTTCGGTCGCACGAGGATGGGCTGCAGCACCCCCATCTCTGAAATCGACGCAGCGAGTTCTACCAAGCCCTCCTCGGCGAAATGCACGCGAGGTTGATTTGGGTTCGGCGAGACCGATGCTGTCGGCACTTCCACCAACGAAGCACCGTCACCACCATCAGCAACTTCACTTGCTGGAATTAGGGATCCTAGGCCCTTTCCGAGTCCACTACGGCGTGACATTGGCATGCACCTCCTCGGCAGCGTCGCGATATGCGATGGCTCCACGTGAGCGGGGGTCAAATGTAGTGATTGGCTGGCCAAACGATGGTGCCTCAGACAATCGGACGCTGCGTGGAATCACACTGCGCAGAACCTTTTCGCCAAAGTGCTCACGTACCTCTGTGACGACTTGTCCTGCCAGCTTTGTTCGTGCGTCGTACATCACGCAGAGGATCGTGCTCAAGTCAAGCGTCGGGTTTAAGTTCCGTTTTACTAAGTCGACGTTACGGAGTAACTGTCCAAGTCCCTCGAGAGCGTAATACTCACACTGGATCGGCACGAGGACCTCGTTAGCGGCAGAGAGACCATTCACCGTAAGCAGGCCTAGTGATGGGGGACAATCGATCAACACATAGTCGTAATCATCGATCACAGCATCAATCGCTCGCTTTAGTCGCTGCTCACGACTGAACGCTGGAACCAACTCGATCTCTGCACCAGCTAAGTCAAGTGACGCCGGCGCCACGAAAAGCCCCTTCACATCAGTCGGCTCTACAACGTTGTCAAGTGGTTCCTCATGCATCAAAACGTGATACATCGACAGTTCGAGTCCACGGTTCTCGATCCCGAGTCCCGTCGACGCATTTCCCTGCGGGTCAAGGTCTATCAAAAGCGTGCGTAAGCCCATTTCCGCAAGTGCCGCACCAAGGTTTACGGTGGTCGTAGTTTTACCGACGCCACCTTTCTGATTCGCGACCGCCAAAATGCGCGGCAGCTCCTTGCTGGGCGCTGACGGCGTTACTTCCGGCGTCCCCTCAGGCGTAATCAGACCAGCAGATTCAACTGATGGCTTATTCGATTCTGCGGGGAAGTCCCCAGTGTCCGACACACATACTCCAGACGACGATGGCGAGCATCACATGACGTGCTCGCAGGACCAGCATACTTTGCACGATCCACGGCCGCGATACAAGTATTTCCGCTCGATCTCTCAGTTAAAGTGCTCGACGATTAGAAACTTGGCGCTCACTGTTTCACGTGAAACGTCCGACAACAATCACCTCAGACATCAAGGTGAGTCTCAACTCCGTCAACAGGGTCGGTGTTTCACATGAAACATCCCTCAACTCAACTCACAACATTGAAAGTTGGGTCTAGGGTTAACTGCACCAGCTTGACTAAGTGAGATGGAAGCGATTTACCTCAGGACACAGATTCAGAGCGATAGTCCCTAAAAGTCAGCTAATTAAGGGAATCACTCGCCTGCGTCCCAACGGTAAAGCGCACCACGCGCTGGTCAGACGGTGTTTTAAACACATCAAGCTCACTGAGTAATTTGGGATCCCAGCGATCTTCGCTCGGTGGCTCACTGATGACAATGACACCACCCGGACGAACACAACCCACAGCTGCCCGTAAGGTAAATTCAGGAGGCCCGAAACCTCGAGCGATTGCGCTATCAAAGTCAACGTGGCCTGCTTGAATCACGTCGCGGACATCGGCCGCCATCACTGTGGTGTGTCTGTCAAGATTCAGACGTCGGACCATCTGTTCAAGGAAGTCGGTGCGTTTTGTCCTTCGATCGAGCAGGGTTAATTGCAGGTCCGGTCTTTCAGTGGCGACCACTAAGCCAGGAACACCACCCCCAGCACCCAAATCGATTACAGAACCAGTAACACCGTCGAGGGCAGTGACGAACGCTCGGGCGTGCTCAACGACCTCCGAAATAGGCCAGTCCCCTAAAAAGCCGAGGCGCTGGGAT
The DNA here is from genome assembly GCA_002711735.1 of Ilumatobacter sp. GTDB lineage: Bacteria > Actinomycetota > Acidimicrobiia > Acidimicrobiales > Ilumatobacteraceae > Ilumatobacter_A. The sequence goes on from PASB01000012.1 coordinate 12,248, forward strand.
CGTTCCAGCGCCTCGTACAAATTCTTTTCTACCTCGTCACCCCGAGTTAAATAACCCACAGCGTCGAGTATGTCAGGTAGTCCGGCCCAATCAGGCGGGTTGAACGATGACCCGGCGATACGGCTCCTCGCCCGACGACGAACTCACGACGCCCTCCTCTTCATTGAGCGCATCGTGGATGACTTTGCGGTCGGCCGACGTCATCGGCTCAAGCGAGCGCGCTGACCCACTGTCACGAACCTGTGCCGCAACGTCGGCGGCGAACTTTCCGAGTGCTATCGAACGACGCTCACGATAACCAGCAACATCGATCCGTAGCCGAGTCTCATGGTCGCCGAGGCGGCGCTGAGCAGCGACGCGCACTAGGTCTTGAACGGCGTTGAGTGTTCGGCCACCTGGGCCGACGAGAAGGCCGAGGTCATCCCCGCGCACCTGCACATCAAGCTCAGTGCCGTCAACGGAAAGTTCAGACTTGCCATTCGCACCGAACGCCGTGACGAGGTCGTTCATGAATGCAACCGCAGCATCACCCACTTCTTGGGGGGTCACGTTGGATTGTGGACGTTCTTCGTTGGTCATCTTCTTCTCCTGGCTGTTGTTCGTTCCATTGCGTCCGCCTCCGCCCCGCTGGCCTCGGGAGGACCGCTGGCGAGGTTCAGTCGCTTTGCTATCGGCTCTGCCGTTGGTATCTGCAGCGGAAGCCTCTTGATCGGCTTCTCTGTTCGGTTTTACCTGACTTGAGCCTGTTTTAACCTTGTCGTTGCTCGGCTTATCGCTCTTAGAACGGCGCTTCCGCTCCTGCTTTGGACGTGCCGGTGTCGGCTTGATACGAGCACGAAGTCGCGCTTGGCCGCGAGTGCGACCGAACAGACCTGCCTTCGGTTCCTCGATTACGTCGAACTCAGCCTCATCGGCACCTACGCCCAATTGGTCAAGAGCGGCTTCGCGAGCCTCTTCGAGGGTCTTTCCGGTGATTTCCACCCATTCCATCAGTATTTCTTCTTTCTTCGACAGGCCACCGCTTTATGCAGTTGGCGCACGACTGGTTTTTTTTGGCGATTTCATCGGCCGGCATTATTGACGGTTCAACGCTTCTTCTTATTCGACGATTTCGGACGCGATGACCGAGCCGCCTCGGCTTCCTTGCGCGTCGGCGTCGGCCGGCCCTTGCCACCGCCTGAAGATGACGGCTGACTCTTTGACGGGGTCACTCGCTTATTGGTTACCGGCGACGGTTTTGCTGCACTGTCCTTAGCTTTCTTGCCCGCATTCTTTTCACTTTTGCCTTTGTCGGTGCCCTTAGCTCCACCGAGGTCACGCTTCGCCTGCGCAAGCATCCCGGTGGGTTCACCACTTTTCTTTGCTTCTTCTTTGGCCGCCTCGCCAGCACGTTGAGCCTGGCGGCCTAGCGATTCGTCACCACCGTAAAACTTCTTGGTGATGTAGTACTGCTGCAGAATGCGGAGCAGAGTTTGGAAGATGTAGTAGACGACCAGCGCCGATAGAAAGAAAATCTGGAAAACAGCGAAGAAGACAGGTAGGTACTGCATCAACTTCTGCTGCGTCGGTGACATCGATGGGCTAATCGTCGCCCGAGCCGCCACCATCTTCTGCTGGGCGAAATACAACGCGCCGAGCCCCACAACTAGCAAGGCGTATATGAAACCCTCGCCAAGACCTTCGCCAATCGCCGTCGCAGCGGACTTGGAAAGATCGAGACCGAACGACGGCATTTCAAATTTGCCATACAGAGACTGGTACAAATCAGACTCAACCGCTAAAAACCGGGGAATGAAACCAGGAGGCCCCTCCTGTGAACCACTAATCGCTCGCAACGTTGCCTCGGCGATCGGCCCAGAACCGTTTGCCTCCGAGGGGCGGTACACGAGACCGCGCAGAATACGGAACATAATGAGAAAGATCGGCATCTGAGCCACGATCGGCAAACAGGAAGCAGCCGGGTTGACCTTGTGCTCCTGATAGAGCTTCATCATCTCTTCGTTGAGCTTTTGGCGATCATTCCGATGCTCGTTTTGAAGCTTGCGCATTTCAGGCGCAAGCTTCTGCATTTCGAGCATGCCCTTAGTGCTTTTCAACGTCAGTGGCGTCGTGATCGCCATGACCACGACAGCGATTAAGGCAATCGCAAAGGTGTAATCGTCTGTGAGACTGTAGAACCAGGCAAGTAGACCAGCGGGAATTTCAAACATCTCAACCGCCTTTCTGAACGTGAGTCGTAGAAGGAGAGTGTGATGACATCGGCAGGCGATATTCAGGGACTGGGTCGAAGCCCGATGGTCCGAACGGACGGCAACGTAATAAACGTCGCATGCTCAGCCAACCGCCTCGCCAAGAACCATGAAGTTCCACAGCTTCTAAGGCATACGCCGAACATGACGGGAAGAAACGGCAAGGCGAAGGCTTACCTTCGCGCGCTCGCTGGTAAAAAATTATAAGCCTGGCGATGCGTTGCGTGAGCCACGCAGGGCGAGCATCCCAATGGCTGTGCAAATGTCCACATTGGTCGCGATTCGAGCGATCGTCGTCAACGTTTGGCAGATCCGCCGCATGAAATGCAGTCGCCTGCGTAGCGGTCATGGTTGATCTCTGGCGTGCTGAGCTGCGACAAGGAGAGCAGCGACACGAATCTCCAGCTCTACGAACGTTAGTTCGCCAAGTGGAGGGCGACCACCGAAAAGGAAAAGCCCGTTCGGAACGTCAGCATTCGAGAGGATGACGCGCAATCGGCGTCGGAGTCGGTTGCGCGTCACAGCATTCCCCAGGGCGCGGCTAACCGCAAAGGCCACCTGTGGCGGCGCGATAGTGGAGTCTGCAACAAAGGAGCACCACATGGGGGCGCTCCGAACGCGGAGGCCGTCGCGCCGGAGGCGGACAAATGCGTCACGGTCACGGATGCGATCGATCAAGCTGATCGATCAGGCGGACAAACGAGCCCGGCCCTTGTCACGGCGGGACTTGAGAACCGCGCGGCCAGCACGAGTGCTCATGCGTGCACGAAATCCATGCTTGCGGTTCCGGCGGCGGTTATTAGGTTGAAATGTGCGCTTCACGACAATCTCTTTCGGACGTTTCGAGCCAAGTTCCGCAAAGTGACTCCGACGAGACACCCAACTGGATGACCGTACCGAGTCGCGGACCGACCATACAATGCTACGACCCGATAGGTGCGACTCCCAACACTCAGAATTAACCATCGCGCATCTTGCCGGTGGCTGTTGATGTGCAGTGTTGCTACGTCATCGATCCATTCACACTCCACTGACCAGTTGTATGGGCCCACCTTGAAAAACACGTCAGGATCAAACAACATTGTTGTTATTTGTCCACAGGTTCATTTATTGGGATAAAAGGCCTGTTCAGAGCCTATTTTTGTTTATTTTTTTTGCGTGGCATCTAAGCTGCTATGGTCTCTCGCCTGCCCCTAAACAATCGACTTTCCACATCATGGGGATAAATGTGTGGACAGTTCACCACAACACCGGTCAGGAATATCTAATGAGTGATATCAGGTGAACGACGCCGACGACGTCTGGACGCAAGTCACGTTGTTCCTGCGTTCCCAGCTTGCAGAATCCGTCTGGTTCTCAACATTTCAGGACGTAGTGCCACTTGATGCAGGCCCTGAAACCCTGCGGTTGCTCGCTCCGAGTGCCTACGTCCGTGATCGAATTTTGACACGTTATTTGCCTCTCGTAACCGATGCACTCGACGAAGCTGGTCAAGGTCATCGCACCATCGACATTGAAGTTGCACCTAGCGACGCCGTCGCTGAGGCGTTAGAGGGTGTCCAATCGGATCTGCCGGCTGGTGCAGGGTTCGAGGACCATGCCGTACCTTTAGAATCGCAGCAACCAGGCTCTATCGAGCCAACGCATGTTTCCGGCTCATCTTCTAACGATGGCAGGCTCGACGAAGCTGGTCTTAATCCGCGCTACACCTTCGACGATTTCGTTAAGGGAGCCTCCAACCAGTTTGCACTAGCTGCTGCCCTGCGCGTCGCAGAAACGCCTGGTAGATCATATAATCCGTTGTTCATTTACGGTTCTGCGGGTCTTGGAAAAACGCACTTACTGCACGCCATTGGCCACTACGTTCGCGACAACTACCGGCATCACGAAGTGCGCTATGTGTCAACCGAGACGTTCATGAATGAGTATGTCGAGGCCATCCGCCAAAACACCACGAATGCACTTCGTCGTCGGTACCGCGACATAGATGTGTTGTTGATTGATGACATCCAGTTCATCGCTGGTAAAGAAGGCCTCCAAGAGGAGTTCTTTCATACATTCAACTCGCTTCACGGCGCAAACAAACAAATCGTCATCAGTTCAGATCGCATGCCTGATGCGATTCCCACGCTTGAGGAGCGGCTGCGAGGTCGCTTCAAATGGGGCCTCCTAACCGACATTCAATTACCTGACCTTGAGACGCGTATAGCAATTCTACGGAACAAGGCAGAACGAGATCGCGTAGAAGTCCCCAACGAAACGCTCGACTTCATCGCAACCAACATTGCGACGAATATTCGCGAGCTAGAAGGTGCTCTCATTCGAGTGACTGCCTATGCAAGCTTAAGCGGCCAGCCGATTACGACGGATCTAGCGCAAACGCAGCTTGCTGACCTCATGGTTGACACCAAGCCAAAACACCGTACGGACGAAGAGCTCCTTACCGAAATTGCCGGCATCCTCAAATTCGACGTAGATGCTCTTAAAGGAAAAAGCCGACAACGTCCGCTCGTAACTGCAAGGCAAATTGCAATGTACGTCTTTCGCGAAACGACAGATCTCAGCTATCCCGCAATCGCGCGGCTTTTCGGTGGTCGCGACCACACAACGGTGATTCACGCTAACGAAAAAATTCAGCGGCTCATGAGTGAACGCAAGCAAATCTACGACCAGGTCACCGATCTCCTACAACAGTTGAGAGCATGACCAGATTGGACAAAGACAAAGCCTTCGTGATCGACCCACCGTCACTCAGGGCGCGAAGTCATTGATGCTGCGCGCGAATATCAGTGGACAACTTGCGATTGTCGGGGGACAGGCCACCCCGCAAGTTCTCCAGAAAATGGGGACAACCGCGTGTTGTCCACTGGACCACAACTGTGTAAGCCGCAGCCTGTGTATCACCAGTCCATCACCTGTGAACGCTTAAATGCCCTCTACGCTGCAACAACTAGCTGTTGTCCCCAATCCACAGCACCTACTACTTACATTATTCTTTGAAACATCCCTTCATGAGGAGAAGTGCCCACTGTGAAGTTTCGTTGTGAACGTGACGTCCTAGCTGACGCCCTGAGCTCGGCTGGCCGCGCAGCCACTAACCGCACTGGCACCCTTCCGGTCCTTGCGGGCATCCGGATGCAAGTAGCTGGCGACACACTGACGGTTACTGGAACGGATCTTGAGTTGACCATCCAGTTGACTGTAGAAGTCGGAGGTGAACGTGATGGAGCTGCTGTCGTGCCGGCTCGCCTTGTCGGCGATATTGTCAAAGCGCTACCCGCAGGAGCCGTTGAAATCGATCTCGTTGATCAGTCGTCTGCCGGTGATGGCGCGTCGGAAATGTCGATAAGTGCCGGTCGGTCACAATTCTCTGTGCGCCCACTCTCATTAGACGATTATCCAGCTCAGACGGAACCGGCTACTGAAGCGGTGACTTTGCCTGCTGCTGCGATGTCCGATGCGCTTCGTCAAGTTGTTCGTGCTGCGTCAACTGATGATGCACGTGCTGTACTGACCGGTGTTCTACTCGCTGCTGAAGATGATGGGTTGCGGATGGTTGCAACTGACTCGTACCGACTGGCTGTTCGTGATCTCCCGGAGTCATCGATGCTGGGTTCTGGCCAAAAGGTGTTGATCCCAGGTCGTGCTTTATCTGAGCTGCAGCGTTTGATGGGTAGTGAAGAAAATCTCGTGGTGCGTCTCGGGGAACGCGAAGCAACCTTTGAGGCAGGATCTACTCGTCTGAGCACACGACTGATTGAGGGCGAGTTCCCCAACTATCGGAACCTGCTCCCCTCTAACTACCCGAATTTGCTGACTATTAGTAAGCCGTCGCTCATTGAAGCGATCAGGCGTGTAAAAATTCTTGCTCAAGATTCGACACCAGTGCGGATGATGCTCGGCGGTGAGACAGTGCAACTCACTGCGATTACCCAGGACGTCGGTAACGCAGTTGAAGAAATTGACGCCTCGTATGAGGGCAGTGAAATGACTGTGGCCTTCAACCCTGACTATTTACTCGCCGGTATCGATGCGATTGACGCCGACGACGTCACCTTGTCAACCATGGATCCGATGAAGCCAGCTGTACTACGCGGCGCTGGCCAGGATGATTATCTATATCTATTGATGCCGGTCCGCGTCCCGTAACTCGTTAACCGGTATTTCTCGAGTCTGATCCGAGAGCATGATCGTGACGTACTCTCTGTTGCGTGATTGTCGAACACCTAGAGCTAATTGACTTTCGCAATTACGTATCAGGATCATTCGACCTGACGTCAGGAACGACCGCCATCATTGGCGGAAACGGCCACGGCAAGACCAATCTCGCCGAATCACTCGCTTATCTCGCGACATTGTCAAGCTTTCGTGGTGCGCCTAACGACGCCTTAGTCCGAGCAGGTGCGGAACAAGCAGTCATTCGAGCAACAATTCGATACGACGACGGGCAAACGACGCTGATCGAAGCAGAACTTGTAGCCGCTGGGCGCAATCGTGTGCAGGTCAATAAGCAAAAGCTTGGAAGGGTGCGCGATTTACTGGGATCAGTGCGCGTCACAGTTTTTTCGCCTGATGACCTCACTTTGATTAAAGGCGGGCCAGGCGACCGACGTCGATACTTGGACGACACACTTGTCGCACTCGCCACGAAATACGACGCTGTACGTCTTGAGGTTGGTCGCATTTTAAAGCAGCGAAATTCGTTACTCAAGCAAGCTGCAGGTCACTTGACGAGTGAAATCGAAACGACTCTCGACGTGTGGGATCAAAAGTTCGCTGAAGTCGCCGACCAATTCGGTTACGCACGGGCAACACTTGTCGCACGCATCACTCCCATGGTGCAGGAGGCCTATGAGCACTTGGCTGGGACCAAGACTCCAGTTGAATTGACCTATGAACCAGATTGGCGCCAAATTGGCTTGGCAGCCGCTCTCGAGGCTGTCCGGAACATGGACGTTCGACGTGGAGTCTCGACAGTGGGACCGCACCTAGATGAGTTGAACTTTAGAATTAATGGTTTACCCAGTCGGACACATGCTTCACAGGGCGAACAGCGGACCTTTGCGCTGGCCCTTCGGCTCGCAGCACACCAACTAGTTACTGAACGGACGGGGACGGCCCCGGTTCTTGTACTTGACGATGTGCTGTCAGAGCTTGACGATGGACGGACTACGGCACTGCTTCAACACATCCCGCCCGGGCAAGTGATTATTACAACCGCTACTGAACTTCCACCTGCCGCTAGAGCCGATCGGATCTTACGCATTGAAGCTGGCCGTGTCTCAGGCGATACAGCGGGTTAACGGTTCCAGAAATCCTACGACTCGTACACCCGAGTATCCTTGTAGGTAATGGGAGAACCAGTACCAATCACCGCGGCCCTTGACGGGATCATGAAATCACTGCGGGGTACGGACCGAATACAAATCGGCGGCGTTTTTGGTAGGTGGGCTGATGCCGTTGGAGAGAACGTTGCGGCTCACGTTCGGCCGGTTCGATTGGACCAAGCGATTTTGCTTGTCGAAGCAGATGACTCGGCTTGGGCAACACAGGTGAAGTTCCTGTCCGGAACCATTATTACGCGCCTCGCCGAGGTCGCGAACGTAGAGATCGACCGCATCGACGTACGGGTAACTCGAACGCACTGAATGATATTTTGATGGTCAATTCACCGCTGTAACACCGATCATTTGACTAGAGCCTGGTGCTTCGCGGTGAGTTCAGGGAACCCGAAAATCAGGGTTAAAGTTATGGGAACGTGTGTTCTGAAAGCACTACGAATTGCTCCAACTGATCCCCAACTCTCAAACACCCCTCCGGTACACTGAAAGCCGTTTACAAACGGGGTTTGCGGCTAATCTGATGTATCAGGTCTGACGGCATAATCGCCTAAAAATCACGGCGCAATGCGCCATGTCCACAACGACGACAACATCGAGGTAAGAGTGTCCAACGGCACCGCTGAATCACCCGCTGAACAGGTTCCCGAAGAACTTGCGAAAGCACCCGTCAAGAAAAAGTCTCCAGGGAAGCCTGGTGACTACAACGCTGCACAAATTCAAGTGCTGGAAGGCCTCGACCCAGTTCGTAAGCGGCCGGGCATGTACATCGGCTCAACAGGTCTCCAAGGCCTCCATCATCTAATCTGGGAAGTCGTTGACAACTCAGTTGACGAAGCCATGGCTGGCCACTGTGACAAAATCACCATCACTTTGCTCGCTGATGGTGGCTGTCGTGTTGATGACGACGGGCGCGGCGTTCCAGTGGATCCATATCCGTCTGGTGAACACAAGGGTAAGAGTGCAGCTGAGGTGGTCCTCACCGTCTTGCATGCCGGCGGCAAGTTCGGTGGTGAGGGTTATAAAGTTTCCGGCGGCCTACACGGCGTAGGCGTTTCAGTCGTCAATGCACTCTCTACCAAGCTTGTGATGCAGATTGACCGAGCTGGCAAACGACACGAGCAAACTTACCTTGACGGCGGAAAGCCTCAGGGCAAGATGACAGTCGTCGGCGATACGCCGAAACGGGGTCGCAAAACCGGCACGTCGGTCACTTTCTATCCTGACCCCACCATTTTCCAGGCCGAAGGCGTCGAGTTTGTTGCGCGCACTGTGCTTGAGCGTTTACAAACCATGGCCTTTTTAAATAAAGGCCTCACCATCGAGTTTAAAGATGAACGCGCTGAGCGTGAGCAAGAAGTTCTCTACCAGTACAAAGGCGGCCTCGTCGACTTTGTTAAACACCTCAACGCATCGAAGGAACCCCTTTTTTCTAAGGTCTGCCAATTCGAAGACGAAGACGAAGCAGAGGGAATGACCCTCGATATCGCAATGCAGTGGAACACCGGGTACCACGAAGGTGTCCATGGCTACGCGAACAATATTTCCACCACCGAAGGTGGCATGCACGTCGAGGGTTTCAAGACAGCTCTTACTTCTGCGGTCAACAAGTACGGCAAAGAGAAAAACCTCATCAAAGAAAAAGATCCGAACCTCAGTGGCGACGACGTCCGCGAAGGCATTACTGCCATCATTTCGGTCAAGCTGCGAGAACCACAGTTCGAGGGACAGACGAAAGCCAAGCTTGGCAACGTGCCAGCCCGCTCCTTTGTTCAAAAAGCTACTTATGCCCGTCTCGTCGAGTGGATGGATGAGAACCCAGCTGAAGCCAACAAAATGGTCAAGAAAGGCCTTTCCGCTGCTCAAGCGCGTGCTGCAGCGAAGAACGCACGGAACGCAATCCGTCGTAAGACGGCGTTATCCGGAGCTGGTATGCCCGACAAATTGAAAGATTGCTCGTCGAAGAATGCCGATGAGTCAGAGATCATGATCGTGGAAGGCGACTCAGCTGGTGGCACAGCGGTCGATGCACGTGATCCGCGTACGCAGGCGATCCTCCCAATCCGCGGCAAGATTCTCAATGTAGAACGGGCGCGCATCGACAAAATGCTGAAGAACAACGAGATCCAGGCACTGATCACCGCGATCGGTGCAGGCGTCGGCGACGAGTTCGACGTGGAGAAATGTCGGTACCACAAGGTGATCTGTTTGGCTGACGCCGACGTTGACGGCAGTCATATCCGTACTTTGCTGCTCACATTCTTTTTCCGCCAGATGCGCGAGATGGTTGAAGCTGGCTACTGCTACATAGCGCAGCCACCGCTGTACTCAACGGAAATCGGCAAAGAAAAGATTTACCTTAAAGACGACCTAGCGAAGGATGCGTTCATGGCTGAGCGCCCGAATCATAAAAAGCAGTTCCAACGTCTGAANGGCCTNGGCGANATGGANTGGGAAGANCTNCGNGCNACCACNATGGACNCANNNACTCGNACGCTNCTGCAGGTCACGGTNGANGAGGCNGCTGNGTGCCGACNANATNANGTCNNNNCTGATGGGCGATGACGTTGGCGANNCGTCGCGANTTCATCNNCACCAACGCCCGCGACGTNCAGAACCTTGACTTCTGATCCTNTGAAACGAACNNACNCATGACTGATACGANCGATTCNGNCGACGACGGNTCNNCNNNCGNTNCGATCCANCCGATCNCGCTNNNCGACGANATGGANAGCNNNTTTCTTGAGTACGCNATGTCGGTNATCATGTCGCGNGCNCTACCCGACGTNCGCGATGGCCTCAANCCNGTNCACCGNCGNATNATNTGGGACATGGAGGANCANGGCTTTCGNCCNGACCGTGNCCACGTNAANTGTGCTCGNGTNNCNGGCGACACNATGGCNNGGTTCCATCCGCANGGNGACTCNGCNATCTACGCCGCNNTNGTNCGNATGGCCCANCCGTTNTCGNTGCGNCACCCGNTNATCGACTTCCACGGCAACTACGGCTCCCCTGACTTCGGTCCTGCAGCCTCGCGCTATACCGAATGTCGCCTTGACCCACTTGCGATGGAGCTTCTCGCGGGTATCGACGAAGACACCGTCGACATGATCCCAAACTACGATGGAACCACCGAAGAGCCCCTTGTGCTCCCGGCGCGTTTTCCTAATCTGCTGGTCAACGGCAGCCAGGGTATTGCGGTCGGTATGGCGACAAACATCCCGCCGCACAACCTCGGCGAGGTCATCAATGCAGTCGTGCACCTCATCGACAATCCTGACTCCACGCCCGACGATCTCATGGAATTTGTTAAGGGGCCTGACTTTCCAACTGGGGGTCAGATTCTTGGTAAGGCCGGGATCATGGACGCTTATCGCACGGGTCGCGGCTCGGTAAAAACTCGTGCAAAAACTTCGATCGAGGAGGGCAAGAACGGTCGGTACGAGATCGTCGTCAGCGAGCTTCCGTACCAAACCTCATGCTCGGCCATTGCTGCGCGTATCCAGCAACTGGTCGATGACGGTGACCTTGACGGAATCGCCGACGTCAATGACGGCTCGAATGGTGGAAAGACTGAACTGATCATCACGCTTAAACGCGATGGCAATGCCAACGTTGTGATGAACAACCTGTTCAAGCTCACGCANCTGCAGTCGACATTTTCGATCAACATGGTTGCTCTTGTCAGGGGAGTTCCCCGCCAGGTCAACCTTCGTGACGCNCTCGTTGCTTATGTAGAACACCAGGTTGAAGTCATCACCCGGCGTACTGAAAACCGGCTGAAGAAGGCTCGGCATCGGGAACACATNCTTGAGGGACGAATCAAAGCCCTGGATGTCATTGATGAAATTATCAAGCTCATACGGGCCAGCGATGATGTTGCTACCGCCCGGGACGGTTTGATGTCAGCGCCATTCGAATTCTCTGAGATTCAGGCAAANGACATCCTGGACATGCAGCTACGTCAGCTGACCCGGCTGTCCAGGATCGACCTCCAAAGCGAGCTTGACGAGCTGCGGATCACGATCATCGATTTGCAAGAAATCTTGGACAACCCTGATCGGCTTAACTCTGTAATCAAGGACGAGATCACCGTGATCCGTGACAAGTTCGCAACTGAGCGTGTGTGTGAGCTGACGTATGACGAAGGTGACATGTCGATNGAAGACCTCACCGACGACAAGGAACTCGTCATTGTGATGACTGAGGCCCAGTACGTCAAGGCGGTGCCAGCCGGCTCGTTCAAAACTCAGGGTCGCGGTGGCCGTGGCGTGTCAGGGGGAAAGCTGAAACTCGACGACATTGTGCGTCACGTCATTTTCACTACCGCTCACGCGCACCTTTTGTTTTTCTCAAACTTAGGCAAGGTGTACAGGCTCCGTGCGCTCGAAATTCCCGAGCGCGAACGGACAGCTAAGGGTATGCCTATCGTCAACTTGCTCCCGCTTATTCCCGGCGAGCGTGTTGAGGCAATCATTGATACCCGCGAGTTTGGAATCGATCGATACCTCTTCTTTGCAACTAAGAATGGTGTTGTTAAAAAGACCACCTTCACTGAGTACGACAAGAGCCGTCGAGATGGATTGATTGCTATCAACTTGAAAGACGGTGATGAGTTGGTCAAGGTCATTGAGACCAACGGCGACGACGATATTTTGATGGTGTCGGGTGGAGGTATGACAATTCGGTTTAACGAAAATGACGTTCGTTCAATGGGCCGCACAGCTGCCGGCGTGCGGGGAATGAAATTGAAGAACGCTGAGGATCGAGTTGTTTCTGTTGACGTGGCTCGCGATGACACTGCGATCTTGATCATGACCGAGGCCGGCTACGGCAAACGCACGCAACTTGACAAGTTCAACGTTCAAGGCCGAGGCGGCCAGGGTGTGCGGGGTATGAAACTCACAGGTAAAAAGGGCGAAGTGGTCGCTGCGTTCATGGTCGGCATTGAAGACGAAATCGTTGCAGTGTCCACGGGTGGGATCACCATCCGCATGGCAGTCCGTGAGATCTCTTCTCAGGGTCGCGATGCCACTGGCGTGCGTGTCATGAACATGGATGACGGTGACACCGTTGGATCGGTCGCACCGATCATCGCCGTTGGTGGAGAAGATTGATCCTGGCATCACTGGAATGATGACCGAGTCGTGCACACTTTTTCGGTGCATGCCCATGGTTAAGCGGTGGTCGTGTGGACGTGGAAATAACAAGGTGACCACCTAGGCAGGCGTTGGGTGGGGTGCAGCGACGACGTGCGGATGTCGAACGCATGGCGGATCCGAGCTCGTGGCTGCCTTGCTCAGATTGTTCGTTGACAGGATCGCCGGCGATGGGCTGCCTACACTTGCTGTCGTGAGCAAGATCGAAGGAGGTCTCCGAGCGTCGCTGGCAAGCGACGCAGTGGACGCGCTCACCGCAGACGACACCGTTGACGGTTTGAATACAGCGGAGCTAGATGCACTCGATGAATCNNTGGTCGAATCGATCGGAGAGTACGCGTCTAGTGAGCCCGAACAGCCTGCANATCCAGTGCCCGGTGCGACCGACCCCGACTCAGCGACAGTTGCGGACGAGGGTGTCAGGTTCGACTCGGCAGATGTNGCTGACACAGCTGACGTATCGACGGGAATCATCGAAGAGTTGCGCAGAGCAGATATCGACGGCCCGATCGTCGATCATGCCCCCCAGGATGACACGACATCGACGCGGCGTCGCCCAAATCGCCCGGTCGACTTTGACCCTGCGCCAGTTCCGGTTCCACTCAAGGTCCCACGGATTTTGGGCCGGAAGCCACGTGTTCGCAAGGTCACACGCGTGGTCCGGCACGTTGATCCGTGGTCGGTGTTCAAAATTGCTCTCTTCGCCAACTTGGTGCTGTACCTGATTGTGCTGACTGCAGGCGTCTTGCTTTGGAACGTTGCTTATGCCACAGGCACCGTCGAGAACGTTGAGCGCTTTTTTGAGTCGTTTGGCTGGCAGTCCTTCGAGTTCAACGGGGGTGAGCTCTATCACAGTGCCTGGATCGCTGGACTGTTCGCAGTGCTCGGCTTGACTGGCCTCTGGGTCTTGCTCGCAACACTGTTCAACCTAATCACGGATCTTGTCGGTGGCGTGCGATTTGCCGTGCTTGAAGAAGAAGTCGTCGAATCACAAACTTCACCAATGCGCAGGTTTGTAGTTCGTCGACCAGAGCCTGA
>PASB01000013.1 GCA_002711735.1 Ilumatobacter sp.
GATCGACGCAGCTCTTCTCGTCTGACCGTCAGTTATCGCCGACGGTGATGACGACCTGCACGATGTTCGCTCGGTCGGGCGGGTCTGCGGTGCCCGCGCCATAGCCGACAGCAGAAGATGTGCCGCTCGGCATAGCCCCGAACGACACTGCCAGCGTTGTCATTAGCGCAGCGCCAGTTGGCGTCGTTGTTTCGAGTGTGGTCTCGAGCCCGTGCATTGGAGCGCCAGCGTCGGTGAGTAGCGCCATCGTGGCCGGCGCAGGGTGAGGGAGCTGACCATGAGCAGTGTTGACAATGCCGCTGCCGAGGCCGATCGATGAGCAGTAGATCTGATCGATGTTGAGCGACTCGAGCGCTGCGCACACGCCCACCACGTCGATGATCGAGTCAAGCGCGCCGACCTCGTGTAGCTCGACGTCGGCTGGGTCGATGCCATGAATGGCGCCCTCGACGGCAGCTAGCCGCTCGAAGACCGTGCGCGCCCGATCACGCACTCGGTCTGGTAGCTCGGCTCCGTTAAGCAGGGCAAAGATTTCGCTTGCTCGACGGCGCAGACCATGTCCACTGGTCTCGCCGTGATTGTGTTCGTGCAGGCCATCATGGGTCACGACGTTTGCCCATGTGGCGCCCACCCCGGAACGCTGGACTCGTTCAAAGAACATTGCATAGCCGTCGACGCCGAGCCCGGCGATTGTGTCGGCCACCATGTCAGGGTGGGCGCCTGCATCGACCAGAGCGGCCAACGTCATATCGCCTGCCACTCCGGCGTGGCAGTTGAACCAGGCGGAACGGATGGGGTGTACCTCGTTGGTCATCGACAACTCCGAGCAATCGCACAGGCTGCGCCGAATCCGTTGTCGATACCGACAACGGANATACCTGATGCGCACGATGCGTGCATCGAAAGGAGCGCAGTGATTCCTTCGAGTCCGGCGCCGTACCCGACTGAAGTGGGGACAGCCAAGACGGGCCCGGAGGTGAGACCACCGATCACGCTCGCAAGAGCACCTTCCATTCCCGCGACCACGATCACAGCGTCCGCACCAGTGACGTCGTCAATGCGTGCGAGTAGTCGGTGGAGGCCGCTGACTCCGACATCGGAGATGAGTGACGGATCGAAGCCGTGTGCCNGCAGTGTCAGNCGCGCTTCATGCGCAACCGGCAGATCGCTGGTGCCCGCCGTGATGACGAGCACGTTTGCCTCGCGGGTTGGTGTAGGGCGTCTCCATAACATTGATTGGTTGGCTTCGTCCGCGGAGCCATGAGCGTCGAGACACGCAGCGCGTTGGGCGCCGTCGGCGCGAGTCAGCAGAACCGGACCTGTGCCGTGTTCGAGGAGTTCACCGACNATGGCGACGCACTGGTCCGCGGACTTTCCGGGGCCGTACACCGCTTCGGGCATTCCCTGCCGGATCGCTCGGTGGTGATCGACGAGTGCGTCGCCGACGTCGGCGAACGGCAGCCGCGTGAGCTGCGCCACTGCGTCGTCTGGATCCACGCTTCCATTGCGAACGTCGCTAATCAGTTGTTGCAGCGTCATTTCATCCATATTGGGTCCTGCGTTGTTGAGTTCTTCGACCGTCTCACCGAATCATCGTGCCAGAGGACCGACACGAACCCCTACGCTGAAGCAAATGTCGAGCACAGGGGCAGAGCGCGTCGGATTCTTTGGGCCGTTCGGGACTTTCACGCAGCAGGCGCTGCGAACGCAACCGGACCTTGCGTCTGCTGAACAGGTGCCCTTCCGGACGGTGCCTGACATTCTTGACGCCGTGCGGAGTGGTGCCGTCGATGCGGGTTTTGTACCAATTGAAAACTCGATCGAGGGGATGGTCAACTTCACGCAGGATGCGCTTGCTTTCGATCATGACCTTGTCATCCAGCGCGAAGTCGTCATTGACATTGAGCACTGTCTGGTTGCCCGGGCCGGCGTTGAACTGAGCGACGTGTCGACGGTTCATTCGATTCCAGTCGCTACNGCGCAGTGCCACCGCTANTTGCGGGCGACCCTGCCTGACGCAGANGTNCGNGTCGCAAACAGCACGGCCGAAGCCGCCAAGACCGTTGCTGAGAGCGAAGCGACTGACGTCGCTGCGCTCGCGCCGCGTGTCGCTGCTGAGNTGTATGGCCTCAATGTGATCGCTGCGGACATCGCAGACCACAAAGGAAANCAGACCCGCTTTCTCCTGGTCGCGCGTGCGGGCGTCCCGGCTCCGACTGGACACGACAAGACGGCCCTCGTGATCTATCAACGTGCTGACGAACCCGGCTCGCTGATCTCGATCCTCCAAGAGTTCGCGGCGCGACGCATCAACTTGTCGAACNTGTTCAGTCGGCCGACCAAAGACGGCGGACTGGGNGATTACTGCTTCATCATTTACGCAGACGGCCACGTCTCCGANGAACTGCTGGCCGACACAATGCGGTCGCTTCATGCCAAGCAAGCTCGCGTGAAGTTTCTCGGCTCGTACCCCGCGGTCGGCGAACACGCAGAGGCAACTCGCGCTGAGACCGGTAGTCGATGGGATGATGCCGACAGTTGGCTNGCCGAGATCCGCAAACAGATCCGCTGAAACGGACAGGACNGACCGCCAGTAGCGTCAGAGAGATGTCAGAACAACAGGTCGCAGTCGTAACAGGAGCCAATTCAGGGATTGGNCGGGCGACCGCAATCCACCTAGCCCAGCAAGGGATGCGGGTGTTTGGAACGGTGCGTGCCGCAGCAAAAGCTGAGAAGTTGCTCGCCATGTCGGCCGCTGCCGGAGTCTCTGTCGAGGTCGTCGAACTCGACGTGGCCGACGATGACTCGGTTCGGGTGGGCTTNGAGCAGATCTTTGCCGCAGCCGGACGCGTTGATCACCTCGTGAACTCAGCTGGCGTGGGTGGCAACGCAGTGGCCGAGGAATGCCCGTCGGATCTGTATAACGACGTATTCAACATCAACGTCACCGGCGCAGTGCGTTGCGCACGGTCTGTCCTTCCTGCGATGCGTGAACGTCAGAGCGGAACGATTGTCAACATCACTTCGGTTGCTGGGCGCATCGCCGCACTTGCACAGTCGCCATACGTTGCGTCGAAGTGGGCTCTTGAAGGCGTCAGCGAGGGGATGGCTCAAGAACTGGCACCATTCGGGATCCGAGTCGCGATCGTCGAACCGGGAGTGACGAAGTCGGCGATCTTTGCAAAAAACATTGACGCACCAAACTCGACNGGCGCCTANGACGATCACTACCGGCGAATGTTTCAGTTCTACGGTGCGGGGATGATGAACGCAACAGACCCGTTTGAGGTCGGCAAGGTCATCCACCACGCGATCGCAACTGACTCGCCAGTGCTGCGCTACCCGGTCAGCTGGGCCGGCGCCGAGATGGCCGGACTCCACGATCGCATTGACGACGCAGACTGGCTTGAACTCGGCATGGTCGCNGACGACAACGCATACATGGCGCGCTTCCAGGAAATCTTCGGTGTTGACATCCGCACATCATGAGNTGCCGATAATTGGCCGCCGGAACCATTTTTGACGACGATGTCGTATGNGGTNCTTGAGGTAGGTGGNCTGCNGGGAATTCTGACGGTNTGCCCNNANNACCAAACCCGATTNGTGATGACGNTGACNATGCTGCAACGCNACNTCAATNGTNNTGCAGNNACNGTGGCGTCGCTCGTCTGAATGCTTGGTTGAGGCCTCGACGACCTGCTCTCACAGCAAAGGCTGTGAAAGGCAGCGACAGATTCAGGCTCTGACCGGACTGGCCAAGTGTGCCGCTTTGGTCGGCGATTCTGTTCAGGCAGGTAAATGAGTCACGGTTGCCCGGCATTTAGTCACGCATCGATTGGATGAGCTCGGCAATGCATCCGAAGCTGGGGTCGTTGCGCTCAAGTCTTGGATCTGGTCGACATGCAAATCGGGTTGTCGCATGTTGAGGATCGACAGGGGCGCCGGGCACGGTGTCGACGGGTTCTTTCGTTGATGAAACCTTCGATGCAGACCTGATTTGCGCAGACCTCGGACCCACAAGGGAGGCCAACGCGATGTCGCTTGGACTCCCGCCGACGAATCTGTTCAGGGTCATCATTGATTTCGTTGGTCGCTCGGTGGTTGCTGTCGGGTTTGACGGGCGGCGGCTTTGGTGAGACTGCGTTGCGCTCGGTCACGCAGATGACAATCGAGCAGTTGGCGCGGCCACAAGGCTGTTCCTGCTCGTGTGCTCGAGTTTGGGCTTCAGCTTTACGTTGCGCTTTCTTCAGCCGGCGACGTTCGCGCAATGGGGTGCACGCTACGCAGCTGCGGTCTTTGCAGATGCGGTTGCGCTCGTGAGCGAGCTGTTGCTGTTCCGCTTTGGTCAGTTTCGGTTGAGTCGCTTTAACCCAATCAGCAGAGCTCACCCAGGCGCGCTGACGCGGTGAGTCTGGCGTTTGGGGGTCTAAAGAGTGAGTCATGGTAGCTACGAGTATCGCTGCATTCTGGCAGCCGGTCATCGTAGGGCAATGAGAAGCAGCGAGTTTGGTCCGGAAGCGAAGGAACTTGAACTGCGTTTTGAGTCGTTGAGCTGGGACGTGTCTGACTCGGTTCCAACTTGCCCGGCGACACCCGGGCCTGCATCGCATTTGGCGACGGCTAGCTCTGTTTCTACCTGGGGATTGGGTTGTCGGCGTGCTTGAGAGGTGGGGTTGAGAATCGGCGGGGCTGTTGGGTGTATCTATGCGCCGAGCATGTCGCAGTTGCTGGTTCGATTGCCGTCAGCGTTGAGGCAGACGCTTCAGATGATGTCGACGGGGACGCCGAGCGGTAACTGGAGTGTTTCGACGAGGTAGGTGATGTCGTCGTTGTGGAGTCGGACGCATCCGGAAGAGACGTTCGTGCCGAGAGCCCATGGTTCATTTGTGCCGTGGATTCCAAGTTGGCCTGGGCCGCCGAGGAAACTTTCGAAGGTGTCGCTGTACCCGGAGAGACCGTAGGCGTACGGGCCGTAAGCCGTGCCGGATTCAGGGGGCCGCAGCAGCTCAGTGGTGTAGTAACGGCCCCGTGGTGTTGGTGTGTTCTCGCGTGCGACACCGATGGTGGTTTCAAAGATCGTTTTTTCGTGGTCTGTGACGGTGATAGCGAAGTCGTCGAGTCGGACCTGGATTGAGTAGTTGTGTTGGGTGAGACGAACTTGGTCGGCGTTGATCCAGCCGAAGCTGCCGTTCGGTCGTGTAGGTAGCAGGACTTTGATTGCTTGTAGGTCGTTGAGGTCCTCGACGAGGAACACGAGCGGCGTGCCGCTCAGATTTGGGTTAGCGAACTCAAAGGTTTGCTCGACGAGCTGGTCTGATGAGTAGACGTTGACGGTTGGCACGGTTGCTTCAGCGACGAATGAAAGTCCCGGCAGGTCTTCAGCTACGACATAGAAAGGAAGACCATCGGTCGCCGGTGGGACCGCCGTAGGCGCGACTGTTGTCGTAGGCGCGGCCGTTGCCGTCGTGGTGCTTGGACGCGGGGACTCCGGTTGGAGCGGGGCCAGGGTTTCGGGTGGTTCGCTGTACAGGTTGCGTTCAGCTTGGGAGCATGCTGTCAGGGCGAGCACTATGACTCCGAGAAGGAAGTATTGCCGGTTCACGTGGCGTGTCACCTTGTGTATTTCGGTGTGTCGTTTACCGCTGTCGCTGGAGCTGAAGGCGCAGGTGCTGCCCCGGTGGGGGTTACCGGAGTAGCGGGAGCAGCGATCGTGGTTGAAGTAGCGATGTTGTCGCCAGCGACGACCGTCGAGCTAGGCGACGGTGCNTCAGTCGTTGTCGGTGCAGCAGTGGTTGTCGTTACAGCAGTGGTGGTTGGTGCAGCAGTGGTTGTCGTTACAGCAGTGGTGGTTGGTGCAGCAGTGGTNGTTGGTGCANCAGTGGTTGTTGGTGCAACAGTGGTGGTTGGTGCGACCGTNGTNGTGGTCGGTGNGANCGTCGTGGTTGTGGTGGTTGTCGTCGTGGTGGTGGTTGGTGTTGCGGGTGTGTCGGTGAACTGCACCTGGAGGATCTGACCGAATGTGAGCAGCAGGTCCTGGATGTCCTTGCTGGGATCAGCTTGCGTCGAGTCGCCAACGTAGGTGTCACCAGGTGCTTCAACAGCTGCTGCCGTGGCATCGGATGGCCATGCTGCGTGTCCGCTGGAGTCAGTGACAACTAAAACGTCGCCGCCGGTTGTGCTGAAGACGATGGTTTCGCCTTCTATTGGTCCGTTCGCTCCGCTCAACACAACGTAAGTCGCTGTTGTTTCGCCGGGGCCTTGGTCAAGGCTCCACGGTCCGGCCTTCGCTGTTGCTTCGGCAGCAAGGTCGTAAACCTTTTGTGTTGTGTTGTTCAACGCTTCGGTGTCGGTGCCTGTGTAGTAGCCGCCGAACTCTTCATAGTCGTCGATCGGGTCAGGTCCCCAGAACCCGACGCGAGGCGACGAGTCGGTATGCAACGAGGGAGTGAGGCCGTTCCAGTTGAGCGGGTCGTTGTAGGGCGCTGCGACGCTTGAGAACACGGTTGACCCGGTGACCGGATCTGAGTGCCAAGCCCATACGAGCGCCTGCGTGGCGACGACTGTTTCAAGCGCCTGGCCGTTCGTTCTGTTGTCTTTGTAAAACTTGATGCCGTACTTCCAGGTCAGATAAGAGACCCGAGCGTCGACGTAACCGTCCGGCGCTATGTCATATGACGTCCAGCTGGTGGCGTTCACTTCGACGCCGTACTCGCCGCAGTACGCGAAGTAGCACTCGTTTGCGTTTTCGTCGTAGTTGTTGCAGGCGCCGGCGTCGCTCTCAACTAAGAACGGACCAATCGGGGCGAGGTCCTCTGTGCGTTCGGTGTACGACTCGTTCAGACCGGCATTGAGGTGCCCGGCTTGAAGGCCCACTCCTTGCATGTCTATGACGGTGTTCAAGCGTGGTTCCGACATGGTGTTGTCGAAAACCGGGTTTGTGCCGTTTGACATCCCGTTCGACGAAGCGAGCGACGTGCCTGCCGCTAACAGAAGAAAGGCTGTCGATAAAACTGCAACCCGTCTTGTTGTGCGACTTCTCACGAGCACTCCCTTGTCCGGATTAGGTCAAGAAAGACTTTACAGGAGTAAATACAACCCCGTGTGCTAGAACGAAGTAATGTTTACATCTGTAAGCATTACGTTTTTCTACTTTTTTATGTAGCGGTGCTCGTGAGCGTCGATGCCCGTCGAACCTCGAGGGCAAACGTCTCGTCGTCGATGAAACCGGCCGCCCAGCCGTAGAGCGCGCCGCGAAAATAGGTAACCATTACTCGTGCCGAGTGTGCTGGGTCTGAGCTCACCGGCCGTAGCTCCGGATCGAGCTGCCCCACAACGTCTTTCAATAGCTCTTCCAAATCACCCCTGAACCAGCCGCTTAATGAATTTCCCATTTCTGTCGCAAGGACCAGGTTCCTCACGAGGAGTGAGTCGCCGAGGAACACTTCAAGCGCGAGAGAAACGAACGCTTCGAGATAGCCCCGGTCGGTCGCCGGAATGTCCGGAAGATTATTAAAAATCAGCTCAATCGTTTCATCAGAAAGAGCCTTCAGGATGTCTTGAACCGTCGGGAAGTACTGGTAAATGGTTACACGCGACAGGCCGAGCTCTCCTGCAAGGGTCTGAACGGTAAGGTCAAGGATTGTGCCGGAGCGGAGCACGCGCCGACTCTCGTCGAGAATCCGAGATCTCGTGACCTGGCGTAAGCGTTCTGCTCTTCGGCTCCTGCCATCGGAAGCATCCATGAAGAGTGTCCTTTGGTCGTTTCTAACTTAAATCAGGAATTTCGACAATATACGCAGAGGGAAGAGTCTTCTTGCAGGGCTCAAAGAAGAACGCACATAAGTAAATGACTTGGTGCTAAATACCGTTGGGGTTGTTCCGCAGGTCCCACAGCAACGGTCTCGCCGGCACATTCTGTTCGTAAGTCAGTTGAGAGGCCATCTGGGCAGCGCGCTGTGGCGGGTTTGCCCACTCAAAATGGTGGCTGCCGCTACCTCTTCATCATGGCTCAGCGATCACGCTGACCTGAGGCACGAAGATGAGTTCCATTTCGATGCGCTCACCACGTGTTTCAGCAAGGATTGCTGCGAGCTCCTCCGGATCGCCGCTCAGTTTTTCTCCAGTGACGACGATTGTGACTCGTTTTGGTGTCTGCTTTGGATCGATTTGAACCTCTTCGAGGCGAAGCTCACTATCCCATGCCTGGACCGCTCGGGCTGCTTCCACGGTGAAGTTGGAGCGCTGCAGTTTGGTCGCTGTGTTGGACGCCAGTGGCACTGCCATAGCCAACACGAAGACAACCGCAGCCCCCAGCCCAAAGGCGCGCTGACGGAGACGTTCACGCGGAGGAACGAAACCAGCAAGCGCAAACGTGACCCCTGCGGCGAGTGAAATCGCAGCGAAGTTTGTGAGGAACAGAAGCAATGCGCCACGTGCCAGATCATTGCGGTCTGCTGCAAGCGTGATCCCGATCGACGCCAGTGGTGGAACGAGTGCTACGGCGATGCCCACCCCCGGCAGTGCTGAGCCGGCCTCGCTCCTCACGGTCACGTACGCTCCAGCTGCTCCAGCGAGAATTGCAATGCCGAGATCAGCCAAATTTGGTGCAGTTCGGGCCAATACTTCTGCAGGGACGGGCGAGTCTGGACCTACTCGGGGAACGAACTGTGTCCACAACCAGCCCATGGCGATACCGAGCAAAGCACCACTGGTTACGATCGCGAACGATTCGATAATTCGCTTGGTCCATGTCTGTACCAGCGCAGCGGCGAACGCCATGATTGGAGTCATAAGCGGGGCGACGAGCATTGCGCCGATCACAACGGCGGTGCTGTCATTCATCAGCCCGAGCGCAGCGATCGATGACGAGAAGACCATCAGGCTCACGAAGCGGAATAAGTAGGGCTTGCGTCGATCACTTTCGAAGAACAAGACGTCAAGGATTTGTGAGCGCTTTTCGAGACTGAGATCCCGGCCTAGCGTGCCCATCTTCCCGTCGGGTATCAGCGAGCGCCGGTTGTCTTCGGCTGGCTTCGTTGCGACGTTGGCGGTATCCGAATTCATGAGGACAAATGTATGTTGCAGCTCTTTGGAATCAAGAACTCTTTGTATCGACCACCCCGAAAGTTCCTGACGGTGTGTAAGGCGTTTTGACCTGTTGAATTTCCTGAACCTGCGGAGCGCTGCCTGCCCGGAGGTCGCGTTGAAATACTCGAAGTCCGATACCCGTCGTGTTTGAACGGTGTTTCTCAGAGATTTTGAAGCTCGTACTAAAAACGCGTAGGGATTTCACCAGATCCCGTGCCTCGTATTGTCGCCACGGAACCGTTAAAGAAGGTTTCGGTAAGCGCATTGGCTACCCGAGCGACGATTGATGTTTGTTGGGTGACGTCGAAGCTGTCTTTCATCCCGAGAGCCCCTAGCAGCAGCACCGTTTGACCAGCTGATTTGGGTGATCGTCCAGAAAGTGATCATCAATCATCTGGAAGGTGATCGTCGACTCGTTGCGCTATCTCGGCGCGCTCGCACGATGTCCGCGATGTCGAAGTTCGTGAGCATGGCTACCAAGAACTTGGAGCTATCAGAGGATCGAAATGACGAACAACAAAATCCTTGGTAACGCCGCTGCAGCGGCTGCTCGGCGGACGTCTCGAGAGTNNGTCGCTGCCAGGAAGGATCGGTTCTGCCCGCGCAGGAAGATCCAGCGGCGCATCCGCTGGNTTGCAGGGGTCGTCGCTTTCGGGACTTTCGCTGGTGCTCTGGCCGTGTCCGCTTCTGTTATCTCAGCCCTGGTAGCTGAAGCAGCAGCGCCAACTGGCAGCGCTTACTCGCCAATCAGCCCAATCCGAGTCGCTGACTCGCGTGCCGGATTCGGTATTTCCGGCAAGCTCGCAAGCCAAGACACTCGGACATTGAAAGTCGTCACTCCGGCAGTTGCCGCTGCGGCAGGTGTGTCTGCGTCGAATGTGTCCGCTGTCGCTGTCCAGGTCACCGCAACGCAGACGACCGGGCCCGGCTACTTCACAGTGTTCCCGGCGGACAAGTCGCGTCCGTTGGCGTCGAGTTTGAACGCGATGCGCGCCAAACAATCGCTCACCAACCTTGTCTCTGTTCCGGTCTCTGCGAGCGGTGAGATCAAAATTTACTCGCACTCCGGCTCCCACGTTGTCGTTGACGTCCAAGGTGTGTTCGTAGCCGCGAACACGTCGCGGGCAGGTCGCCTTGAGTTGTTCGATGCCCCGTACCGGCATCTCGACACCCGCGAGTCCCGAAAGCTCGGTGCGAAATCGACGACAGTTATTGACCTGTCGGCTCGTGTTCCTCGAAACGCCACCGCAGCGGTCGTCAACTTGACGAGTGTCAACAACTCCGCCCAGGGCTTTTTGACAGCGTTCCCGTACGGCAGCACTTTGCCGAACGCCTCGAACCTCAACTATCCGGACCCGGCACTTCGTACAGCGGTGGGTTCCCAAGGTTACGTTGCGTTAAAAGACGGCAAATTTAACGTGTACAGCCTCGTTCAAACTGATCTTGTCATCGACGTCGCCGGGTACTTCACTGGTACCGACGCTCCGTCAAGCACTGACGGTCTGTTTGTCCCCGTGACACCGTTCCGAATGCTCGACACCCGTGAAGCAAACAACGTTCCGTCATGTTTCAAGTCCGGTCGTGTCCGCTCCGGCGGCGCAATCCCTGTCAGCGTCGCAAATCGCGGCGGTGTCCCGGCAAGCAACGTGTACGCCGTTGCAGCGAACATTGCATTAACGCAAACCCGTGGCCCAGGATGGGCGCGAGTCTGGCCTGCAGGCGGTAATGAACCAGAAACATCGTCTGTCAACTCCGGTTTCGTTAACCACACCGTTGCGAACCACGCTGCAACAAAAATTGGTGCTGCAGGTATCGCTGTTCGCACGGCGAGCGGAATGCACATCATTGTTGACGTCACCGGTTACTTCCTTGGCAGCACCACACCTGCTGTCGCAGATGTCGAGTGCACACCGTCAGAGACCCAGCCTTTAAACGACGTACGTGGAGACCTTGGACAAGAGTTCCCGGCTCCAGTTTCGAGAACGGCAGCTGAACGCATCGCTGACGAAGTCGTGGTCCTGACGAACGCTCGTCGCGCTGAAGTTGGTGCTCGCCCAGTGACAATGCACTTAGCGCTTGTTGAAGCCGGCATCATCCACGCAGAAGATCAAATCGGAGCACGGTGCGCTGCGGGGTACCTCACGCATACCGGAACTGACGGATCAAGAATCGCAGACCGGATTGCTCGTACCGG
Source organism: Ilumatobacter sp. (assembly GCA_002711735.1). Lineage (GTDB taxonomy): Bacteria > Actinomycetota > Acidimicrobiia > Acidimicrobiales > Ilumatobacteraceae > Ilumatobacter_A. The sequence goes on from PASB01000013.1 coordinate 11,282, forward strand.
CTGGCACGTTAACGGCGGCGGCGAGAACCTTGCCTGCGGCCACGCGACCGCTGAGCAGGTAGTGCAAGCCTGGATGGACAGTCCCGGACACAGAGTGAACCTGTTGAACCCCCTTTGGACTCACATCGGTGTTTACGCAATGAATTACGAAAATCAACCGGGCCCTCAGGCTGGCTGGACTGGCTACTACTGGGTGCAGATTTTAGGAATGGACCCATGCCCGGTCCCCGTTGAGAACGCATGCCGCGGCTACTGGCGAGACGGTGTCCGCGTTGACGGCAACGGCAACCCGCTGTGACCGCCACTGCGTGTCGTAGGGGCGTTTAGCGGTTGGCCCGCCATTCCGCCCTAACCCTCGAAGCCACGCCCGCCATTGATGTCGGCGGTATTGGCGCCGCTCTTGTGTGACGTTCGTGCCGGGTGTTTCGCTCGTAGGTGCAATCATGTTTCTGACGTGAAGATCTTCCACGACGATGATGTAGCGATCCCGCATTATTTCTGAGCCGGTCTGCTCGGTTTAGCCGTTGCGACGCTGGCCGTGGTCTACCGGGCTTG
>PASB01000032.1 GCA_002711735.1 Ilumatobacter sp.
GACCCGCTCGCGGCGGATCAGGTCTCCGGGGGGTGACCTGATCCGCGCAGCACTCTTTGGATCCAGTGAGAACGTCGGCGATCGAGCGATCAAGCACCGTGGAAAGCGCCAGTTGCGTTTGGCTGCGTGACACTGTTGGAAACGCAGCAATGATTTGATGGACCTCGTGCAAATGGTCATTCGTCCGGGCAACGACACGACACTGCAGATCTCCGGTTCCGGCGTTGCTGTGATCGAGGGGATTGATCGTGCCCAGCCGTCACAGGTGACGACGTTTGTCGAACGTCACGGCGACCACTCGGTACAACATGTTGCATTCAACACTGATGACCTCCAGTTTTCCAGGGCCACCTGCAGTCGATGGGGGGTATACCACGTGGCGAAACGCTCGCTCGTCACGACGGGTCCGGAGCCTTGAAACAATTGTTGGCCCGAGGGTATGCAGCAGTTGATGCGGCTGAGGCGTGCTTTCCCGAATACGTGCAGCGACCGCTGCTCGACTCCAGCCAGTCCGACGTTGCAATTACTTTTGCAGGGGAGACCAGCGAGGGGTTCTGCAATCAGATCGAAAATGCCGTTGCCGCCGGCGACAATGCGCCATTTTTTGACTTCGAACGGATGCCCAACGATTGGCGAGTTCCAGAGCCGCTACCGCTGGACTCCCTCAGCGCTTGCTGACTTGCCTAGCCGGGAAGACCAGCGCTGAGGCCGAGTGGAAAGTTGGTGAATATGGCAGCACTGTTGTGACTCGTTGAGACGGCCATGCCAAAGTGTTCGGATGCGTCGTGCTTGTGCTCTGCTGTTCGTCTCCCTTCTGGGTCTGACCGCGTGCGGCGGGGGCAGCGACGACGCCACTAGCGCAGTGCCTTCGACCGGAGCACCGACCGAAACCGAACCGCCCGCTGAAACCGTCGCACCGGTAGAAACTGAACCGGCGCCCGACACAACAGTGGCACCGCCGAACGTGCCCGACGGCGCAGTCTCGGTTGGCCTAGTCGAGTGGGCGATTGAGACTGATCTAGAGGTCACTGCCGGCACCGTTACCTTCGACGTGTCAAACAATGGCGACTTCCCACACCACTTCGCGATTGCGCGCGGCAACAGCTACGAAGAGCTCCCCCAAAGTGGCGGCGGCGCCGTTGACGAGGTTGCGCTCGGCGATGACTTCATTGGTCGGACGGTGAACCTACGGAGCGGGCAACAGGAACTCATCGAGTTTGATCTCGATCCTGGTAACTACGTCTTCTTCTGCAACATTGCCGGCTCGGTCAGCCATGCTGCGCAGGGCCAGGTGCTGGCAGTCACTGTTGGCTAAGCGGTGTCATCGTTACATTTCAGACTGAGATTTCCGGATTATCCTTTGGCGCGGCCCGTGATGCCAAAGAGTTTGCCGGCGACTTTGCGAATCTGAATCTCGTCGGATCCCTCAGTGATTCGGTAGCGACGGTGATGCCGGTAGATGTGCTCGAATGGCATCGCGCGGTTGTATCCCATGCCTCCGCAGGTCTGCATAGCCTGATCGGCTGCATCACAGGCAAACCGATTGGCGCGGTAGTTACACATGGCGACCTTGTCGGTAATCTCCATATGATTCACTCCGCTGTCGAGCTGCCACGCCGTTTTCCAGATCAACGCCCGCAGCATCTCAGCTTCGGTCGCAAGTTCTGCGAGCGGAAACTGGATGGCTTGGTTGGTCGACAGCATCTTGCCGAACACGGTTCGTTGGTTGGCGTAGGAAACCGCGGTGTCGATGCAGTGCAGCCCAGCGCCGAGCGATGAAGCAGCTTGACGAATCCGGTTCTCATGCACGAACAGTTGAGCGGTCATCAGCCCGATGCCCTCGTCGCCAAGGATCGTGTCGTTGTGGACCCGTACTCCGTTGAGTTTGACGTGCGCATGGTCAGTCGGCATGTTGAACGTCCACATAAACTCTTTGATCTCAAAACCCGGCGAATCGGTCGGCACGATGAAGCAGGTGATACCGCGGCCGTCGCCGGGGCTACCTGACGTGCGGGCGAAGATGTAGTCGTGCGTGGCGTGATGGAGCCCAGTGTTCCAGTACTTCTCGCCAGTGATTACCCACTCGTCGCCGTCGCGGGTTGCTGTGGTCTCCATCCAGGTGGCGTCTGAACCGTGAAGCGGCTCGGTCAACCCGAATCCGATGCGGGCGGTGCCCTCAAGCATTTTGGGAATCCATTCGGCCTGCTGGGCCGGTGATCCGTATTTCTCCATCATCAAGACGGTCACAAGATTGCCAACGATTGAACTCTCATTTTGGAGATCGTTGTGCAACCCGAGTCCTTTGCGCGCCAGGTGTTCACGAATGATCGCCATCTCAAGGCTTCCAGCGTCCTTGCCCCCGAAGCGCTCAGGCAGCTGGTGCCGGTAGTGGCCAGCTTGGTCTGCTGCTACTCGCATCCATCGCAGGAGGCGTTCCCACTCGGCGTTGGGGAGGCCGTCACGATCCCAGTCAGTGCGACTGTCTTCGCGTCGATGATCGAAGAATCGCATGTTGTCATCTTTATGTTCCATCGGCTTGATCACATCGATGATGAACTGGTCAAGCTCACCAAGAAACTGCTGCGTCGAGGCCGGAATGTCGAAGTCCATCGCCCGAACGTATCTGTCAACCCGCACCCTGCTTCCACTGGGCTCGCTCCCAGCCAGCGCTCATGGCGTTCGCCCCATCGGCACGGGCAAAGTCATTGCGGCCGGGTTAGGCGATAGCTTCCTGCACAGCGCGAGCGACGTCGCAGATACACCCGGCAGCGCCGTACTCATCATGTGTGTCGGAGCCTGCGATGAGTTGCAGCGCACCGGGGCCACGTGATGCAGCAGCAGCAACTCGCTTCCGGACATCGTCAGGGACGGCGAACCACTCCCCCCGGAACACGGTACCGAGTACCTCGATCTCGTCAAGTCGGACCGGTGCAGCATCGAGAGGACTTTGGTCGACGACTGTAAAGTTGGCGATTTTTCCGACCTCAATTGAACCGAGTTCGTCCTCCTTACGCCACGAGTGCGCAGCATCGATCGTGACAGCTCGCAGCGCCTGCTCAATGCTCAACCGCTGCTCGGGCGCTGCGACGCGGCCAGACTGCGTAATTCGGTTTACCGCACACGACACCATGCCGATCGGATCGCTGCGACCCATCGGCAGATCGGAGTGGAACGAGAGTGGTACTCCGCGCTTGACCACCGACAGATTGCGCGTCATCAGGTCGGCACGTTTTGGGCCGAGGCCAACCTCGCCGAATTTGTCGGCAAATCCGACTGGGTAATACGGGTTCGAACTCACAATGCACCCGAGCGCAGCGATCCGATCGACCTGTTCTTCAGTCGAGTTCGCGAAGTGCACGATGACCGTCCGGTGATCGTTGCGCGGCGTTTCGGCCAACCGCCGTTCGACCATGTCGAGCACCATGTCGAGGCCAAGGTCGCCATTGACGTGGACGTGGATCTGAAATCCGGCGTCCCAGTACAGCTTCGATCGCTCCTCGAACATGTCTGGCGGCATGATCCACTCGCCATGGTGATCGGGATCCGGATTGCCGTGGCGGTCAAGGTAGGGATCACGCATCTGCATCAGCTGGCTGATGATTGCGCCGTCGGCGAACAGCTTGACTTGCTGCGGAAAGAACGCAATCCGATCAGTGTGGTCGGAGCCGTCGGGTGCCATGGCATACTCCCGTGCAGCCCGAGCGAGCGTTGATTCGTGGTCCATCCGCTGTTCGGCTGGGCCCCGGCCGTCGGTAAGGAAGTAACTGAAGAACGGTGTGTCGTCAGCACCGAGAATCTGCTGGTAAAGCTCCCACGCTCCAGGCACGAGAATGGCCCCCGGCTCGTTAAACGCAGTCACTCCGTTCTGATGGAGGTATCGGACCATCTGATGCAGGCCGTGGGTCAACCGTTCGGGGCTGAACAGCATCGGGGTGAGCTGTCGGAACAACAGGTTAAAGAAGCCTCGCTCCCAGAAATGCCCCGACTCGACATCCGCCGTCGCGAGGATCGCGGGGTCAATACCGTCGCTCCAGTCCCCGTCCAGGATGCCGAGAGATTTCAGGCCAGCGGTGTTGAGGTAAAACTCATGACATGAGCGTTGCCACACACCGATGGGGCGGGTGGCGCTCACCGAGTCGAGGACCTGCCGACTGAGTTCGCCGTGCCAGAGTTGGTGATAGCCCCATGTGAATAACCAGTCGTCGTCGCCTGCGCCCTCGGCCCGTGTGCGTCGGTCGGCGCTGCGCAACGCAGCGACGTACTCGTCGTGGGTGTTTGCCGCCGGGTAGGTGCGATCGGGCAGCACCCAGTCTTCGGTTGCGATCACTTCCGTTGCCAACGTCGTCGCTCCAAGAATCGGATGAAGGTGCTGGTCGATCAGCCCCGGCAGGATTACTCGGTCGGCAAATATGTCGTCGATCACGTGCGGATGATCGCCGATTGCAGCCTGAACATGGGCACGGCTCCCCACCGCAACGATGCGGCCATTTTTGACGGCTACAGCCTCGGCGCTCGGTTGTGTTGAGGCCATCGTGACAATGGTGCGAGCGGTGAAAACGGTGATGGTCACTTGTCAAGTCTCGCGGATCGAGGATCCAGATCATTAGACGTGGTTGCTGGACCTCCAGCCACGGTTGACAAGCACAGAGTTCCCGAAGTTTGTTGGACTTACCTCGAGGGCGGTCACAACGACGTCGTTCCACTGGTTGAGGTACCAAGCAGATCCAGTAACTCGTCATCAGTCAAGCGATCTCGGGCCTGCGCATCGAGTAAACATCGTCGTCTTACCGACTTCGACGAAGGCAAGAAGAAGTTGCACAACAGCCGCATGCCTTCGCCGCGCTGAGGTCGCCCGGGGTCACTCGTCGTAGAAGTCGACGTACTCGCCGCCGCCGTCTTCGAGCACCAGCGTTGCATCGATTGTTCCGTTGGTCTCGAAATCGAAGTCAAGGAACATCGGGCTCCCGTCGCCCTCCCACTCAAAGAAGTTGACGAACATTGTGTCGTCGGGAAGCAGTTCGATGTCTTCGGTGCTGAAGACGTACTCACCCTGATCGTCGATCCGGACGACCAGGAGGTCGTATAGGCCGAACTCGGTCTGCCCCGTTGTGTTCAGGACGAAGTCACCGCTCGGGAAGTCGAGCGCTACGTTGAAGGAGCCGCCCGGCTCGATGTCGGACCCCCGGACGATGAACTCGTAGTCGGCGTCATCGGTCGCCAGCCCAAACCAAATGTCAGGTGAGTCGCTGTAGTCGCTCTCGTAGTTCAGAGCGAGGTACTCGTCGCTTTCGACGTCGACGTAAATCGTGTCCTGCTGCCCGGGATCGAGCACCAGATCGGCGACGACCATGTTGAATCCCGCCCCGATCATGGTGACCTCGGAGACCCCAGTCTCGGTCAGTTGCGAACCGTCGATGGTGACGGTGAACTGGCGCACATCACTCGGAAGCACATACACCGGCTCCTGCTCAATCCCCCAGACATCAACGCTAAATCGCAGGTTTGTGGATGTGGCGCCCTTGACCTCGTTGATGAAGCTACCGTCCTCAAGCCAACCGATCCGACGGCCGTCGAGTGCGGTGATCAGCAGGTTCGCGTCACCATCGAGCCACACCTCGACCGAGTCAGTATTGCGCCCGACCACCGGGGCGTAGCCGACGGGGCCGTCGCCCTCCTCGAATGGACCCTCTTGGACACCGAGCCGCGGGGTGATGGCGACGATCTCGAGCGTCTTGGTCGAGGCATCCCCTTTGTACAGGCTCGATGGCTCGTCGGGGTTGATCGACGCCTGGTATTGCCACGAGTCGGAGTTCCGGTCGACGGTGAGCACCCGCGTCTCGCTCGGGAAGTTGTTGTCGTAGACCAAGACGTCGACGATTCCGTCACTGCGATCTTCGACGGCGAACGGCGTGATCGCGTGACCACCTGAGAAGTCTGGTTGGTAGATGCCCATCGCCCAGAACTCCTCGGCGTTGGTGCCCCGACCGAAATTCTCGATGAGTGTGTCGACGATCGCACTCGGCGACTCGTTCACCTTCGCCGCGCCTCCGGGGTACGTTGCCTGCGTTGCGAACCAGTATGCGATCTCGCGCTGGAGGGCATCGTTGCCTGGAAACTCCAGGTCGGCTGTCGCATCGGCGCCAAAGGCACTCGGCGACGATTCCCCGTAGTAGAACAGTGAACTGAGTACGGCCATGCCTTCGCAATGGCCGCCTGCCATTGCCTTGTTCATTTGCTCCATCCACTGGCGAGCGGGAGGCGACAGCGTGCACCCGTCGGCCAGGTTCGCGCAAACCTCATCGCCGTACATCCGCTGCATCTCCACAGTGGTCAAATTGACAGTGCCCGGCTCGCCGCCGTAGTTCTCGAATCCGAATGCATCAACGGACGGATCGAAGCCACTCGAGATGACCTCCGGCTCGGGCTCAACAGCGGGCTCGATGTCTCCATCGTCGTCGGCCAGCTCGGATGATTCAGCCCCCTGCTCCTTAGTGGGGTCGCACTCGGGAAGGATGAAACCCTCATCGTCGAAGCATTCATCAGGGAGGAGGCCATCGTCGTCGCATTGCTCGAATGATTCCTGGCTATCGAAGCATTCCAGTGGAATCGGTGGCAGGCCGCGCTCGTCGTCGAGGTTCTTGATGTCTTCGACAAAGGGTTCACCGACGCCGCTGTCGGCATCGTCGCTTCCGCCGCATGCGGCTGCGACGGCGATGAGAACCAGGGCCATCAGTGTCTTGATCTTCGCGGTCATCACAGAGCTCCTCACAACGGTGGTCGTTACTACATTAAAGCGTCGCCCCGTCCTGCAAGACGCCTGAGAAAGGGGATCACCTCATGATCCCCTTTCTCAGGCTGTCAAATTCGCGGGAGGTGACGTCATCGTGGGGCACCTGGCCTATTTTGAACATTTAATTGGGGTCGAATCCCATCAGCTGCTGGATCATCTCGAACCCGGCTTCCTGTGTGGAGAACTCGTTGCACTGGAACAACTCGCGACACGCCGTCAGGCAGCCCTTCCCGGCAGCCGTGTCGGGTCAAGATCATCTGCCAGCAGATAGAGGCCACGCAGCAGAAACGGCGCCCTGAAGGACCGCCAAGACCCTGCAGGCTGCGCGAGCCGGTCTGCGATCGCGTAAATCGCTGAAATATTAAATCCGAGCCCGATGTGGCTCCCAAGGACCCGGATGTTCTCGGTGGTCGCAGTCTTACGAACCAGCGACGATTGCCAATTTACAACTCCATCGGTCCTTGAGTAGACCGACGTTGCAGGGACCTCAAGATGAGGGCGAAATGCTGCTCGAACATCGCGCGTGAACGTCGGCGAATGCAGCGGACGAAGCCGCTTCCAAATTAGCTCAGCACCCGACGAGTCGTTCTCCACCATTTGGATCGGCGATCCCAAAGTAATCACTTGGCGAACGGCATGCGGCGCAGCGCGAGCCAGCTCTCGAGCGTAAATACCACCGAGGCTCCAGCCGATGAGTGTGACCGGGGCACCCGCTTGGCGGTGGACTCGCTCGAGCAAGTCGCCAAGGCCACCAAGGATCTCGTTGGTCGGGCCCAAGTTCTGACCGAGGCGCCATCCGTGGGAGTGATAGCCGAGGTCCCGTAACAAACGGCGCAGAGGCCGCGTCGACCCGTCGCCAGCGGTGAATCCTGGAAAAACGATTACGTGGTGGCCATCACCTTTGGGCAACCGGCGCAGCAGAGGAAGCGTCGCCGCCATTAGGGCGCGTTCATTTACAGCTCGAACTTCCAGTACGGACATCCATGGTGGTGGCGCCGCTATTGCAGTCTTTTCACTCATGTTCCCCTAATTGCGATCCGTTGGACCATGGAGTGTGACCGTAGTAGCTGTCACGCTAGAGCAATGAGTTCTACACCAAGCCCTCCGCCGGATCACCTTCCACCCGATCCGGTTCTGTTTGGTGGCGTGGTCGCCGACACTTACGCGGAATCAATACCAGATTGGCCGCCACCGGCCCGGCCGCCGACAGGTGCGCCGAACATCGTGTTGATCATGGTCGATGACCTCGGCTTCGGTCAGCTGTCGAGTTTCGGCGGCCCGATCGAGGCCCCGCACCTCTCCGAACTTGCGGCGAACGGGCTGCGGTACAACAACTTCCACACCACTGCGTTGTGCTCGCCGAGTCGCGCAGCATTGCTGACGGGCCGCAACCATCACTCGGTTGGCTTCGCAACGATAGCTGAGATGGCGAGCGGCTTCCCCGGCGCCAACTCATTCCTGCCGAAGTCTGCGGCGTCGATCGCCGAGGTGCTACGTCAAGCGGGCTACTCCACCTACTGCGCTGGTAAATGGCACCTTACTCCGACGAGTGAACAGACCGCTGCTGGCCCCTTCGATCGTTGGCCGCTCGGACTCGGTTTTGAGCGGTTCTATGGATTTCTTCCTGGCGAAGTCGATCAGTGGCACCCAATGATGACCGTCGACAATCATCGGATTGAGACGCCGACACTGGGCCGTCGGAACCGGGACGGGTCAACGAACGCCTACCACGTCAGCGAAGACATCGTCGACGCTTCCATCAAGATGCTGCGCGACCAACAGCAGGTTGCCTCCGGGCGACCGTTCTTTTTGTATCTCCCCTTCGGCGCCCCCCACTGTCCATTCCACGCGCCACCCGAATACATCGCCCGCTACGGCGGACGATTTGATGATGGCTGGGACGTACACCGCCAGGCCACATATGAACGTCAGCTTGAGATGGGCATCATCCCAGACGGTACCGACCTCCCGCCGCGCAACCGTGTGGTTCCGGCGTGGGATTCTCTTGACCCTGAGGCGCAACGGCTCTATGCACGCCTCCAGGAGACTTTCTGCGGATTTGTCGATCACACCGACGCACAGATCGGGCGGTTGATGGATGCGCTGCGCGAACTCGGCGTGTTCGAAAACACTGCGGTGATCTTTCTCAGCGACAACGGCGCGTCATCAGAGGGCGGTCAGCACGGCACGACGAACACCGAGCGGTTCCGAAACCTCATGTTCATGGAAGTCGACGAGATGGTCGACGACATTGACCACATGGGCAGCCGCCACACCGACCCGCACTACCCGATTGGTTGGAGCCAAGCAGGCAATGCCCCCTTTCAACGCTGGAAGCGAGACACCCATCGCGGCGGCAACACCGACCCATTGATCATTCACTGGCCCTCTCAAATTGATCCGGAGGATCGGGGGGCAATTCGCAATCAGTACCACCACATCACCGACCTTTTCCCGACACTGCTCGATCTGGCCGGGCTTCCTGTCCCACAACGAGTCAACGGTGTCGATCAGCAACCGCTCGAGGGTGCCAGCTTGGCGGCGACCATTGCGAACGGCGACGCTCCAAATGTAAAGGCTACGCAGTACTACGAGATGCTGGGAAGCCGTGCGATCTGGCACGAGGGTTGGACGGCAGTGACCTGGCACAAGCCCGGAACGGACTGGGCCGACGACCCGTGGGAGCTTTATCACCAGGATGCGGACTACAGCCAGGCTCATGACCTCGCCAACGAGCATCCCGAAAAGCTCACTGAGTTGATTGATTTGTGGTGGGAAGAGGCTCGCAAGCACAACGTGCTGCCACTTGACGATCGCGGCCGCGAACGCTTTATTGATCCCACTCGTCCGACAGCGAGCGAGGACCGCGAGGTGTACCGCTACTACTGCGGGACCACCCCAATCCCGAATCCGTCACTTCCTGTCATTCTGAACACACCGCACAAGATAACTGCGCGCCTCACTGCGCAGTCGAGCGATGAAGGAGTACTCGTTTCGCAGGGAGGCGAACTCGCTGGCTGGGTACTGTTCGTGCAAAATCGCCGGGCGCACTATGTCCACAACGTGCTGAAGATCGAGATGACCGAAGTGGTCAGTGCCGAACCACTTCCGACGGGGCGCGAGATCGAACTTGCTGTCATTTACGAGCCGATCGAGCAGGGATGGGGCCGTGCGACGATGACGGTGGACGGCGTGAAGGTCGGCGTGAACGAGCGGATGCGAATCACCCCGATGGGGTACTCGATGGTGCAAGAAGGATTCGCGGTTGGCAAGAGCTGGGGCACCCCGGTGGCCTTTGACCGCTACCAGGGAACTTATGAGTTCACAGGTGACCTACGCGTGGTTGAGATGAGTACCGACCCGTTGCGCCAGGTCTGGACCCCGCGATCTGAGTGGAAGATGTCGTAGCGGTCAGCCGGCGACGCCTAGGCCATCTCCGTGATGCGAGTTATGGCGCTGAGAGACTTTGAGATAGACCGATCGATAGCGCCGGTAGAACGTGTGACGGCCGAGCTGTCGAAATACTTCGAACGATGCCGGGCGCCGCTAGCGCAACCCAGGCCCGAATTCATCCAAATTGCAACCTTCACTTCTTTTTCGTAACGGTTTTTCTCGCCGCAGCTTTCTTGACAGCAGCTTTTTTCGGGACCCCTGTCTGCGGCTTGGAAACTGCCCGCTTCGCTGCGATGCCTTCTTTCCCCTCGCTACTACTGCGCTTTATGGGCGTAACGCCATCGCCACCGTGACGCCTTGGTGGCGGTGGCTGTGGCACGGCCCACTCAGCACCAGTCGCTTCGAAAAGACGTTCTACTTCGGCGATGTGGAGATCGACGAGATGCCACAGGTCAGGTATGAGCTGTCGATCCGAGATGAGTCCGAAGTCCATCCGGTTGGCGTAGGAATGCACGGTGATGTTGAGGCCCACCCCGTCAGTAATTGTCGACACGGGGATATAAGCATCGAGCTTCGCTCCGGCGAAGTAGAGCGGCTGCCGGGGTCCTGGGACATTTGAGATCACCACGTTGATAGGGCTGTTCACTCGGTCGGCCAGCTTCAGTCGCGAAACGAGACGGATCGCTGACGCAGCCACAACCGGTGAGGTGTAGTCGGTCGCTTGGCCCAGCGCTTCGGCCGGGATCAGGTCAAATTGGTGCTTGCCGACATTCATTGCCTCGCGGCACAGCGCTACTCGTTCAATCGGGTCCGCGCAGTTCGTGGGGAGGTCGGCAACGATCGCAGACACACGGTTGGTCCACGGGTCTTCTTCATCGCCGGTTCGAATTGAGACGGGCACCATTGCCCGGAGCGGCCGGTCGGGCAATGCATCGTTTTCGATGAGGTAGGCGCGCAGCGCACCAGTGCAGATAGCCATGACGACATCGTTAAGCGTGCCGCCGGTGGCGTCCTTGAGTCGTTTGAGGTTCTCGAGTGATGTCGAACGCATTGCGAAACGACGGTCCGGGGTCACTGACGCGTTCCAAGGTGTGGGTGGCGCCGACGTCAGGGGCAACGACACCCGCTCGTCGGACCGATCGTTGGCGGGGTCTGAGCGGCGCGCTATCGCTCCAAGCGTTGAACGCGCTTGGAGCGCAAACCCACTGACATTGGCGATGCCAGCAGCATCGGCGAAATCACGCACCACATTCAGTGATAATCGCAGCTGTCGAATCGGGTTGATTGCAAGGTTCTTAGCGGCGGTCTGCAGCATGTCGCTGCGGCTTGGCGGTTCTTCGCCGATCCACTTGCGATGTTTGAGTGGGTAGGTCGCGTCCGGCGAATCATCAGTAAACATCTTGAGCATGATCACGCCAGAGGCGCCATCTATCGTGGCGTGGTGCGTTTTTTGGAGCAAAGCCCAGCGCCCATCCGCCAGCCCCTCGATGACGTACGCCTCCCACAGCGGGCGCGAACGATCCATTTTGCGACCAACGATTCGAGCAACCTGCTCGGCGAGTTGGTCGACTGCGCCTGGTGGAGCGAGACCAATGTGACGTACGTGGAAATCAATGTCGAAGTCCGCGTCTTCGATCCAGTAGGGACGGTCGAGTTCAAACGGCACTTCAACTACTTTGCGGCGGAGCGGTTCAAGGTGGCCGACCATGATGCTCAACCGATTTCGCACCTCAGCAAACGGGTCGAAATCAGCTGACGGGCGATCATAAATGCTCAGCCCATTCACGTGGCCGTAGGTGTTCGGCGTCTCCATGAGCAAGAAACTGACGTCGAGGCCAGTGAGCTGTTTCATGTCCGATCTCCTTCAGCATGACGTTGATCGATAGGCATGCAGCATCGCCGCGTGACCTGGCGGAAGTCAAACCCGTCTGTGGCTGCTGCGCTCACGCATGGACTGATCAGCGTGCGGACGCGACACAACCGCAATTTTGACTGGGGACCGATGGGTCCGTTCTGCAATCTGAAGTGGCGTCGAAGTAACCGTACGCGAGCTCGCCGCCGAGCACGTCGGTCATTTCATTCTCAACTGGCGCGAATCGACATTGGCTCAGAGCTGCTCAGCTGCAAGCGCTCGCGTCCACGATCCTGGGGGCCCGTGGACGCAAGACGCGGCGGGCCGCCGGTACTGTGATGGTTATGTCCGCTGATGTCACCAATCACGACGCCGGGTCCGGTCAGATCAGGCCCGAACATGAACGCGTTCACTCTCATGGACCGGGCCACAGCCACATGGTTCATCGTCATCGAGACGTCACAGGAGGCACGATTCGCGCCGCTGTCTTCGGTGTCAGCGATGGCCTTGTGTCCAACGTTGCGCTCATCCTCGGCGTCGCTGCGGCGGCTTCGACACGCGAGAGTGTGCTCGTCGCAGGTGTGGCTGGGTTGCTCGCAGGGTCCGCTTCGATGGCTGCCGGTGAATACGTGTCGATGAAGGCCCAGGCTGAGTTGGTCGAGCGTGAACTCGACATCGAACGGCTCTCGATTGCCAAGCAGCCCGAGATGGAACAACGCGAGCTTGCTGCGATCTACCGTCAACGTGGCGCAGACACCGAAACTGCGCGCCGGATGGCTGAGCAAGTCCACGAAAATCCTGAGGTAGCACTCGATGTGCACGCACGCGAGGAGCTTGGCGTCCATCTCGGCGGGACCGGGAACGCGAGTGCGGCCGCCCTCAGCTCGTTTGTCGCTTTTGCCTTCGGCGCGCTAATCCCGCTGTTCCCTTGGTTTTTCTTCGAGGGTAATGGCGCTGTGGTTACCTCGGCCGTTCTCGGACTGATTGCAACAGCCTGTGTCGGCGTAGTGCTTGCAAGGTTTACCGAACGATCGGTGATTCGCACCGCCGGTCGCCAAATGAGTTGGGCGGTTGCAGCGTGCACAGCTACGTGGGTTATTGGTAGCTGGCTCGGTACCACGGTCGGTTGATGGGTCGAGCATCGTTGAGCACGGGCTCAGCGTCGGCTGGTGCCCGTGAATGGGCGGATCGCGTTCATTCACTGCTTGGCATACACGCAACGGAGGGCAACACCGTCGATGTTCTGCGCAACGGTGACGAGATTTTCGGTGCGATGCTCGACGCCATCGATGGCGCTGAGCAGACCGTTGACATTGTCACCTTCGTCTTCTGGAGCGGTCATATCGCTGACCGCTTCGCGCAAGCACTGGTCGGCGCAGCAAAGCGCGGATGTCGGGTCCGGGTGCTAATTGATGCGCTTGCCGAACGCAAACTCGACTCCGATGTGATCAACGCCATTAAGGGATCCAGCTGCGAGTTGCGCTGGTTTCGGCCATTCACTGACGAAAAGATTCCGCAGTTGAGCGGCGCGAACAACCGCACGCACCGCAAGATCCTCGTGGTCGACGGCACTGTTGGTTTCATCGGCGGTGTCGGGATCGCTGACGAGTGGTCCGGTAACGCCCGCAACGAGCACGAATACCGCGATACGCATCTCCGAGTTCGCGGGCCAGCTGTTGCGGGGCTGCAGGCTGGGTTCATCGACAACTGGGCCGACCACAACCACAGCGGTTTTGACCCGATGTCTGAGTCGGTCATCGACTCACAGCCCGCAGGGACTACGGCATGCGCTGTTGTGCAAGCTGCGGCCGAAAACGGATCCAACGACATTTGGCGGCTGATGATCACGCTAATCGCGTGCGCTCAGAAACGAATTCGTATCGCATCGGCGTACTTCAATCCGGGTGAACAGCTCAGTCAGGCGTTAGTCGACGCTGTGGATCGTGGAGTCTCGGTCGACATCATGCTGCCCGGCGCTCATGCTGATAAGCGCTTTATTCAGATCACCGGCGAGGCGTCGTACCAACGTCTACTGCAGGCCGGCGTGGTTTTACATACTTACGAGGTGTCGATGATGCACGCAAAGGTGATGACGGTTGACGGAACGGTTGCTTCAGTTGGGTCAGCCAACTTTAATCAGCGGTCGCTGCGTCACGACGACGAGGCGAACATCGTTGTCTTCGACCCTGACGTTGTCGCTGTGCTCGATCGTCACCTCGACGAGGATCTCGAACACTGCGTGCTGCTCGATCCACAGGAATGGGCTGCTCGTGGGCTTTTTCAACGCGTTGCTGAACGAGTCACCGAAACCGTCAACCACTGGCTCTGACGGACACCGCCCTGCGCTGCGCTGTATCGTCTCGCTTCGTGACGTTGCCCCGCTCACTCTGGCTGCGTCTGTCGACGTGTCGTTTTGCCTCCGCAACAGTGGTGCTGACGCTCACGCTCTCTGCGATGGGAGCGACCGTTCCGGTTGAGGCGCAGACCGGCAGCGAGGCGGACCGACAGGCCGCCCGCGAGATCCAGGCTGCCCGCGACCGAGCCAATGAGGCCGCCCAGGCGTTGTTCGATACCGAGTCATTGATCGACGCGCTGGGCCTGGAGATTGCCGAAGCCCAGAAGGAGCTGGCCGCGGTTGAAGCCGAGTCGAGCGAGATGCGCCGGTCACTCGAAGCATCCGCCGTACGTCGCTTCACGCAGTCAGGAGGGTCCAGTTTTATACTGCTGGGCGACCTCGACGAAGCCAACGACGAACTCGCTGCCGAAGTGCTCGCCGCAGTTACTGTCGAGGCCGCAACGGTC
>PASB01000033.1 GCA_002711735.1 Ilumatobacter sp.
GCAGACATACGAACCAGACCCTGAGCAGACATACGAACCAGACCCTGAGCAGACATACGAACCAGACCCTGAGCAGACATACGAACCAGACCCTGAGCAGGCATACGAACCGGACCCTGAGCAGGAATATCAGCCTGATCCGACTACCAACAACTACGAAGACGACGTGATGGACGATTGACACCACTGACGAGAGCGGGTCCCGGGAGCATTGCTCCCGGGACCCGCTCTCGTCGCTCGACCGCCAGGCTGTGCCACGATCTTCTCCGACATGACTTCATCTTCAGAACACGCCGCCTCCTCGACCAAAGTCGACGACACCGAAGAGTCCGACCCACGCACCGCTGCCACAGCTGAGGCGCTCGTTAGCGGCGTTCGTGCAGCGACGGCCTACGGACGCTCCGACCTTGCCGGGCGCCTCCAAACGGCGCACGACCGACTCATCGAGCCCGACGTCAACGTCGTCGTGATCGGTGAGTTCAAACAAGGAAAAAGCTCCTTCGTCAACGGACTCCTCAACTCGCAGATCTGTCCGGTTGACGACGACATCGCCACCGCAGTGCCCACCACTGTGCGGTACGGTTCAGAACGTCGAGCCTTCTCTTTGGTCGCATCGCCCGGTGCCTCCGAGACGACTGACGCTTTACCCGCTATTGAGCGGCGAGAGATTGAGTTTGCTGCTATCTCCGAACACGCTACCGAGCAGCGGAGAACGGTTCATCCTGAGCTTGACGTTCGTAGCGTCGACATCGAACTCGACCGCCGCCTCCTTGAGTCCGGGCTGGTCATTGTTGACACTCCTGGAGTCGGCGGTCTCGGTTCAGCCCATGCCACTGCAGCCCTCGGTGCCTTGTCGGTTGCAGATGCAGCCATTTTTTTGTCAGACGCGTCACAGGAATACACAAGGACCGAGATGGCCTTCCTTGAACAGGCACTTGACATGTGCCCGCATGTCACCTGCGTGCTTACAAAGACCGACTTTTATCCCGCCTGGCGGAAGGTCCTCGAACTGAATGAGGGGCATCTGGGGGCCGCCGGTTACGACTTGAACGTGGTGCCGATCTCTTCCTCGCTGCGCATCGAGGCGATGAAGCGAAACGACAAACAACTCAACGCCGACTCTGGGTTTCCTCAACTCGTCGGTCACTTACGAAACGAAGTCGTCGGCGGCGCCTCAGAGCGAGAGCGGTCCCACGCAAAGGCGGAGCTTCTGGCGGTTTGTGACCAACTGATTGGGCATTTTGAAGCTGAATTGAGGGCGATTAACAACCCTGAGACCCGCGCCGAATTAATGAATCAGCTAGCAGAGGCGACCGAGCGATCGCAACAACTAAAAAGCCAGTCCGCAAAGTGGAGCGTCACGCTCAACGATGGAGTTGCGGACCTGACTGCGGACGTCGAACATGACTTTCGCGAGCGCGTTCGCACTGTGCTCGCCGAAGCTGACGCGGCAATCGACAACAGCGATCCGGCCCAAACGTGGAGCGAATTTGAACCGTGGCTTGCAAATCGCATGTCCCACGAGGTCGTTGCGAATTATCGATTGCTGACAGATCGCTCAACAGAACTCAGCGCTGAGGTCGGGGAGCATTTCCGTGTTGCAGGACACGGGATCCTCGAGAGACTGGACTTTGGCGACGCTGGAGCCGTCCTCGATCGGGTTGGCGCTGGGACAACGGCCAACTTTGACCGCAGTTCGACCCTGATGCAGGGAATGACGGTACTGAAGAGTTCTTACAGCGGCATTTTGATGTTCACAATGCTGGGAGGGATGCTCGCAGTACCCGGGATCGGCGTTCTGGCAGTTGGAATCGGGCTTGCGATGGGTCGCAAAGGACTTAAAGACGAGAAGGCTCGACAACTCACCCAGCGCCGTCAACAAGCGAAAACCCAGATCAGGAAGTACACCGACGAGGTTTCGTTTCAAGTAACGAAAGACGCACGGGATAATCTTCGCAGAAGTCAACGTCAGCTACGAGACCATTACAGCACCCGCGCAGAGGAATTGCATCGCTCGACATCTGATGCTCTCAGTGCAGCCAAGCAGGCAGCCCAAACTGATGAACGAGATAGGGAAAGCCGTTTGCGCGATATAGAGGCCGAACTCGAACGCCTTCGAGCGCTGCGAACACGCGCTGATGGACTCGCAGCCGGCTCGGTCGGAGGTGCTGAGCGATGAACGCCCCGGCCCTCTTGGCTGAAACCGCCGAGCTGTTAGACCTTGCGCAAAGCGAGTTTGACGAGCCGGAGGCCGTGGCCGAACTCAACGCAATTCGTGCTCGGCTTGATGAGCCGCTGCGCGTCGCAATAGCGGGCAAGGTTAAGGCAGGAAAATCCACGCTGCTTAACGCGCTTGTTGGAGAACTCCTAGCGCCTACTGACACCGGGGAGTGCACAAAGGTCGTCACTTGGTACCGCGACGGCCACAGCTACCAAGTCATGCTGCACCCTGCTGACGGCTCGGACTCGCAGCAGGTGCGATTTCGACGTGACGACGGAGCGATCGAAATCGATCTTGGGGGCTTTGACGCCAACGATGTTGACCGACTTGAAGTGACCTGGCCTTCAGAGGGCCTGCGGACCCTCACGCTTATCGACACACCTGGCGTCGACTCGTTGACCGAAGGCGTTGCCACCCGGGCCTTCGAATTTCTCGACCCCGACGACGCCGACACCCCGGCTGACGCGGTGCTGTATCTGATGAAACACATCCATGCTTCTGATCTTCGGCTCCTCGAGGCCTTTCATGACGACGCAGTATCGACCCCGAGTCCTGTCAACGCAGTCGCTGTGCTTTCGCGTGCTGACGAGATAGGTGCCGGCAGCCATGATTCGATGGTCTCGGCCGGGCGCGTTGCCAGGCGACTGGGCGACGACCCGCGTCTTCGTCGTCTCGTGCAGATGATCGTCCCCGTTGCGGGACTCGTCGCCGAAACCGGGGAAACCTTGAGCGAACGGGAGTATCGCCAACTCGTGGAGCTCTCCGCCAGTAGCGGCCTCGAGGGAGTCCTGCTTTCGGCTGACCGGTTCATCGACGCCCCGCCCGAGACCCCTCTGACCTCTATTGAGCGCGAGGCTCTTCTCAGCCGTTTCGGGTTATTCGGAGTCCGCGTTGCCTCAACGATGATTCAAGAGGGCGAGGTCAGCTCGTCGCAGGCGCTGGCTGACCGCTTGGTGGATCTGTCTGGCCTGACCGAGCTTCGGCAGGTTCTCGAAACCCTTTTCGTCGACCGTGCCGATGTCCTCAAGGCTCGATCGGCCTTGCTTGCCGTAGAGCGACTGTGCCTAGCAACACCAGCGGCCCCAGCCGCCGAGCGGGTGCTTGCGGAACTCGAACGAGTGATGGCCGGCGCCCACCCATTCAACGAAATGGTCACGCTGGCTGCGATTCGGAGCGGATGGGTCGTTGGGCCAGCACCCAAGCTCGCGGAGCTCGAGAGGATCCTCGGCTCGAGCGGTTCAGCACCTGCAGTACGGCTCGGGCTCGAAGCAGCGGCGACGCCCGAATCCATACGATCAACGGCGTTTGACGAGCTTGCCCGGTGGCAACGGTTGGCCGAGAACCCGCTGACCGCCCACGACATGGCGGCGGCAACCCGCGTTGCGATTCGCTCTCTTGAGGGAATCTTGGCGGACGTCAGCTGAGACCTGCTCTTTGGATCAGCTCTCGATTTCAAATTCGTCGTCGTCGGGTTCTGAATCAATCTCGTTCAGGGCGTCGGGAAGCTCGTTGATAGCCCACGTCGATTCTTCGTCGGATGGAGTATCGAACGCCAGCTCGTCCGGCGCGTCGAGCGCATGGTCGATGTCGTCGCCACTTTCTTCAGGGGCATCCTCGGTCAGCGCCTCAGCTCCAGCGCCGAATCCTTCGTGACTGGAAAAATCTCCATCGACTTCGCCGGGTTCAAACATCGGCTCAGGGGACGGAGCCGCACTTATCCCACTTGCCTGGTCCTCACTTATGAGGTCGGTGTCGTCAAACTCCTCCGGGTCGATGTCGGCGTCCGCCCTAGCGGAGGTCAATCCAACCGGGTCAAGCTCTCGATCGAACGGCACGACACTCGCGTCGGTCACGATCGGTGCCAGCAAGTCTGCAATCTCGATAGGTGCCGTATCGGCGTAATGGACGAGCGCCTCGCCGTACAGGTCAGGATCAAGCTCGAGGTGCCCCGCTTCGTCCAGCACAGCTCGGCTCTTAGTTACGTTTATCGCCGTGTCGGATGATCGCAACGCATCAGTGCCAACCAGCTCATCGACCATTTGTCGCAGCCTCATACGGTTTAAAATACCCGGGGTCAGCGGTCAACGGATCGGGGATATCCCCGTTTCGCTCCGTGGAGCAGTTGCGTTTGGATCGTGAATACGCCAACTACAACGGCCGCAATGTGCGTTCACCAACGGACGCGCCGTAACATTGTCAAAGTACGACATGGATGTCGTCAGTCATGGGAGACAGCAACGTGGGCTATCAGGTAGGCATCGATCTTGGAACCACCTTCACCGCTGCAGCGGTTTACCGGGACGGTCGGGCGAGCATCTTTTCGTTAGGCAACCAGAGTTCGGCGATTCCCTCCGTAGTTCTACTGCGTGACGACGGCACCGAACTCACCGGAGATGCTGCCGTCCGACGGGCCTTGACCGAGCCTGAGCGGGTTGCCCGCGAGTTCAAACGGCGCCTCGGCGACACCACTCCCATCATCGTGGGCGGTGCCCCGTACTCAGCCGAGCAGCTGATGGCACGGCTACTTACAGCTACGATTTCAGCGATAACTGAGCGCGAAGGCGACTCACCAGATCGTATTGCAGTCACCCACCCTGCGAACTGGGGTCCGTACAAGATCGATCTTCTCCAACAGGCAATTCGCCTTGCCGGGCTCAGCCCTGAGGTTGTAGATCTGCTAACCGAACCAGAGGCGGCTGCAATCCACTACGCCTCAACAGAACGTGTCGAACCCGACCAGGTCGTCGCTGTCTACGACCTCGGCGGCGGCACCTTCGACGCAGCGATCCTGCGTAAAGCCGAGGAAGGCTTTGAGATCATCGGGCGCCCCGAGGGCATCGAGCGCATGGGCGGCATCGATTTCGACGCCGCCGTGTTTGCACATGTCGACCGTTCGCTTGATGGCAAACTTCAGGAACTTGACCCAGAAGATCCACTAGTTGTCAGCGGTGTGGCTCGACTGCGCGACGACTGCGTAAATGCCAAAGTTGCGTTGTCGTCCGACACCGACGCCACGATTCCAGTTTTACTCCCGGGAATCCAGACCGACGTCAGGATCACCCGTGCCGAGTTTGAAAACTCAATCCGTCCCTCGCTCGCCGACTCAATTACTGCTACCGGCCGTGCACTCGAATCTGCTGGAGTCGCTCCTGACGACGTGGCCAAGGTTCTACTGGTCGGCGGCTCGAGTCGAATTCCCGTCATCAGCCAAATGGTGTCCTCAGAACTGGGCCGACCGGTTGCAGTCGATGCAGACCCAAAACACTCGATCGCGCTTGGCGCCGCTGTGTTCGCTGGCCAGCACGCTGACAATGCCGGTGGGCTGCCGCTCATCGGTGGACTTGCCGCCGCTACTGGAGTGGCTGCCGCCGCGTCAGTTGCTGGCCCGCTAGAAAGTGAAATGGCAGAGACGACGCCAACCATCGAACAGACCCAGCCGATCCCGACCGCTTCCACCGCAACATCCAGTGCCCCGCCCCCACCCCCGTCTGCGCCAGTCAATCCAGTGGCCAAACAGGGTTCGGGACCCAACCGCAATCTTCTTATAGGTGGAGGAGTGATAGCGGCAGTCGCTTTGGCGGTGATCGGCTTCCTCGTGCTCGGCAGCGGAGGAGACGACGAGGCCACAGAGACGACCGTCGCACCCGAGACGACTGTCGGACCCGGAACAACCTTGGCACCCGGTGTCACTGTTGCGGAAGCGGTCGTGCCCGAAACTACGGCAGCCCCGCTTGGAGACAATGCGATAACAGCGTTGGTCCAACCGATAGTGGCTGGTGTTGCTCCACAGGCGACTGCAGCCGTTACCGGTGGCGTAGTGACGTTGACTGGTGAGGCGACAAATGAGCAGGCCACCGCGGCAATCAACGGGGTAACCGCAGTCCCAGGCGTCGCCGAGGTCGCTGATCAGATGACACGTCGGCTTGAGGACGAACTCTGCACTGAAGCGATTCAGTCTCTTCAACGCTGGGCATGCATTACTTCGGCAACCTTCGATGGGACAACCATCGCCGCAGCGTTTGACTCCGACAGCGGCGACCGAGAATTTAATTCATCAGGCGACTTCCATCTGCACGTCTTCTCTGACTCGACTCGTCCTGAGGAGGCAGGAATTGAAGGTGCTGGAGAATCCGTCGGCGGTGGCCTCTGGATCGTGTGGGAAGATCCGGACGAGTTCACCGGAACCATAGGGGACTTCGGTGGCGAAATCCCGACGCGGCTGTGCGTACTCGTTGCGCAGTCCGACCACAGCATTGCCTCCATCACCTCAGGCAACTGCTTTCCCATCGAGGCCACCTGACGCCGCCCTAGCCGCCTGCGAGCGCTGACGCGATCACATCTCCGACGGGCGTCCCATTGAGCGGACTCAACAGGATCATTACATCGACGCGCGGCAGCTCCAGAGCGATACAACGTTCGCCATAGTAGATCCTGCAGGAAAATTGGCGCTGTTGTTGACCGCTGGGAAAACTTTCGACAACTAGACAGAACGCACCGCTTGCAAGAAAGGAATACGATTTAGCCCGAGGTGGCGTCGCATGAAACCGAGTTAGGTAAACCGATCCCTTTCACTAGCAATGGAGTCAAATACGCGCCTGATTTCTTGCTTTGGCGCACCGTGGATGCAAAGAGTGCCTGCGGCGAGACCGTCTCTCCAGTCCACCACGACCGCCGATCAGAATTGAGGCCAGGGGGTCGACGCCTTCACCGATCGCATGTCCGTTGTCAAGGCTGTCAGAGAGCAAGGTGTAGTGATTTACTTGCTGCGCAGAGGTGACTCGATTGCTCATGTCAAGCCAAAGCCAGCGGTGGCTGGGGGATGTCGACGAGCTTGCCGCGCGGGATCAGCCGGTCCGGATCGATCATAGGCAGCGTACAGATCACACCTTCGTGGTCATCTCCGTCGATGCAGGCCACACCGACGATGTCGTCAGGTCCATAGTCAGTCGAATCGAAGCGGACAATGGCGACACCACTGCCCTGAAACGGGGACCAGCCGCTTGAGCAGACACGACCAATGACATCACCGGTCGACCGGCTAACGAGAACACGTCCAAGACTTGCCACGCTCCCATCGACGCGCATCCCCCAGGTCCGGCAGAGAGTGTCGGCGACAGCATGCAAGGCAGCCCGTCCGCTGAAGTCGCCCTTAGCGAAGTCGACCATGCCACCGAGACCAACATCGAATGGTGTCGTCGTCATATCGAAGTCGGAACCAGCATTGAGCAGCCCGGCCTCGATACGGCGAGCGCGAAACACGTCCGCGGACGTGATGATCATGCCAAAGTCCTGACCGACGGAGAGGATCCGGTCTCCAACTGCGACGGCATCGATTTCAGGTGTCAGGTAGAACTCCCATCCAAGCTCGTTGCTGAACCCCGTCCGAGTGATCACAACGGGCTGGTGCGCGATCGACACTTCGGCCATGTCAAAATAATTGAACCGATCCGGCATCGGACCGTCGATCACAGCCTCAAGGACTTCCAACGACCGAGGCCCCTGGACCTGGCTGATCCACACGTCTGGATTGAGGACCTGCACGTCGAGACCCAAGGCGTGCGCACGAAACCACGAGTAGAGGTCGCCGTCGGCCTGGCCAAACCAGAAACGATCTTCCGCGAGACGAACGAGCACACCGTCGGTGATCATGCCGCCGTCGTGATAACACGCGAACTGGTAGCTGCAACGCCCGACTCGCACCGTCGACACATCACGTGTGAACACCCGTTGGAGCAGCACCTCAGCATCGGGCCCGACAATCTCAAGCGGGAGTTCGCCGGTGTGGCGGAGAATAACTTCGCGTCGCACCTTCCAATACATTTCGTCGGCCGTCGCATGGTCGAGGAACGCCGGCGTTAGCCGGCCGTTGTACAGCGTGTACTCCGGGTTGTGTGCAAGCTCTTGATATATCAGCGGATGCGGGATCATCGTCCGAGCCAGTTCGTTCGGCCGCACACCCACTGCGGATAGCGGGTGGATGACGAACCGGAGGGCGGAAGAAGTAGTGCGATTCATATCGAATGACATGGCTTCATCCTGACGATTGAACATTGGTGACTCAAGTGACATTCTCTGCAGTGAAATGACCTATTGTTGTCACCAATGAAGCTCGAAATCGAATCTCTCCGAGCACTGAAGACCGTTGCCGACACCGGAAGCGTCAACGCCGCAGCCGACATGCTGTGCGTCAGTCGCTCTGCGGTGAGCTGGAAACTCAAACGCATGCAGGAACGCCTCGGCACGAACCTGTTGCAAAAGGACGGGCGGGGCGTTGTCCTGACCGACAGCGGTAACGAACTCCTGGTGTACGCAGAAACCATTCTCGCCGCCCATGATGCCGCCACCCGACGGTTTCAGGCAATTGATGTCTCTGGAACCGTGCGGATCGGAGCGACCGAGGGGGCGTCTGGGCCGGTATTGGAAGTATTGGCGCCTTGGGCGCGCCGGAACACCGACGGCGTTGATGTCAGGATCCGTGTCGACCACCCTGTTGCACTTGCCAGCTGGCTGGCGACGGGCGAGATCGACCTTGCAGTCACAATGGTGCTCGAACATGATGTCGAGCCCGACGACGAGCTGTTGTGGCCCGACGAACTGGTCTGGGCTCATAGCGCATCAGGGGACTTCGCTCACCTCGAGCGGGTCCCGCTCGTCACGTTCGGACGTCGGTGCTTCTTTGGTGCCATTGCCGACAGACTATTGACGCAAGCCAACGTTCCATTCGACATAGTGCTAGAGAATCCCTCCAACTACGGCGTGCAGATGGCGTTGGCCAGCGGTGCCGGAATCGCTCTTATCAACCGCCGCCTTCTGACCGACCAGCACACCGAATGGGAGCCACCGGACACCGTCGCTCAGGCACCCGAGCTCCGCTACGTGATTCGTGCCGCTTCATCAGAACCGAATGAGCTCGTACAGATGATGCTGACTCAGATACGCAACTCCTTTACCTCTGCGCCGTTCCGGTACGAATCGCCGTTGGATGCCGTCGCTGCGGGCGATGTCACCCAGCTGGTTGGCGGGTCTGTCCAAGATCAGTAATCAACGACTGGGTTGTTCGTCGCCCTACTCACCGCGTCGCCATGCTTCACAGCGGTCCGGTAGCAATTTCCTCGTCTCGGCAGCGGAGGTCGCGGCGAACGGCTTCAGGGCCGTGCGTGCACCACAGGAAAACGTCTCATCAAGGGTCTGCACGTCCCTGGCGGGGTGCCTTTCAGGCGCTGCGAACTGCAGCTCGAGAGACGCGCCCGGACAGGTGCTGTACGACCTCGGTCACCAGCAACACTGCGAAGAATCCTGCAACGCTGAGACCAGCCATAGTCGCTCCACCCGCCGTGCCAGCGTGGAAGCTGATGGTTAACCCTGCAATGACCGCAAGGGCTCCGAACAGCATCGACACAATCATCATCACCGGGACACGCCGCGTCAGGAGCGATGCTGTGGCTGGAGGCCCCACCAGCAAGCCGAAGACCAGTAGCGTGCCCACCGCCTGAAAACTCGCCACAATGCTGATGGCAAGGAGCATCATGAGAGCGAGATGCGCTGCCTTTGGGTGCATTCCAAGTGATTGGGCCTTGATCGCATTGAAAGTAAGCGCCATGAAGGGGCGATACAGCCCGATCGTTGCTACGACCACGATGGCCGCTGCGACGAACTGGCCATTGATGTCACTGCGCGTCACGCCGAGCACATCACCGAAAAGCAGCGCAGTGACCTCTGTGGTGAATGAACGTGCCTTCGACACGATGACGATGCCGAGCGACAGCATTCCGACGAAGAGGAGCCCGATGCCCGTGTCTTCGCGGATGACGGTTCGTGCCGACACTAACGAAACGAGACATGCCATCACTGCCGCAGCGGCGAGCGCCCCGACGATGGGGCTAAACCCCCAGAGCACCGCAAGGGCTATGCCAGGTATTACTCCGTGCGCGATTGCGTCGCCAAGAAAGGCCAGACCACGCAAGACGACCCACGTGCCCACGAGCGACGTCACCACTACGGCTAGCAGGCTGCCAATCAGTGCCCGCTGCATGAATGCAGGTTCGAAGGCGTCTACCAGCAACCGCACGAGATGCAGGTTATCGAGAGCTACCATCTTCTAACCACAATTTTCGGAGTGATTCTCGATACCGTCAACATCGTGCCAGCGGCAGTGACAATCAACGACATCCACGTCGACTACGGCCCCGTGCACGCCATAGGCGACCTGTCGCTAGAGATCCCGCAAGGCGCATCGGTTGCAGTCATCGGACCCAACGGATCGGGCAAGTCAACCCTGCTCAAGGTTATCGCTGGGATTCTTGAGCCGAACTCAGGATCCCTTGACACCCATGGGGCGACGACTGCCATCGTTCTTCAATCAACCGATGTTGACCCCGCTGTGCCGATTTCCGTGCGCGATGTAGTTGCGATGGCGCGCTATCCAAGCGTCGGACTCCTCGGCCGGTTCCGCGCTGAGGACCGAGCAGCCGTGCAGTCGGCGCTTGATCGGCTCGATATCGCTGACCTTGCGGACCGACAGATTCACCACCTCTCAGGGGGGCAACGTCAGCGAGCGTTCGTCGCCCAGGGCTTGGCTCAGCATGCCCCGATTCTCTTGCTCGACGAGCCGCTGACGGGCTTAGACGTGCGGTCAAGATCCGTCATCTCCGATGTCCTGGTCTCCGAACACGGCCTCGGACGAACAGTTATTACGACCACGCACAACTTTGAAGATGCAGCACAGTGCGACTTGGTACTGCTGCTTGCGACGCGCTTCGTCGCATTCGGAGCGCCCGACAACGTGTTCACTGAGGATCACCTACGCACTGCGTTCGGTGGCCGCTTCGTGCGCGCCGGGAACACTCTCATTATCGATGACCCGCACCACGACCATCACCACTAATGGTGCGCCAGGAAACTGTGACTAGTTGACTTTCAGATGACTGGGTTCGGCAGACTGCCAACCAGTTCGTTCAACGGCCCGCCTTTTCTCGAACGGGATTACTTCAAGCAGTTCGTCGGGCACCGCTAGAGAATGGCCTCACAAACCATCCGGTACTGCCGAGTCCACCCATTGCTTGTCCGTCTCAATAGTCCGACAGCACCGAAGGCCAGTACCAATCGCCCAACAGCCTTGGCCTGCAGCCCCCAGGAATCGGAGCACCCCTAATTGCTAGACGTAAGGGCACCCCTGCGCTCCATTGCCATCTGACGGCGACCTAGCGAGCCGAGCTGCCCGCCAAATTGATGTGCGGAGTGCAATTTCGGGTGCCAACAAATCAGCACGAGCTAACGCGACTGCTGCCGGACCGTGGCACGCCTACTGCGCTAAAAGCTGAATCTCGCGAGAGCTCTCCGATATTGCCCTATCGCTAGGAAAGCCCCCCCCAAAAAAAAAGAAAACTGTTGGCCATCTCAAAAGTAAAACAAGCTGATGAGCCAATTTGCTGAATCGATGGCGTTCCGACGGCCTCGCAGAGCGCCACCGTACAGACAAGCTGTGATCAGTTCTCATCGGTTCCCACAACTGGCGGGCAGCCGATATCGTTTACGCCGATGAGTGCCGACCTTCTCCACGACGACGTCGCTTTGATGTTGCGTGCTGGTGAGCACCGGTATACGACCGGCCGGCGACAAGTCGTTGCTGCCTTGCACGCCGCAGCCAACCCAGTCACGATCCCGCAAATCCTCGAAGTTGAGACTTCGCTCGCTCAATCAAGCGTGTATCGCAACCTTGCAATTCTCGAAGAGGTGGGCGTCGTGGCTCGAATTGTCACCCACGATGATCACGCCCGATACGAGCTCGCCGAAAAGCTAACTGACGATCACCACCACCATTTGATTTGCACGACCTGCGGAGCAGTCAGTGATTTCGAATTGCCACCGGAGGTCGAAAGAACACTCGACTCAGCATTCACCGCGAGCGCAGCTGCGGCCAACTTCCAGATCGAAGGACATCGTCTCGATCTAATCGGCAGCTGCGCCAACTGCTTGTGACAGCGAACCGGCAAGGCGCCTTACATCACCCCAATGCTGCGGCGATGCGTTCGGCGTTAGTTCTGACCATAGCTAGGTAGGTCGCCCCGTCGGAGTCTGCAGGGCCAAGTGACTCGGTGTACAACTCGACGACGACAATATCACCAACCTCGCTGGCCAGGGTCTTAGACAGCTCGTCAGATGACGAAGTGTCAGAAAAGATCGCCGGGATGCCTTCAGCCTCGATTGTTTTGGCAAGTGCAGCCAGCTCACCGGCGCTCGCTGCGTCGGTCGTGCTCCCGCCGGGGATGATAACGCCGACCACTTCAAAGCCGTAGCTGTCAGCGAAATAGGCAAATACCTCGTGGGAGGTGATGAGTACACGCT
Organism: Ilumatobacter sp.; assembly: GCA_002711735.1. Taxonomy (GTDB): domain Bacteria; phylum Actinomycetota; class Acidimicrobiia; order Acidimicrobiales; family Ilumatobacteraceae; genus Ilumatobacter_A. The sequence continues at coordinate 12,566 of PASB01000033.1, forward strand.
TGTCCTCGTCGACCGTATCGACCAGGGAAGTGACTTCGGCATCAACGGCGGCTAGTTGAGCAATGTATTCATCAGCTGATGCGTCGAGCGCATCGGTATCAAGGCTGCCGACCTGCTCAGCGAGGAAATCGACGATGCCCTGAACTGCGCTTGACATCCGTACCGGGTCGGTGAAGAAATGCGGATCTACACCCTCATGGTCATGGCCGTCATGGTCGTCGTGGTCCTCATCGCCATGATCGTCATGGTCCTCATCGCCATGATCGTCATGGTCCTCATCGCCATGGTCGTCGTGGTCCTCATCGCCATGATCGTCATGATCCTCATCGCCATGATCGTCATGATCCTCATCGC
>PASB01000055.1 GCA_002711735.1 Ilumatobacter sp.
CCACGCGGTGTCGGCGGCGGCGGTTAGTAGTGTGGTGGCGGTGATGGTGATTGTCTTCGACGTCGTGGTGCCGTCGACCGTCGTGTCGACTACCGCGGTGCAGGACGCGCCGTCGGCGAGCGCGAGGCGGTGGCGCTTCTTGGCGGCGTCGATGTTGGTCAAGACTTCTTCCTCAACCGTAGGAGTGCCGCACCCGCTGAGCGCAACTGTCTGTGTGGCGGACGTGTACACGAGGGCAAACTCGAGGCCGGCGTGCACGTCGATCTGCTGGCCGTCCACAACCGCATCGCTGCCGATGTCGAACACGCCGATGTACTGCAGTTCGTACACGTAGTTCCCGCCGGTGACGGCGCGCTCGAGCGCGGCGTGGTCGCCGGCGTCGTTGCGGCCGTAGTCGTGTGTGGTGATGCATGTATCTGCGTTTGAGGTGGTGGTGAGCTCCGCTGCCGTTGCGATGAGTGGGCAATACTGAAGGTAGCCGACTGCCTGAAACTGCAGCGCGGAGCGCTGCGACGCGAGGCGTTGCGCGGTGGGCATTACGGTAATTTGATCAGTGAAAACTGTGCTGTCAAGTGAGTGTGCCATGTACAGGTCGTCGAGTAGAATCCGCTTGGAAGGGTTGCTCGCGAAAAACGTGGCGGCGTCTGTCGACGCCTGCGGGCGCAGCACGATGGTGAGCAGCGACTGGATACTGCTGAATGTGCGGGTCGCTTCCGTGGTGCCCGTGTTGAGCAGCGCGAGCGTGTTGTCTGCCGCTTTGTTGTACACGTCGACGTGCGCGTAGCTGACGGAGTCGAACTGCTGCACCTCCGGCGTCTGGCAGATTTGTATGAACGCGCCGGCAGCCGGGGCCGTCAGCTGCAGCAGCGAGAGGAGGGGGGTGGCGCCTGATACGCCAGTTTCAATCGTCTCGATGGTGACCTCGATGCCAATGCTGACTTTGGAGGCCTGCGTGCTTGATATGGGCAATACAACACGCACGACGTTGTCGACGATTTCGGGTGTGCATGCCCGGGTGCCCGGCGCGACGATTGGGTTGATGCACGTGCTCTGCGCTGAGTCAATAGCTGCTTGCAGAGTGGAGCATTCTAGAGACGTCAAAGGAAATGTTTCGCCATCAAAGGCAATGCGCAGAAAGTTAGTGTCAGTAGCTTCGTGCCCTGCCTCGATCAAAAACTCGAGCTTGACAAGGCGCAAGTCGGTAATAGTCGGAGCCTCGGCCATGAAGAACTGCACGTGCCGCGCGATGGTGTACTGGTTGACTTTGGAGATCGCGTACTTGTTGTACGTACTTTCGATGATCTCGAAGTGCTCGACGATGTTCATGTTGGATGCACCCCCCCCATACACGAACATCATGCCAATGTTGAACTTCCAGCCCACGCGGACGCCGTCTTGTGTGAGCTCGGCACCGACCATTTCCTGTATGGCCAGCATCGACATGGTGATGTCGATAGTGTCGACGCCGCTCGCCGAGTCGGAAGTGACGGTAGCTGTAATGCACGCGAATTCAGTCGTGCAGTCGATGCTCGTCGTGATGTGATCTGTATCTAGAGGAATTGCCGCCGTTGCGAGACTGGCGTCGGTGACGTAGTCATCGCCGAGTGCAGAACGGCAGACGTCGTCTGTTTGCTGTGGCTGCAGACAGATGTTGTCGACGTCGCCGCGCGCCACTGCCGTGCCCGTCTTGGAGAAGTAGAGCACGCGCTTGTAGTCGTTGACGGTGGAGTCGGCGGGCAGCGATCGATACTGGAAGCTCCAGGTGTTGCTGAGACTGTCAAAGACCACAGACGTCATCGCCGTCAGCGTCGGCGTGCGCTCGATGCTGGCCGGCGCGTACCCGCTCAACGTCTGTACGCGCGACTGCGTGCCCTCGATGACACCGATGAGGCCAGATGCGTCGCCGCTGACCAGCGACGACATGTCGTCGGCGGTGGCCTGTGTTGCGGTTTCTATCGTGACGAGGTAGTTTTCGCCGCTCTGCGCGCGACAGAGGGTGGCAAGGGCGAAGAGCATCAACAGCACGGCAGTTGTGCGGCCGCGCGTCGCCATGAGGGTGCTGTTGCGTGCTTTAATACGGCACGGCGCCCGTCGCCGGCGGGGGTCCCGTCTCAATCGCGACGGTGTCGTTGTCGTCGCCGATGAGGTTTACAATGACAGCAGCGTGCTCGCACTCGTGTGAGCGCGCGAAGTCGTCGATGCACGTGATGGTAGTGTGGTTGAGGACGGCGCAGAAGCGCTTCCAGAGCTCGTGCACGACAGAGGGGTGCTGGAACACCACGACGTAGAGTTGGAAAACATTGACGAGTGAAAGCGCGTCGCGCTGGCGCGCGCTCAGGCCGCGCAGACACGTTGCCCGGAAGTCGACGAGCGTCGTGATGTTGTTGCGGTAGACGCGCACAGAGTGCAACAGCTGCGCGAGGGCGTCGACGTCGATGCGCGCGACGGGTGGACACTGTGCGTAGCGTGCGACGATAGCCGGGGTGTAGTGTTCAGCGAGCAGCTGGTGCGGAAGCTTCTTGGGGTGCACCAATGCGTAGTAGAGGATGAGCTGGCGTTGGCGACTGCTGACGACCGAGAACTGCTGCTGCGCTGCCCACGCCGCGAATGAGTGCATGGCGTCGCGTGACACAGGGGCCGACGGCGCTTGCAAGAAGCGCAGCTGCAGACGCTGTGGTGTGAGGGCGTGTATGTTGGCGTTGGTCGTGTCGCTGTCGTGCTCGCGCAGCTCTAGCTTCTGCATCAAGAGGAAGAAGTGCGGCTCCAGCCGGGCTTCGGCGTACACGATCGCCATGGCCTCCCGGTCGGCGCCGGCGTCGGTCGACGTGTCGTTGTAGAAGCTCACGGCGCGCAGCACGCGGATCTCGAGGTCGCGCACGAAGTAGCTCTGCTGGTGAGCGAGAAAGCGCTCCAGAAGCTTCACGCTCGGCACGTTGTCCACGGACACGTGCAGCAGCATTATGCACAGAAAGGGCGTTGACAGGTGGTAGCACGACGCAAGGTCCGCCTCCTCGCAAGCGTTGTGCATTCGCCGCGTGAGCGGGTGGCTCTCGAGGCGTAGCTCGATGTTCGGCGCGAAGTACACGTGACTGAAAAGCAAAATCCAGTCACTCACCGTATTGAAGGTCGAGCACTGTATTGCATGCCAATTAGCAAAGCTTTCGCGGTCTATGGGCAAGATTCTCGCCAGCTCACTCGCGTAGCCGTCCTTGCCGCGCTGCGCCTCCAGCACGCGTAGCAACGGGCCGTCCGACGACAGCACAGCCAGCACGCTGTCAGTTATCTCTTTCTTTTGCGCAAACCGCGAGCACAGCGCGAAAATAACACTGCACGCAAGGTCGCTCATGTAGTCCACGTTGCACGTGACACAAAGGCGCCTATACTTGCCCAGCATATTGTCAAGCATACCAGCCTCCATCTGCGCACGCTGGCGCTCGTGTGTGTTGCTGTTCTTCTGGAGCAGCAAGCGCTGTAGTTCTTCGAGGTCGACATCAAAAGCGGCGGCGTCGGCGGGCAACTCAGGCGCGGGCTTTTCGGCTGGCATGAGTGCAGCATCAAGGTCGTAAATGCGTGTGTGCTGCGATTGGCACAAATCGCGGCCACGCGCACAGAACGTATAATGCGCCGCGAGACTGTGTGCATGCCACCCGTGCACGCCTCATGCTTGCGCTTGCTTTTTGAAGACCAGCGCCTGCTCGTGGGCATGCTCACGGTTTGGACGGTGCTGTCGTCCGCCGTGTGCTATTACATCATGCTGGTGGACCACTCCCCGTTTCTGTCTTTCGGCCCCAACACGCGCACCGTGCTCTTTGGCGTGAAGCTGGACAGTTGGTTCAAGTGGTGGGTTGTGGCCATTTACACCTTCATCAGCACGACGATAGCAGCCTTCGCAAGCGACGCGATCGTGCCCTGGGTGACAAACACCATCCAGGACCACAAGACTAAGTACATCCCATACCCGCCATGGGTGTGCATCGTTATCATCCAGCTTTTCACGGTTTACGCCGTGATTATGAGTGTTATTGGGCTTTTTGTCGCTCTGTCGCAGGTCGATTTCATGATAATACGGCTGGCTGCTGATCTCATTGTCAACCACGTCACAACTCTCTATTTTGTACACGGCAAGATTGTCGACGCCGCTCGCTACCGTGAATGGACCGAGGGCAGTGAGCTCACACACCTGTGCAAAAACTGTACGAGCGAAACAGATGCTGAGGCAGTATGCAACGAGACATGATCAGAAAGTTTTATTACATCTCCTGGCACTCCAAACACGACGAGGCGCCGAGCTCGCACGGATCCGTGCTCATCTCGTCACCAGCGTCATACCAGCAATCGCTGCATGCCATGTCGCCACACGTGTCGCACTGAAAAAGGTGGTCTTCAGCACATTCGCCGCACGCGTAGAAGCAGCACTCCATCTTTGAGCAAAAGTGCATGTCCGAGGCCTGCCCCTCTTGGTTGCAGTTCAGACATTCGATAATGCCACTCTGCCCTGCTTCAGTCGGTGTGTCGGGTGTAGCATACTTCGCCTTCTTCGGCGTCGGCGGGACAACGAGGTCCTTCTTGCCCGGCGAAGACACCGGCGTGCGGATGTGGGGGTAGGTCGCGCAGTAGAGCATGTCAATAGAGTAGAAGCCGAGCATCGTTGCTTGCTCGAAGCATGCTATGCGGTTCTTGAATAATGAACATAACCCGCTTTCATAACCGAAATTTGAATTGCGACTGATGAGTGGTAAATTAATCGAGAACTCGCAGAAGGCACCACAATGCGAACCGTTGAGATTTGGACAGTTTTTTTGTCATCTGGCCGACTCAAACCATCAAGAGATGAATGCCGCGATTTACTAAGTCGTCTTGAGATGCGCGGTGCGCGAGCTGAACGTCACGCGTGGCGCGTCTGCGAGCTGGTCGACGATGCTGTCGCGCACACCGTCCGGCGAAAGCTCGCTCAGCGTTTCCGCGCACGTGAGCAGGACGCCGGCGGCCGCGAGCACGCAGTGCAGCGGATACGTGCCCGGCAGGTACTCGGCGCTCTGCAGCAGCGCCGTGTACACCACGAGCACGAGCAGCGCCGCGCGCGACACGCCGAGGGTAATGCGGTGGCCGTCGGTGTTTGCGTATATGTTGACTACGGGCGCGTCGAGGATGATGCGGACCGCGCTCACAGTGCCAAGCACCTCGAATACGAGCGCCAGGAGCAGCAGCACCGCCGTCTGCACGAGCACGTCGTCGGAGCGCACGACCTGGGCCAGGTTCGCCGTGTTGTACCGGCAAGGCCCGATCTCGTCGCACACGCGCACGAGAACGCCGTGGTAGTACTCCTGCAGCCCCCCGCCCAGCACGGCGGCGGCACGCAGCGCGGGCGCGATGTTGACGTGCGCGATGGCGTGCTGGGCGTACACGAGGAGCGGGCTAGGCGGCGCGGCGCCGCTGGCGGCCCGTGTAGCGTGCGTGAGCTGTGCCAGCGTCAGCAGTGCGCCGGCAGCAGTGATCGACAGCACGCTGATGAGCGCGACAAGCTGCGCGAGGTGCACGGCCTCCGGGCTTTCATACGCGAACGCGGGCTCGAGATGCAGCGCGAACAGCCACGTCGTGCGCGAATCGCCGAAGAAGGTGCTGGCTGTGAGCAGCGCGATCACGAGAGAGAGCACGAGCAGCGTCGCCAGCACGGCGCCGGTGGCGATGAGCGCCGCGCTCGTGGCCCGCAGAGGGTGTGCGGGGCGGTAGACGAGGCAGGCGAAGAGCAAGCCAAGCGTGCTCAACACCGCACCGAGTGCGACTGCTACGAGGAGGTAGAGCGCTGGTATCTGTGGGTCGCCGAGGATAAGACACACAGCAACGGCCACGAGGAAAATAAGCGCCAGCTCCATGACCAGGACGAGATTCGTCTCCATGCGGTCGAATCTCCACACGGGAGGCGCACCAGCCAGCTCTGTGTCGTCGGCCGCTGTGACTGCCGCGCGCGTGCGGAGGCGCGGTGCGCGAATTGCGAATCCCTGCACAGGTAATGGCGTGTCTGCCGTCTGTTTGTGTACGTCGACCTTATATGCAGCAGGCTGCACGCGCTGTGATTGCCACGACACGATGCTAGCATATAAAGTAAGCGCGGGCGCCTGGCATGGAAGTAACACCGGTACAGAGTGTTGCCGTGTTCGGATGGTGGGCGCAGCCGCGCAGCGTGGTGGCATGGGAGGACATCAAGAAGCTGAATGTGAGCTGGCGGTGTTTGCGTGATAAGTACGGCTTCAGCAGTGAGCAACTGTCCAAGGTACAGCCCGACAAGCAGGAGTGGGTGAAGCGGGGGGCGCTGACGCTTCACGACATGCCTGACATGCTCGTATTCCCCGTGAACCCGTTCGTCGACCTCGGCGCGGATATCGCCGAGGTGTGGTCGATGCAGTGGCCCGTAGAGCTCCTTGCGCAGATGGACGTGACGTTTGAGCACATGCGCGCGCGCGGCCTGTCGGCGCAACTGATGCGACATTTCGCGATTCCGCTGAGTGGCTGGCAGAAGCTCAAGCTCAAGATTGGCGATCTCGAGGAGTGGAGTGACGACTATGTCGAGGCCGTCTTCAGTCTCGAGCGCCACGAACTGTGCGACATCCTGAATAGTTACAGTGTTTGCACGCAGCTGTGAAAGACCAAGTTTTCTATTTAAACGAGCACAGAGCCACTAATGGCAAATCCCGTTGACGATGAGCCCAAGAGATTTGTGCGATTTATGAAAGATGGGACTAAACCGGACTCCTTCAGTAAGATGCCTGACATCGGATCGCTTGACACAAAATCTGTGTTTGAGAACAATCACGTTACTGAAATCCAAGCGCAGGCAACAGCCAAGCTAGACGGCGATTCAATTTTTGGTTCCCTCGTATGCATTTGTTCAGTTGCAAATGGGAAATTGGTGCCAATTCAACAAAAAGACGGACATTTGCTATTGGACGTGTATCTACACAAGGCACGACCATTGGGTTACAGGTCTATTGCACAAGTGCCTGCTGATCAACTCTTCAATGAACAGTCCAAGCGATCGTCACATGAATACACACCGCTACCAGCAAACGTGGTCGTCCGCACAGCGTCTGGAGACATGACGATGCTTAACCGCGTGAGAAAAGACTTCATGCAAGCACTTCGGAATATGGATTACAAAGAACCCAGTGCCAGTCAATACATTCTATGCTACGCGTCATTTCGCGCGGAGTTGATATCGAGCAAGCGTCTCCGAGCTGCCACGTCTCTGTTATTGAGTGCTAGTGGGTTTGGTAAAAGCTCTGTCTCGTTTACAAACGAAGTATTTGCACTGGTACTGCTAAAAGGACTTCCTTCTAGTGTATTGCGCGAGTCATATGTACAACACTACGTACAGCGATTTCTCACCAAATACTCCGAAATAGTGCCAAAACAATACACGATATTCGACTGTAGTAATGACTTGCTTCAATGCTTGCCAAATTTCAAAGTGTTCAATCGCACAAATCCAGTCGATACATGCGTGTACAAACTGCCGATAATGGTTTTAGATCAAGTAAAACAACAAGACGGCACTGTACAGGACATTTTCTCAAAAGACATTACTGCAGCAAGATGGGAGAAATTCAAAAGAGATATATATCAATTTGCAATATACTGCGAGCAGCGTTACGATCTGGAAGGATTGGTCCTACAAATCTACGCATACAGAGCGATTATGATGTTTGTGAAAGTCAAGCCCACGGTGTTGTTGGTCTTTCCAAAAAGTTTTTGTGGTGCTTTTGGGCAACTATCAAAAGAATTGCAACAAAAGGGGGTTATCGACAACTGTGACGCACAAGTGCATCAGTTTTGGGATGCTGGCAAACGCCTTAACTACACGGCGTGGCCCAGCCTGAATGCCATGACGTATACAGAACCGAATGAAGCTCATATCAAAGGACTAGAAGTTTATCATGCTCTAGACGAAACAGGATTTTCAAGAAGAATGGGTGCTTTTTTGAATGTACGCAAAACAGACAACCCTTTGCAGAAAGTTCAGTATACAGCGTCGCAGGCGCTCATCAATCTCATAAATTTGAAAAGTAGCAGTGTTAGTCCTTTCAATCTTGTGCTTGCCACGGGTGTACGAGTGGGAGGGACAGGATACAGCACTATGCAATTTTACGTTTACCAGCAAAGTCAAGACACGATATGGAAAAGTACGGTGCTCAATCAAAAACCATTTGGACCGTATCACGAAATCCCCTTTCTCGTCGAAGAACAGGGTCGAGTGGCCAGGAATGCTACATTCGTTTACAAACAAAGATACCATGACTACATTGCTGATCGTTTTAAATTCGATATCAAAAACGTGAACACGTCACTGAAGTACGTCGCCGCTTTCCACTTATTTTTTGTCTTTTTATTCCAAGGCTCTGTTGAAGATATCGTGCAAAAGCTTTGTGCATACTGGCGCAGTTTATCAGCTATGTGCAGGCGTATGGCGCTTGAGATCATCATATCGTCATACCGTTATCACTCGAACGGGACAACATTCACACACGAGGACTACCATCCGTTTTGTTCACTGTTTTCGCATATAGCACTCAAGCACAAGAATTATGCATCATTAGAAGCAGAGTTGATTCAAATGAAAATGCGGCAATTTTGTGTGTCTGAATTGAAACAACATTTCGATGCCTACATAGATGTATGTAAAAATTTCAAAAAAGACAGCATCTGTGACGCTGGCACAACTTTGATGACACTTCTCATCAACGCAAAACCCCCACCGCACTGGACTCGCGAACACGCTTCACCCGACAACACTTTCAAGAACGTTATGTCGACGTTCGACGCCAGAGAACATCTGTCTTCTCAAGGGCTTGTACAAGAAATGAATGATTTTGCGTCTTACTATGATTTCGGAACGAAATTGCCTGATAGCACCATACGACACACATTCATCTATAATCTAACAGAACAACTGAAGACATGGCCACGGTACAGAGCAGAAATTTACACAGAGTTGACAGCACAACAATCAGAGGCACAAGCAGGATACCCACAAATACAAAAAAAGAGTCGTACGACTGCAGAATTTAATCCTTTATTCCATGCATTCAACAGGCCTGCTGATAAATCGCCACACACCAATGGCACGTATACAAGACGGCGGCCAGTGCAGTATGCAGTTTTCAATGGCCGTTTGTGAGCCAGACGCCTTCGTGGCCGTGCAAGTTTCTGAGCGGCCCGCAAGCCCGCCGCCCGCGCCGACGCAGACCCGTTTCGCGCCATCTTTTCTGCCACAAATGCGGTTGTTCGGCCTGGGCGGGTTCTCGCACGCGATTTTGTCAGCCGCGCGCGCCGCGGAGCCCAGGCCGGCACCGGCGCCGGATAGTTCAGATATTTGTTGAAGAATAAAATTGTCTTACACAATTCGTTTGTAGCCCGGCAGACAGTGGCAGTCGTCAATGTGTCCTGCACCCGGGTCCGCACTGCTGTGCTCCGGACAGTGTTCGCTGACGGTGTGTGTCGTGCCCACGCTGCAGTAGATGTCCGCGGGGCATTGCGTGCAAGGTAAATTGAAGAAATCACCCCTGATATCACAAATCTGTAGCCTTTCGCACTTTTGAACAGCGTCTACTGTGACGTCTTGCTGCCGCCAGAACTTGCCGATGTATTGAGGGTCGGTGTTGAGTTCGTCGTTTTCCTTGGTTGAGTGATCGGCAGGGGTGAGTAAATTCACTCCCGCGCATGCACCTGTCTCATACACATGCTTCACGTACGGCTGAGGAGCCTCCCAGTCGCGAGTGCATCCGTCGCGCCAGTACGTTGCCTCACACAGACAGTCGCGTGCACTGGAAGCGTGGTTTTTGATTGTCAGGGTGTGGGTGGGGCACGGTATGTGTTGATCGCCGGTGCAGTAATGAGTATTCGGTGGGCAACTGGCACAGAACTTGTGGGGCTCGTCGTGTTCTTCTTCGTGATGATCATAGCCATCATGCTCGATCGCGTCGTGGTCGCTGTGGTGTTCATCGCCAATGAACGTGTTTGTTTCATGGTGTGTCCTGTTCACCGAGTAATAACCGCCGTTGCACGTGCAGTCGTGCTCTGAGTCGCTGCCAATCGGCGATGTCGACTGCGGGGGGCAGTCCCGTGCGAGGTTGTTCCCAATGCAGTACTTATCGGCCAGGCACGAGAAGCACACTGGCGTCCCGGCATTATCTTTTTTCTCGAAACCAGCATTGCAGGTGCAGTCATCGATGTGGTCGCTGCTTGCCGGGGCTCTGGAATTTAACGGACAGGATTCGCATATGATATTCGCGTCTGGATTTGGTGTGTAAAGGTCGACACCACACGCGGAGCATGCTGCGCTGCCTACGGTGTCTTTGTAGGTTCCACCCGCGCACGCCGTGCACGGCCCGCCGTCATTGCCGCTGTAGCCGGTATTGCATTGACAGGACTGTACCGCCGTGCGGTCATTGTTGATAATTGACGTGAATTCTGGACACGTCGAACACTCAAACGCGCCTGCAGTGCTGTACGTATTCCCAGAACACGGTGTTTGGACGTTGTTATTACAAGCAAATCCCGGATGGCATGGCTGGCATTCGCTGCCTGTGAACTCTGCATCAAAATAATACCCCGACCGACACTGACAATGTGCAATATCGGTGAATTCTTGTTGTGTCAAAGGATCCGTTGCGGTGTAAGAATTAAGAGGGCACTCTGTACACTGCGTCGCTCCGGTTCCACCTTGATACGTGCCCTGTGTGCACTGGCTGCACGCACTGCTGCCGGCACTGCCTGAAAAAGAGCCTGCTTCACAGTCAGTGCACACTTCTGCTGTGGTAGCACCGGCAACAGCGCTGTACGTGCCGGCGGCGCACAGCAGACAGTCTTGACTTGCATGCTCGTCGCTCAGCTCCGGGATAGTGCCCGGCAGACATACATTTCCCGAACAAATCAAATTACCTAACTGGTCTTGAACCACATTGAAGGGGTTACTGACCCAGTGCTTGTATCTGCCCGCTACGCACGGCACACAAGTTTGTCCTGTTTGTTGACGATAAGAGGATGTTGTGGCGGCGTAACCTTTGTCACACATACACCCGTACGTGTACAGAGCCCACACAGCGGTCCTGTCCTGTGTCGTGCTTCCTGTGGGGCAGGACACACAAGCTTCTTCCTCTGTTCTCCTGAAATATTCACCGTCTCTATAGTCATAAACGGCCACTTTATCAGCTGGGCAGTCATCACATGCGTAATATTCTGCTGTTTGATCATAAGTGTAATCGGGTGGTGCCAGGCCTGATTCTGTGCGATACTTGCCAAAGTCGCATTGTATACAAGTATGTTGGTAATTCAGCGAACCCTCGTAGCCTGCATTACATTTGCAATAATTCACATCCGTGCTAGCTTCCGGTGATGTAGAAAATTGTGGGCAATTCTCACACGCGATATTGACATCCACCCAGATCTGAAAAGGCGCATTCGGCAAATTGGGTATATCGTCTCTTGCTTCTGATACGCTGTATTTCCCGTTTTCGCATGCAGTACAGACTCCGGCGTTTTCTACGTATCCCGCATTACATTTTTCACAGCTCTTGCGTTGCCATGTTGTGACAACCTCAGCAGAGCCTTCTTCGACAATACAGCATATTCGTATTGGTGTTTGTCTGGAATCACTACTTGAAGGACCGGGCATATAAAATGTACAGTCGTCAATGTCTTTTTCATCGCCGTGACATTTTACATCATCAATATATCGTTTCCCTGCTGTCAACCCTGGGTTGGGGTATTTTCTTTGTTGTGTATATTTGAATCCACTATGCAGCCCAAAGGACCGACACATCACATTCACGACATCTGCATTAAACCAAACATATCCACCAATAAACCACCACTCGTCGTTTGTACGATCTGGGTGTCTATATTGTAAGTAGCCACACATGTCGCTGTATGGCAAATGTTCACTGTCTGTTGTCCTGTCAAACCTCAACTTTGAATTCGTATCAGCAACGTTGACAGTCTCTATTATGGTTCCAAATCCGGCAGCGCAATTACACTGAGTATTACTGGTGGAGCCTGCACTCGATGTACTATAGAACGGACAATTACTGCAATGTGCTGTACCTGAACTGCTACTGTATGTCTCGGTTGCACATGGTGCACATGTTTCTGTGTTGCTTACAAAATGATAAGTGCCTTGGATTGCTTTCTTGTACTCCCCTGCTGCACACCGCACACAACCCGACCCCGAGGCTTCATGCCCTGGAAAGCATCGACAATCTTGCGATGCAGTTCTTCCAGTGTAAGTAGTTCCCGCGTTGGCATGGCATTGAATACACGCGGTGTCTGCTTCTTCGTCTGAGTACGTGTCCCACGTACACTCGGCACATGGGGTTCCGCCCGCCCCTTCGGCACACACACATGCGGATGCATCATTCGCACCTGCGTTGATGGTGGTTTCGTGTGCTGCACATGGAATACAGGATGTACTCGCAGCATCAAAATAAGAACCCTTTGCGCAATTGCTGCATGAGAGCTGCTTGGCTACACACTGCGTGCCGTCCCATTCTTCATTCACAGGATCACAAGTGTCAGCTTGACCATTGACAACCGACAGCACAGCCGCCGCCAACAGCACACGCAAAACCGCGCGCGCCGGCGGCATTGCGCGCCTGCGCTACACTCAAATATGCCGGTGCTTGGTTCGAAGACACTTTATTCAAATTCAAAAGAGGGGGTCGTGTTGCAGCGACACAAGAAACCGGTGGATGCGGTTCGAGCGCCGCGTGCGCGTGCAGATTGGGCGCACGGCGCCGATAGTGTACGCTACGTTCCCGGCCGCGCGTCCGCGCCTGCCGCGGTCCTCGCTGCGCAGGCGGGGGACCACGATCTGCACGGTATCGTGCGTCATTGGGTACCACAACTCGTCCACGGGCGCGGCGAGCTCGGCCTCGAGCGTCGCGTGTGCAGCGCGCTCGCCCGTGTCGAGCAGACGCTGCGTCTCCTCGCGCCAGGCCTGCGCCGGCACGCGCACTTTGAGCGACACCACTTCGTCGGCGCGCTCGGCGAACCCATGCAGGAGCACGCGCGGCGCGGGTGGCGCGCGCATGCGCCGACGCGGCCGTGCTTTTATGCACGGCCTCTAGTTCATTCGATGCGTGGCCATGTTGGTGTACATACACTCGAAATTCGCCGTGTGTGCGAGTTGCTGAAGAGTGGTTTCGCCGTGGGGTATGAGCAGCGTGAGCTTGCCGCACCGCACGCAGAACTGGCGCCGGCTGGGCACACACGGGCCTGCCACTGCGAGCTGGTGCAGAATAGCATCGCGCGTGGGGGCACCGAACACCAGCATTTCCGCATACGTCGCGGGTCGGTCGCGCAGCGCGCTATGCACACAAATGAGACACTCCTTCTGCATGGACTGGATTGTGGGGACAAAGTTTGTGCTGGTTTGCTTGTGTTTGTTAGTTTTATGGATTTTTAGCCTTTTTAACTTTTTAATTTTCGACTCTTAACCCAGTCATTTTTTTTTGCCATTGCAGGGCTTAAAAAAATGCTCAAAATCGCGGCGAAATATTCCATTGTTGAGAGCGCGCGGAGCGCGGTCCTTCCACACAACGGATCCCGCGCGATTTTCGAAGCCGACGATGTGACAGCCGTTGCGCGCGCCCTTGCGTACCAGCGAGACCTCAAGCGTCTTCTTTGCACCCGCGGTGAGCTTGCGCGGCCGGTTGACGTCTTGCGAGTGCTGCACGTCGACCGAATATCCCATTGAGAGATCCATCGCCACGCCGTCGCGCACCAGGTTCGCCACGAGGGTGCCTTGGAACGAAGTTTCCGGCACGTCTATGACACAGCGCAGGGCGCCGTCGGCGTCGAGAAAGGCGCTGCGAACAGTGCCCACATCCGCGCCCGAGTGCTCGGCCTTAACTGGCACGTCATTGAGAGATCGCTGCTGGACGATGTCCTCGAGCTCTGATTGTTTGAAGTACAGCCCATTGTAGTTGTAGTTCTCGCCAGGCGGATTTGCCACACCCATCAACAACACCGTGGGGCTGTGCGCTATGCTTTATACGAAGCTCGCACGCCCCGATCTTCACGCGTTGTCGTGCAGCCCGAGGTCAACGACACCCGTGTGAGGCACGTGTCGCAGTATGAGCTTGAACTTGTTCTCGACGTCAGTAATGTTTTTGGCACGAAAGTCAAAAACGCGCTGCAGTACGGACTCGGTCGGGAGCAAAGCGCAGACGCAGTCGAGCTTCGGCAGTATCGTCACGCCGTGGGCATGTATGCCATACCGCATCATGTAAACGAGTCCAAAGCTGATAGTGCGCATTTCGGACGGCTTGAACTTCACATGCAGCCGGCTCTGGCACTGTGTTATGAGATGTATGATATATCGCGAACATGTGTGTAGAAGTCTTGTGCGCTCGTTCACATCAAAAACGCGAATTACGCTTTCGCTGACTTCTCTACACAGTGCATCTTGTAGGGCAGAAATCAAGCATCGGTTCGCATGTCGCGCACTCGTCATCGTGCGAGTCGCGAGCATGGCAACTCGATGCTCGACACGGGTCACCTCTGAAGCGTAAGCCTTGCGTGCCTTGTTCGAGAGCAACAGTTCGCGCACATAACACTTGACGAGCTCAGCCAGAGCTGTGCAGGAGTCCCCGGAGTACAAGTGACGCTGCTGTACACAGCTAATTACCCGGTCCTCGTATTCACTTTCTTGGAAATTGATGGTGCGCACACAGAACGCTGTAATCACACACACCGTACCATCCTCCACACCGACCACCTGCCGGCAAGTGCCGTCGCGGCATAAATGCAGTTTCCCACACAGCAGACACCCAGCAGCATCGCAGTCGAAGCACTCCCATTGACAGTCATGTGCTGTCATGGTGGGCAAGAGCGCAAATGGTGCGCGCAATTGTCGCCATCGTTCTCCCTGCGCGTGCATGCATCATCTGCACACGTTCTGCCTGCATGGGGTTTATTTTTTTTTTTCAGTTATGTTTATTTGATATTCAGCGCGCGCAAGCTACTCGCGCGCAACCAAGCCTGCATGGCATCGAACGCGAGCGTGCGCGTGCTTCTGCTCTTCAAGTGCGGGGGGCAGGAACGCTCGATGTGGCTCTACGTGCCGGCGAAACTGGACGCGGCGATGCAATACATAGCCCAGATATGCGGCTCCAACAACAACGGACCGAGCATCGTCTGCGAGTCAGCGCCGTGCATGTCTGATAGCGGCAGGTTTTGCATGATGTACGTGCCGAGCACAGAGGGGCACAACAGCATGGCCTCGCTGTTCCTGACCGAGATCGAAGGAAGCCCGACGTCGTGTTTTTCCCACCTTCTCGTCTGCCGATGCTCGTCGGATGGCGCCACACTTCTCGACCTCGATCGTACGCGCGACACTCTGCGCGACTGCCGCGACGCATGGCTCGCTTACAAGTCCATGCCGGATACGTGGAACACATTGCTCGAAGGTTAGGTACCGTGACCTGGTTCGCATGCGCAATTGGTGGGGTCCGTTTCGCCGAGTAGAGTATGACCGAGTCCGTTTCCACATTCGGTGCAGATTGTCTGTGCGTAGTTGTTATTAAATTTGCCTGCAGGACACACAGTGCAATCCCCATAGGCTTCGTAAGTGCCAGGTTCACAGGGCAAGCATGCATAGCCGTTGGTGCAGTATTCATCCCAGTTTTGGTGAATGTTTTGATTTTGTATAAAATAAGTGCCGAGGTGCACAGCAGAATTGTAAAATTTGAAGCCAGGCTCGCAAGTTGCACCCACGGGCGTGGTGCCAGTCAAACAATCGGTACAAGAAGCAGCGTCTAATGGTCTATGTGTATTGTGCGGACAATCGATACACGTCTGAGCACCCGAAGAGGAATATTCGTCGACAGCACAAGGTTGACACTGTAAAAATTCTGCGTTGTTGTAAGTGTTTGCAGAACAGTCTACATACTCGCAAATATCATTCGGGGCGCAGATACCGTCGCCAACACAAGAAGAACCGCGTGTAACTGATTCAAGTCCACGGCCGAATTCTTTGGGACATCTTGCACATTGAAATTTAGTGTTGCCATTCACAGTACATTGGCTTGTACGCTTTTCGTCCAATGCACATGTCGTCTGTGTATAAATATCCTCAGAACAAACATTGTCACATGCCTGGCCATCAATACTCTTTTGAAAGAATTCGTTGCAATCAAAATCACATGTACCAGCAGTTGTAAATTCAGCATTAGCAACCAGAGTACAAGCAGTACTTTCTACTGGATATGCATCGACAGACGCCGGAATCGTGCGCCCTCGTACAGAAACAAGACTTGTAGTCCCAATTTCGCAGTGGAAGTTATCATTGAGTTTGAAGCGGAACAACTGTGTAGTTCCAATTGACTGTGTATCGGGTGCATATTGTACAGCCCTTACACATTGGCTGACTGCGATGTTGGAATCTGTTATATCACAAGTGCCTTCAAAAGTCTGAACTGTCGACTCGATACATTGATAGCTTGTAGATGGTGGGTCCAAATTATCTTTCAAGTGTGTAAAGTTCATCGAACACGTCTGTAGTGTGACACCCAATGGAATGCGTGCATATTCAATGTTGTACATATTATACGTTGTGTCTGTCGGTGGACTTGTGCGATGGTGATTATCAATGCCCGAAAATGCGAAAAGAGATTCTCCCCGCCAGTACCATCGAGTCCAATCATAATCTGTTGCTGTGTTAAGATTTCCGACATTCTCGTAATCACTACCAGATATCCACCGTTTGACGTTTTGGAGGCAGGGGTCAATGGCAAAACACTGGTCTTCTACTAATTCTTCTTCGAGCAATGCTGCATTCTGTGCTGCTGCCAGTCCTTGACACAATACAAGTGGTCGTGTATCTGGACCGGTATCGCTTGTAAATTGATAATTATGATTCTGAGCAACTGCAGTTGTTGGCTCCACACATTCAGTAGCACCCGCACCAGACAGTTTTCCATGCATACATGCGCTACACTGTGTATTACCAATGCCTTCCTTGTAAAACCCAGCAGGGCATTTTTGACAGGAACTACCATCCCCACCATACCCAGCACTACATTGACAGCAGATGCAAGTCTTTTCGTCATGCTTGACTTGTATGTACCCATAAGAACACGCACAGTCTTCATCTGTAGTTACACCCTCACCTGTAGGCGGTGTGCTCATGCCATCAGGACACGATATACACATTCTGTCCATATCATGCAGGGCAAACCACGGAGAAAATTGACCAAGCACAAAGGTTGAAAATGCCGCTGCTCGTGCCATAATGCTGGATGAAAGCATAACTGGACTTCTTGCGATATGCGCCATTACAACTTGTTCCACTTCGCCTGCACTGATCTCATCATCGATGACAAGTGTACCCGAGCATTTGTCTTTGTCTGCGTGTATTGACCCGACGCCAACAATGACTCTGTGTTGCACCTGTCCACAGCCCACACCACCAAACTCAACAACAAATCCCTTGACAGCAAACAAATCTCCATATGATGTCATCCATGTCTTGTACACATTATTCCAATAAGCCTCACTATTTACTTGTGAACCCCCGAATATGATTGTACTGCGAGCAGTGTTTTGTGTTGAATCACCAGCAGCATTCGCACCGAGGACGGGGGCAATGTAAACAGTCTGTGGGTGTAGCACACAGGTGAGTGCGTCGGCTGCAGCAAATTGAGAATTTTCGCTTATTGATGTAGCGGATAGCTCTTCAGTCGTCAAAGCAGCATTAATTTGGTTTGCTGCCACCTGTCCACATTGTTGATCACTAGTGTAGCAGAATTTCATATTGAATACTTGTGCTTCTGTCAAACCAGTAGTACACGTCGCATCATTCGATACAATTTCAAAAGGACATGATTGAAGTGTTGGTGATCCAGGCTGGACATTTAATGCGACATACAATTGGACAGTACTTGTAAGTTCTGTATTTTGCGAATCCAAATGCTTCAGACTCAAACGCTGGTGGTTTGAAATATCACTCTCCGGCTTAGGAAATATGACAAATGTCCAATCAACTCCCGCTTGATTATTTATAATTTTGGTCGTATCTGTAATATCAAAGCAATGCACCTGAGAATTAGATAGTGTGTATAAACAAGTTGTGTGGTAACCTGTAGGTGACTCCAATAGGGATTTTGTTATTGATTTATCGGCATACCAGATATGCGAGCTGTTGAAGACCGTCAAAAACGCGTTACTTGAACCCGAGAAGGCTGTATTACTGTTGAAAGTTGCATCCGAGAGCACATTTTGTATAGTAGAAATCAAGTATTCGTATGCACAATCCCCAGCACACGAGGTACTTACAATATCAGTCAAGCCAAGTTCTTTGTGTGCTGTGTACAAAATGTCGTCCGTGTTGCTAGTACAGTCCACCTCACCTGCTTTCGCAGCATCCTCGCAAAGCAGAGCGCAATTTTCAGTTCCACCTACTGCGTACATATGATCTGGACATGCTCCAGTGGCCAAGTCACACTTGTCTGTGCCACTCACACTGACATAATTTGATTTACATATGCAATCATTTTTGCTTTGGCTATTTGCATTTGTTGTGTATCGTGTAGGGTCACACGGCAGCTGTTGGACAGAACCTTCAGGGCAGTAATAGTTGTGTTCACATGCAATACAAGTTGTTCGACCTGTTTCCGCGTTGAACGTTCCAGCAGGACACAATGCACATTTGCTTTGACCCGGACTCGCATCAAAATACCAACCTGCTAGACAAAATCTACAATCTACCGGGGTTGTCCCTGCAATTTCCTCCGCACCGGCTACACACGCACAATTTGGAGGTGTTTCACTTGACCCCCCACATGTCGCATACTCTTGATTTTGACCACATTGGTCCGCACAATAGACGCATTCTGTTTCCTGGAAATAATTCCCATGTATCAATTGTGACGTGCTTCTGATCACTGTTTTGTCGTTTGCCGGACACGCGGTACACTGCCCCACGCCACCAATGATACTAAAAGCATATCCAGCGTCACACGCACACACACGAGGCCAAACATCTGTGAGCGAAGTTTGAATGTACGTGGTCCACGTAATGAGTGTACTAGTGTCTGGAACTGTCAATTGATGAGAATTTGTACCACATCCTGTGAATATCTTGCCTCCTATGCCCCGGAACTCTTCTTGGTATGAAACAGTTTCCGTCGAATGATCATAAATGACATCATTCACGCGATAAGGCAAGAGTGCTTCCTCAACATAATCGTAATCGAGAGCATAATGAGATACATCCCACTCACCCTTGCTCATCATACCATACAAATGTGACGACTCGCATGATCCTAATGCCTCGCTCCAGACTGCGTTCTGTGCACACAAGCACCTCCCGTCTGTTCTGGATCCATATGCAGTAATGAAATTCTGAACAGTGTCGGTATTACCCAGCACGTAATTCACAACACTCACATCGAAATCTGATGTAGATACTGCTGGACATTGAATGCATGCTGTACGACCATTATTCGATGTAAAGCCTGGTGCACAAGTTGAACATGGTTGCGCGTAAGGCTTGTCAGACGATATAGTATTGAACGGGCATGCATAGCACGTCCTTTTTATGGTACCACCTCCGATATTATACAAGGACCCTCCATTTATCAATAAACCGGTACCGGGAGGGCATGCTGGTTGCATGGCAAATTTAGCTTCTCTCCAAGCCGTTGAGTCGTGTAGACTTGATGATGTCCAATCAGGCAACTGTGGTATGTAGTACAACTTCTGTGTTATAATGTAATGTTCGACTGTTACACCAGGGGAGTGCTCTCCCGCCATGTAAGTTTGATTGTTTGGATAGAATTCGTCTTTAGTCACAGCATAATCTGTCGGTTCATGACAAGTCGAGGTGCCACTAGCACTATTATATAATGAAAATGGAGAGTCAGCTGGACACGACGTACAAGTCCCCAACACGCGGTTGTACATGTTGCCGTAAGTACACTCTGCACAAACTGTATTTTCAATCAATACACTTGCTGATAGAATGCAATCTTGTGTTTTGTACTCAAATTCCCCACAACTCGCACAAGACACACATGCTCCACCGCTGATATATTCACCTGCTTGACAACCTGGAACACAAATTGTGGCTCCCCAACTGAATGTAGTGAAGCCTTCTTCGCATTGCTTGCAACGGTCATCGTTATTCTCTTCATCTTGGTAAGTACCAGGTGGGCATAGTTTACATGATTCTGATATTAGTGGATAACCTATATCTGGAAGAGGTGTCAAACCCCATCGGCGATGGTAAAAATATCCCTCTGGGCATATTTTTGTAAAAACACACTTCCCCATTCCACGACCCAGACCGTGATCAACATCCAATCCACAGTCCTGCAATTCATCGCCAACAGCACATGAAGAAGAGTCGCAATCTACGCAAGCATCACCAGCGGCATTAACTACCTTGTTGTGATCAGTGCAATCATTACATTTGACATCTGCATCTGCATCGTGAAAATGATTCCATGGACATAACGAGCAGTACAGCTCACCCAATTGACGTTGAAAAAAACTGTATCCAGGTATCCAATTCGAACATGGCACACACTCGTCTGTTATCTCATATTTGTCTAGACGTGATTCTGCGACATCACAAAAGTCACCCGTGCAAATTTGTGAAATATTTCTGAATGTATCGACAGGACACTCAGTACACCCTTCATGAAGTGCTGGGTTACCATAAAAGTTCGCTTTGCAAGTGACGAAGGACCCTGCATCAACACCACCACACCCAACGCGTACTGTGTTGTATGCCCATTGCACTGTCTCGTCATGCGTTCTGCGAGCCCTGTAACCGTCCACGACGCCATCTACAACTACTTCTTCGATACACGATTGACACGGTTCCGGGCCTACATTGGTCTTGAAATAGTTCGCACTGCATTCTTCGCACAACACACAATAATTCTCAGAAGTCCAAATTGAGTACGGCGCGGCATCGGAACATGGTCCAATTTTCCCGTAACCCGCTTCACATACAACCCTTTTGTTATACATACTACCGACAATGACTTGTCCATATATCAAATTCATTTGACAATGCCTTGAATTGCTCCAAGGCCATTTTGTTCCGTCGCAACCATCTCCATTCACGCAAAATTGCACCACTTCTCCAGTGCCAATAATAAAATTGTCCTGCTCGGACGTTTCATAGCCGTTGACACCGTCTAGATCAAGAGCGTAAAACTTGGTTACGTCACTGGCAATGTCGGCCTGCATTGTGTGAGGACAAGGCAAACAAATTCTATCATAAAATGCGTGACTATAGTCAAATCTTGTCGTATCAGCTACAGAGGTTCCAAATGCACCATTCAACTGATCAAACAGAGCTGTCATTGTTAAAAATCCACCCAACCAATTTAATGCAATGTCGTCATATTCATTACGAGCATCGACTTCAAAACCGCCTCGAGATCGCGTACCAGAAGGCCTGGCATAAGAAAAATGGTGCGCGGGACAACGATCGCATGTGGTTGAATGTCTAGCACTTGTCAAGTGTCGGGGACACTGCTCGCATTCTCCAGTTGCACCATGGCCAAATCCCTCAAAGCAGTCGCAACCATGCAAGGGAAGCAAGTCGCAAAAATCGATAAATTCATACCATCCTGTTTTAGCCAGATATTTCAATTTTGGCACAGCGCCAATCTCCATGTCACGAGGGCCCGCTTCTGTATCACGGCCCCATCCATTCCATGAATATTGACCTGGTACAACCCAGTTGTGTGGTGCACGTACTTCTCGAGTACATTTGAATATATTGGTAATAGAAGATGTGAATTCATTTTCGTTCCTGTCACCAATGTCGGCAATCGTTTGATCACTGTAAACACGGGCCCATGTTGTGTAACCAAGTACTGACGTTTTGATGTCATGTGGAACGATCCAATCCGGGTGGTTCGTATTACACTGTGGATCTGATGTTGTTGGGGTCGTACACACCCTCACAAAATGTTCAGTGCCATCGTTTCGCATATTGGCGTATGCAAATTCGTAATTACTGGTAAAATCCAAATTATAGCCTTTTAATGAATGCCACGTATCTGGGTTAAACAATTCAGTGGGGTCTGTCATTGTTCGTTGGCTTCCATGTGAGCCATAATTTTTCCATTCCTCGTTTTTGTATTGCCATAAATGAGCATCCATGACTATTTTTGCTATGTTATTAGACATGTAAGCATCTGTGTTGTCAAGCACGACGCCGTGATGTGGATTAAAATACTCTCGAAGAACATCTATCTGCGCAGTCCTATTGAGTTTCTGTAGGTGAGCTATTGTATGTCCTTGATTCATTTGTTTTTGAGTTCCAGCTTGCTGGGCACATGGTGTGCAATCACTGTCTCCTTCAAGAGCGCTTTCATTCCACGCACACGGTATACAGAAGCCATTAACACCTTTGAAGCCTCTGCCACATTTGACACAAAAGATTTCTGTCACACTCTCATACAAGTGCCTCATGCATTGTGAAGCATATGAAACAGCAGAATATGGAATTGTATTGGCTGGAATCTCAAAGTCACAATAAGTTGAGACAGAGTAAGTGTCTGCATGATATCCACGAAAAAGAACATTATTTCCATTGGCATCCAGTACTTGCTTGTAAGTCAATCTATTATCACTTGCAATCGCATCATTGAACTGCACTCCAAAGCCGTCAGGACAAGCACTTGTACAATTCACCTGGTCCGCTGCTCGCAAGGTCCCAAAAGGACATTCGACGCACGTGTCTAGTTGACGCGATCCTGACGTATAATCTGTTGGACATGCTGCACATTCATACCCAAATGTATCATGTGTCACTGTTGACAGACCAGACGTAACCCCATCCACTCCAGCATAGTTATCATAAACATAGCGAACCAAATAGTTGCTGACGATCTGTCTAGACCCTGAGCCATCATCAATTGTGAACTTGATCTTATTGTTGGGAGTATCCAAACACGTAAAACTACTACATTCGGTTTGACCTGGTTCCCGGAAGGTATAATTACCATCAATTGTCTTTTGACATAGTGTGCAAGCACCGAATACTGATAACGCATACATGTTAGCGGGACACTCTACACATAGTGCTGTGCCGGCATCGTATGTATGGGATGTTGAGCACAAATATGCCTCTGTTTTGCAAATCTTCTCACCTGCGTTGTAATATGTGTGACCAACTACACAGCAATCTGCCTGTCCAGCAACTTGCGCTGCTGCACAATCTTGACAAAAACCTGTAGGCTCGCTAGCTGATCGATATTTACCTACAGCACAATCGACACAACTCTGTCCATCTGCGCTTGCCTGCTGCCCAGCTGGACATAATTGGCACCCCGTTGCGAACACAGCATATTCAAAAGCTTCGGTATACGATCCCGGTGGACAATCAAAACACATGGCCCCATAAGATGACCTATAGGCACACGTTTGGCCTGGATAACAATATGGCACGCAATATGTCTCTGGATCACAACCGCCAGGCTCATCCTTGCAATAGTGATCGTCAGGAAACGCTTGTGTTTGCACATGCTTGATGAAAACCAGAAGCAGAAAAAGCACAAAGCATCCCCTGTGCATTCTCGAACTTGCACTCCGCGTAAATAGGCGCAGGCGTCGCTCGAGCGTCTCCGACACGCGCTTTATTTAACCGCGGCGAGGGCGCGCAATGCGCGGGGTCGGCCGCGCGCTGCTGTGCGTGTGCGTGTTTTCGGCGGCGATGGCGACGGAGACTGAGGAAAAAATTGACATTGAAAATCCGCATAAAGTGTGTCTTTCGTGTTTTTTTGATGAGCTGCTGGAGAACTACAACGAGCCGTCTACACATAACTGTGAGTGGTATAACAAATATCCTTTCGGTGTCGATACTTCTAAAGCACCAGTATCTTGTTTGACAAGTTCGCAGTGTGCCAATCAACACAACGAACTAAACCCTTTCCAGGGAACATCAGCGCCATGCAGGCGCGACTCCTCCAACAGAAATCATTACATTACCATTGCGCGCTTGACGCTGCCAGTGCATCTCACAGTCAAACTTTGGGGTGAATCGAAGGCGACGCGGGCATGGGATGGGGATTGGGATGGCAAAAACGGCTTGAATTTTATAGGTGAATATCAAAATGGTGTTATGAAAAACGTCCCTGCGACGAATATCGGAGCGTCGACTGTGGATGAAGATGATTTTGATAGGTTTTACACACGTTACAGCCCAAATCCATGGCAAAACAGGGAGCAATGGCCAGATGCATTCAAGTACGAGAACAACGTGTGCCTGGGGTATGAACAGAAGGTGCGAGTAGTCACCACTGCTGGTGCTGGTGCGAGTTCAACACAGCAATTCAACGAGATGACCACATGGTGGTCATCATGCCTGACCTCACTCGATTATGACCAACTCATTGCGGATGAAGATTCCGACAAGTGTGAAACATGCAAGACAGGTGATGATGGATGTCTGGGACAGAGATTTATTGCAGATCGTAATGAAAATAAATGCAGACACGACACTACACCTGGATCTTACGACGCTACAGGCATAACATCAGGATGCTTGCGCAACCGGTACAGCTATTCTTTCAGTACGTGCGCTCACATAGATGTATGTATTAATTTCAATTTTTTGAAAGAATATGGCGTCATAGAAGATCGCATGAAAGAAGCAGTCGGTAGTTCACACGTGCTTATTTTCAAACCTAAAAATGAAGACGTCAAGCTCATGTATTACAACAACGTGTTGTGCGCTGGGGAATCGCAAGACTTGTTTACCGGCACAGTGCTCGACACCAAAATACATAGCGTCAAACTCGAAGTCCCATCGAATGAAGACGGCTGGACGTGCGAATGCAAAGAAGGTGAGCATTCCTGGGATATCGAACGCGAATCAGGTCTGCGAAAGTGTATAATCTGTATTAGGGACACGTCTCCGGCGCTCTACGTTGATGATGATGCGTCCATACAAGATTGTTTCGCCAAAACGATGTGCAAGGCATGCCCACCAGATCAAATTCACGACGGCTTCGGTTGCGTACCATGTCCGGTGAAGACTCCACAACGGGAAAATTGGGTTCTAAGTCCATATGCAAACGAAGACTGGAAACAATGTCAAGAATGTGCAGATTTTAATTGGTATGTTCCAGGCCAGCGATGCCAACCTGTGGAAGAGATGCAGCTACGGTCTACAGCGGATGGTCAGGTATTTGTCGAGAATTTCGATCACTATCAACGAGACATAAACGATGATACTACCAGTGGATTTGAAGAAGTTCCAATGAACTATTACAGGGTCAATACTACAGATAACAGATATGACAAAAAAAAATGTTTCGATGCATCCTGCAGTCCATCTGCAACCTTCAGTTTTCGCCAATGGTGTGGTGCACATGCAATTTCAGTGTTAGATGTGGATGCGGATGTTCCTCGGCGTGATGTTTACGTGACGCGCACGGTTGATGGTGAAAAACAAGTACGCTTATGGTCTGATGTAATCGGGACCGCGGATAGTTGGCAAATAGAACGCAAAGGCAAGTGCACACCATGCGAAGAATGTTTACCCGAAGAATCTGATTGGGGTCGGTACAACGACGGATGTGGCATAGACTTGGTGAACCACGGGACGTGTCAAGAATGCATGAATCCCACACTTATTGGATGCCCCGCTGGTGTTGATTGTAAGTTTTGTGGGGCAGATCAGGCCGTTATTCATAACAGAACGGAGGGCTGCAATGACGGCAGAGCAATATCGGACTACGAGTGCACGAACTGTAAGTTTGCGGAAGTCAATGCAGACCAAAGCACGGTACATTTATTGATTGGGTGTGGTTTGCAGGATAGTGTCAAGCTATGGGATTTGGACAGTCAAAAGGCAGATGAGTTGACATGTACCTTTGATGCCAAAGGTGCATCTGCATGCCATGACACGTTTAAACAACCTCGCAAGCACGAAGAATTCAAGGACAAATTCTGGCTCCACCCCTACGGCACAAGGTTTCCATATTGCCCGCAGTATTATCATTTCGACACAAGCCAATCAGGTTGCGATTTGGAAAACATAGCAAATGTTGCATGGCGGAGCAGCTGTTGCAAGATATGCGCACCGCTGCGCGACGGTTATCGAAAGACAGCCGGATACCGGACGTGTCCGGGCTGGACCATCGAGGACACACAAGCCGACCACATGACGGCCGACTGCGGCGCGCAGTCGTACACGGTGGAGAACGCCGAGGGCGAATCGACGTGTGTGCCGTGCACCACCTGCAACGGCGAGAGCCTCTGATCACAAAAAAAAACGGCGCGGTGCGCACGACCTCCCAGCGCGCGGCATGAAACCGCTGGATGCACACGAGTACAGCGTGGTGAAGGCGGGAGTCGAGTACACATGCGACAACATACCGTCGCCGCTGCGGCTCGCGAAGCTGATGGAGCGCCGCGAGGAGTTCGTGTTCTGGCTGCAGCCGGCCACGGGCGAGCTCAACGACCAGCTCGCCATCATCAAGATCAACGGCGTGTACTACCGCATCAATCAGCGGCTCGAGAAGGCCATCTTTCGCCACGTGCGCCTCACACGCAACTTCAACAACGTCGAGGTGCTCGAGAACGGCGTGCGCAAGCTGCGCATCCCGCAGCGCCTGCTCTCGCACAAGCTGCGCACCTCGCAGCGCTTCATGGTGAGTAGCTGTGTGAAATTGGCAATAGCATAATGACGAACCGCGCGCGCGCAGCCGAAAATACGCGCGCGCGCGCCCCGTATTAACGCCCTTGCTGCGCAGAGCATGGAGCGGCCACGCGTGGCGCGGCCGGAGCAGAGCGCCGCCGAGCGCCTCCTCGGCATCGTCAAAAAGAAGCAGCTCAAGCTGCAGCGGCAGGTCGGCAACCTCGACGTCACCCGCGTAATGCAGAGCGTGCCCGCGAGCGGCCCGACGTCCTCGCTCATCGGCAACAAGGACGAGCTGCTCGGACACATCGAGGCCGTCTTCCGCCGCGAGCACGGCGGCGCGCTCCTCGACGCGCTCGTGAAGCGGCGGCGCGTGGGCTAGCCGCGCGGCTTAGCCGCGCTTGCGCAGCGGGCCGTGGTCGGGCGGCACGGTGAGCACGACGTCGCGCTCGGCGCGCGCGCGCGCCGTCCGGCGCAGCATCTGCAGCACGATGACCGTGATGAGCACGACGATGGTCAGCACGATGATGCTGAGGTACACGGTGCGCTCGAACGAGCAGAGCGGGCGCACGACGTGCGCGGCGCCGCGCATGCTGTCGAACTGCACGAACGCGTGCTGCTTCACGTCGTTGCTGCTCACGGCCGCGAAGTGGCGGCCGATGAGGGCGTGCACGAAGAGCTCGGCCTGCTTCGCCTGCCCCAGCGCGGCGAGGTCCGCGTTCGCGAGGCCGTCGCCCGTGAGCCCGTCGAAGGCCCCGTCCAACTCGGTCTTCACAAAGCCCATGTGCGCCGCGCTCATGCACGTCGCTTCCGTGCACTCGGGCAGCGCGTCGTCGTTGGCGAGGCGCACGTTCTGCA
This sequence comes from Ilumatobacter sp., assembly GCA_002711735.1. Classification (GTDB taxonomy): domain Bacteria; phylum Actinomycetota; class Acidimicrobiia; order Acidimicrobiales; family Ilumatobacteraceae; genus Ilumatobacter_A. The sequence goes on from PASB01000055.1 coordinate 27,521, forward strand.
CGAAGGCATCCCACACAGCGCAGCACAGTGTCATGCGCGCCGCGCGTGGCTCTTAAATCAGCAGCGTCAGCGGGCACTATATCCGCGCGCGACCGCGCATGCCACGCCGCTGCTCTACCACACGTCGTACCAGGGCCTTCCGGCCAAAAACAAGCTCATGGTGCAGGCCCTCGTCGACGCGTACTTCAGCAACGCGCAGGAGCGCCTCAACAAGAGCGAGTACGTCGTGCTGTACCAGGACCACGGCCTGCTCGCGGGCGTGCTCGCGGTCTGCCGCGAGCCCGCCGACGAGTGGACCTCGCGCTGGCGGCTCGACAGGTTCTGCGTGCGCGAGAGCAAGCGGCACGCCGGCATCGGCACGGAGATGCTCGAGTACGCGCTCCGCGAGGTGTGCGCACACGCGCCCGTCGCGGTGCACGTCGACCTCGCCCACCCACGCTTCGACGACCTCGCGCACTTCTACGAAAAGCGCGGCTTCTTCGCCGACGGGGACGACCTCCTGCACCGCACGTTCGTGCACGGCGCGCGCTAGGCCCGTCCGTTCTGTCCGAAAATGATGCGCGCGCCGCTGCGCGGGCTGCCGCTCCCGTCCTCCCCGAGGTACAGCCGCTCGAGGCGCGCGCACACGAAGAGGTTGTATATGCTCAGCACCACCCCGCTCATGAGCACCGCGTACTCGAGCCACACCGCCGTCAGGAGCCCGTCCGCAAGGTACGCGATGACGAACGCGAGCGCGAGCAGCACGTACACGGCCTCGCCGTTGATGTACGCGTAGCGGCGGTAGCGCGACGCGACGAGCAGCTCCGCGCTCTCGGCGTGCGCCGCGCCTGGCGCCGGCGTGCGCTGGCCGTCGACGCGCTCCCACCGCACCGCGGGGAACACGCGGAACTGGTACAGCAGCGCCGTGAGCAGGTGCGAGCCGAACACCGCCACGATCAGCAGCGCGACGCCCGTGCCGTGGTAGCTCGTCACGTTGAACGGCGCGGCGCCCGGCCGCACGGCGCACGACGCGGGGGCCGCGCCCGTCAGCCAGCGGTGGTCGTACTGCACAATCAGGTACGCGCCGAGGCTGCCGAGCACCAGCAGCGCGTCCATCAGCGCCGTCGCGCACGCGAGGCTGTCGTCGCCGCGCCGCGGCACGCCGTACTGCTGCGCGCACTGCGCCTGGATGTCAAGCACGGCACACAAGATGCGCCACGTCTGGTTCCACTGCACGAGCACCAGCACCAGCGCCAGCAGCAGCCCCCACGGCAGCACGCGTTCCCACGCCTCGTCCGAGTACTTGCACTGCATGATGTGCGCGCTGAAGAAGCGCGGGCCGTGCTCGTGCTCCGTCTGCGTGCTCCAGCACGTGGGCGCGCACGCGGTGATGTGCGCGATGATGAGCACGAACAGCATCACATTCACTATCGCGAACACGCACAGCCGCGCACTCCACGCGCCGCACGCCTGGTCCGTGCCCTGCACCACTACCGCGTCCCTGCCTCGCACAACGCCTTTCATAAACCCGCGCGCGCGCTCGGAAATAGAGGCCGGCTGTGCGCCCGTATTAGACACCCCAGCACGCGCCCGACGACGCACGTACAGGTCGAGGCGTGGCACGTCGCCGTCGTCTGCCTCGCGCTCCTGGCCCTGCACTGCTGCCAGCAAATCGTCGCCACGTGCCGCGAGTGCGACAACGCGTGCGCCGGCCTCTGCGCCGACTGCTGCGACCCGCGCACGTGCTCGACCGGCCTGCGCCGCGCCGTGCTCCTCGCGTGCTTCATGCAGCCCTTTGTCCTGTGCATCGCGCTCGCCTTCCGCGCCGACGACCGCTCGTCCACCACCGTGCTCGTCGACGGCGCGCGGCTCTGGTGCGCGACGCGCTATGAACACAACGACAGCAGCCTCGCCCTCCTCGACGCGCGCTGCGCCGGCAACGCCACGCACGCCCTTACCGAGGCGGACCGCGTGCTCGTGCGCGTCGACGCGCTCTTCTTCATCATGCCCTTCGCCGTCGCCGCGTCCGTCAGCACCCTGCTCTGGACCCACCTCAGCCACGACAACGTCCTGCACGAGGGCGTCGCGTGGGACGTCGAGCTCGACGCGGCCTGTCTCTGGTACGAGCTCGCCTACAGCGCCGAGCTCTTCGCCGCCGCGCTCGCCTACGTCGGCCTCCTCGCGGACGGCGCGACGTCCATCGAGCTGTACTACGCCGCCATCGCGGCCGGCGGCGCGCTCACTTTCGCCGCGGGCGCGGCGCGCACCACCCGCGCGCCCGAGATCGAGGCCGTCTTCGCGCTCTTCGTCGTCGGCCTCTTCTTCGTCGTGTTCAGCAACATCTTCGCGCACGTCATCACCGTCGGGTGCACGCTTGCGCTGCTCGTCGCGCTCGTGTTCGCGCTGCACGTCTGCGTCGTCGCGTTCGCGCACATCAGCGCGCGCGGCGAGCGCCTCGCGAGCACCATCATCGCTGTGCGCACGCTCTCCTCGCTCGCGGGCGGCTACGTGCTCATCGCGGCGTACGCGGTGGGCAAGGACCAGGCGTGTGCGCGTGTGTGAGGTATAGTATCTTTGTTTATTTGAAATAAAGGGTCTATGCACTTTCTACAAGCCGATGTACATATCATCCAACATGCTCAAGTCGCGAAAGAAGATCGACATGCCCACGAACACGGACACGAACCAGCATGGCAACATGCACAACACGATCGCATCCACTAGCACGCTCATGCAGTAACCAGGGCCGAAAACCCAAAGTTGCCAGGCTCGGGGTATCTTCTTTGCGAACTTTTCGTCTTCTTCGCACGATGCCCTAGGAGCGGAATCGGGTATACACTCGACAATAGGCACTCCACGTGTCACGAAACAGGCCTGCTGTTCGCGTTTTTCGCACTGGTACGGCCACACGGTGCAATCCTCATTGTAGGTCATTGCTCTGCGATCGTACAACCACGATATGGCACTGCGAGGGGGGAGCTTGTCTCTGTTGCTGAAAATCAAGTCTCTCTTCACGTTGGATACTGCCCGCGCGTGAACCCTGACTTCGCCCATGACAATGTACTTCGACATGCTCGTGTAGCGCGCCAAAAGCCCGCAAGAGAAGTACACTGCAACGCAGTTGAGGACGAAGATTAGCGCAGTGAGGCGCCTAGTCTCGTACCTGCGCATCTCCTCGGCATACGCCTCAAGGACGCGCCTCCGCTCAGCAGCAGCCACGCGCTCAGCCTCTACGGCCTCGGCAGCCACGCGCTCAGCCTCTGCGGCCTCGACAGCCACGCGCTCAGCCTCGCGCCTCTCGCGCCTCCGCTCAGCCTCTGCGGCCTCGGCAGCCACGCGCTCAGCCTCGCGCCTCTGCTCAGCCTCGCGCCTCTGCTCAGCCGCGCGCGCAGCCGCGTGCCTCTGCTCAGCCGCGCGCCTCTGCTCAGCCGCGCGCTGAACACGTTGTTCGGCAGCAGCCATGCGCACTTCCTGATCGCGCACTTCCTGATCGCGCACTGCCTGCTCGCTCTCTGCCGCCTGCTGCCGTACCATCGCAAAATAAATGCTGCCGACTCTGTTGATGAAATCATTCAATTGCCGTTGGACCTCTGCTCCTGCATTCTGGTACTGCGGTGTGTGAATGCACCCGTCCATGCCATTCACGGCAATGAGCTGCTTGAACAGTACGAAAAGCTCATCGTCTTGCTCAACCGGGGTCCCTACACGACGTAGTATCGCGTCCATGTACGCAGCAATAGCGGCCTGTTGCGCAGCGGCATAATTGGCATCCCGTTCCGGGATAAAGTGACTCATCATGGTCACACATCTACATCACATAGAGTTTTCTTAAATATATTGCACGACGATGCACGGCGCCTATAAAACACAGCACGTAACCGTGTGACGGCTGTCCCCAACAGTGCCAAACTAGCGAGATTAGCCAGCGCCGAAGCGCGCCGGCTGCGGCCGCGCGTGCTGCTCATCGCGGCCTGCGTCGTGGTCGCGAGCTATGCGACGGTCGGTGTGCTGTGCGTGTCGCTGCTGAGCGCACTCGAAAGCAGCCTCGCGCCCGCGCTGGACTGACCGACGCCACGGCCGCGCACTGGCCAGGACGAGGGCCAGTATTTAACAGTATTACCCGGTCAGCATGTCGTTTGCTACGGCTGGAATGGTTGGCAAACCGATACCGAGCGGCGTATCTGCGGGCAGCGCCGCCACGCCCGCGTTCAGCAACACTTCGACCGTAGACTACCGTTCGGGGCACGCGACGGCCGCGCCCGCGCCGCACTCGTACGCGCCCGCGCCGCACCCGTACGCGCGGCTGTACGAGGGCGCCAGCGCTCCGCTGCGCGACTCCGCGTTCACGCGCGAGTTCGCGCCGCACGCCTCCGCCGCGGGCTATTCGCGCGACTTTCCGCGGGGCTGCGGCGCGGACTTTCCGCGGAGCTTTGGCGCGCGCGCGTACCCGCTGCGCGACTACGCACAGCGCGAGTACTCGGCGCCGCTCCGCGAGTCGACGGCGGTGCCCGTGCGCGCGCGCGCCACGCCCGACCTCGACAGCCTCACCGCGAGCCTCTCGCACGAGGTCATGAAGAGCGTCGGCGGCAAGACTGAGTCGGCGCCCGCCGGCGACGTCGTCGTCAAGGGCGCGCAGCCCGCCGCGGCGCCGGCGGCGCCGGCCGCCCCCGGGCCGGCCGTCGACAAGCTGCGCCACGACATGCTCGGCCTCAAGCAGGACATGCGGCGCGCCATGGACGAGATCGTCAGCGAGCGCAAGACAAAGACGGAGATCACCAAGGCCATGTCCGCGATCGTGTCGAAGATGAACGCGGACAAGCAGACGACGAACCAGGCGCTCGGCATCGTCGCCGACAAGCTCGCCGCACACAAGGCCAGCACCGGGGCGCAGCTCTCCGCGCACGAGAAGGCGACGAACCTGCAGCACGCGGCGCACGCCGGCAAGTACGCCAGCGCCGGCGAGCACGAGAAGCTCGTCGGCCTGCTGGCGGAGATGGTCGGCAAGATGGAGAAGGGCAAACACGAGCGCGCTCAGACCGCGAGCGCCGTGCGCGAGCTCGCGAAGCAGGTCGCCGCGCGTCCGGCGACCACCTCGCTCGACGCGTCCGCGCTCGCGAACCTCAGCAAGAAAATAAAGCAGTGAGTGCCCGTGCTTAAAATGTAATAAACACACGAATCGAAAAGCACCCGCCTACATAAGTCCCCTCTCCTGTGTGTATGAGCGTCCTGCGCGCGTGGTTCTACGCGCCGCGCGGCGACACCCGCCACTGGCTCAACGACCTCGTCGCCGCGCTCGACGGCCCGTTCGCGCACTGCGAGCTGCAGTTCGAGGGCGGCGAGGCCAGCTCCATCTACCACGGCACGACCGCGCGCCTCGTCGCGCGCGAGTTCGACCGCGCCTTCTACACGCTGCTCACCCTCCCGTGCACGCGCGCGCAGCACGACCGCGCCCTCGCGTCCGCGCGCGCCGCCGTCGGCACGCCCTTCAGCTCGCTCGCGATGACCAACGCCTACCTCGGCCTGCCGCTCGCGCCCAGCGGCACCTTCTGCAGCAAGCTCAACGCCGACGCGCTCGTCGCCGCCGGCGTGCTCGCGCCGCGCGACACGCGCGGCATAACGCCGTCCGCGCTGCACCGCGCGCTCGCGCCCCCCGCGCCGCGCGCGCTCCCCGCGCCGCACGGCCCCGCGCCCTCCGCGCCCCTGGACTGGGCGCACCCGCGGCCCCAGTATTAAACCGTACTGGGCGCCGCGCATGCCAGGCCTCGTGCGCCGCGCCGAGCACACGGACTTCGCGCTGCACTTCGCGCACGAGGCGAACGCGCTCAGCCTCACCGTGCCGAAGGGCCTCGTCACCGAGGCCATCCGCCTCGCGCAGCCGGACGCCGCGCCCCGCGCCATCGCCGAGCGCGCCGACGTCGCACTCACCGTCGACAAGACCGCGGCCGGCGCCGTGCGCTTCGCGCTCCTCGGCGCCGACCGCGCGGTGCTCGCGGAGTGCGGCGCGCTCGGCCCGCTCGCCATGCACAGCACCGCGGCGCTCCCGCGCGACCTCCCGCCCGCGAACGTCCGCGCGTTCATGTCGCAGCTCGCCGCGCACGTCACCGCGCGCCGCCAGCACTTCACCGCGCACGCCGCGCTCCTCGCGCCCGGCGCGCTCGTCGACCCGGGCCTCGCGGGCACTGCGGACGGCGTGTGCAGGGCGCTGCACCTGCCGGACGACACCGAGCCGGGCGCGCCGGCCGCGCCCTGCGGCGCCCTCACCGTCGCGGGCGACGAGCACTACCGCTCCTTCCTCCACTTCAACGCGCGCCTCGTCGGCAGCGTGCTGCGCGGCACGCCCGCCGGCCTGCTCCACGAGGCGCGCGCCGCCGTCATCAACGCCGCGGCCGCGCTCGCCGCGCTCGAGGAGAGCGACGGCCCCGGCTTCTTCCACGCCGACGCGATGGGGTCGCTCGCGCCGTGCCCGCACCACACCGCGCACCTCAAGGCCATCGCCGCCGACATCGCGCGCGGCGAGCGCCGCCCTGTCGCGCGCATCTCCTGGCGCTCCACGGCTGGCGTGCACAAGACCCCCGTCTACAGCGCCGCGCCGCGCGCCGACCGCAACCCGTGCGGCCTCTACTGCGTCGTCGCGGGCAAGGGACCGACCATCCTCGTGCTCGGCCCCAAGCGCTGCGCCGCGTGCGTGCACTGCCGCGCCGACGCCGACGCTTACCAGCACAAGCTCGCCGCCGCGCTCCCGGCCGCCTCGCCGCTCTACGTCGCCCTCGCGGCGCGCTTCTGCGCCGCGCACGCCTGCGCCGCGCCCAGCCGCGACCTCACGCGCGCGCTCCCCGGCTACCTCGCGCGAGCGCTCGAGCAGCACGCTGGCGCGCTCCCGCCCGCCGAGCGCGACGCCCTCGCCAGCTTCGCGCGCCGCCCGTCCGCCTCGCTCCCCGTGCGCGTGCTCGCGCACGCGCCGAGCGTGTGAGAACACGTGAGTTTATGATATTCAGTTTATTAAAAACGCAACACTACAAGCAGTAGTTTACTATACCGGTCCGCCGGGCGCGTCCCCTTGCTCAGCAGCGCCATCTCCCGGCTCTGTACCCTACTGGCCCGTGCCGAAGCCGCCCGTGTCGTCCGTGCCGTCCATGTCCTCCGTGCCGTCCATGTCCTCCGTGCCGTCCATGTCCTCCGTGCCGTCCATGTCCTCCGTGCCGTCCATGTCCTCCGTGCCGCCCTCGCCGTCCTGCGGCCAAGTTTGATTCTCCACGGGGTCCAGATACTCTACATCTTCTGTCGAGGCATGCGTGTGTCTCACACTATCCCCCAGTGCTTGAAGAAGGGTGTTGATGGTGGAGTTATCTGTGGCGTCAGGAGTGGAACAGTTTACTGTCACGGCAATGCCGCACTCTCCAGCCACGGGGGGCGAGCCAGTGTCCACAACGATATAACCCTCATCAGTCGTTCCCACGTAGCGTGACCCTGCAGCTTCGATGACAGCGTCGCGATGTTCCTCCTCGTCGAAAAACAGCGTCCACTGCATACCCGATGGCGTCGGCGTGCCGTCAATGACCATGGCCTCTTGATGCCAATTGTGTTCCGCCCGACAAACTTCGGGCGTCGGCTGCAGACAACCACAGCTAACATCGACTCGCGCGTCAGCACAGACCACATCCTCACTCCCGCCAACGTAAGAAGACTCAGTTATATCTTCCTCTTCTGTCGTCCTGCCAGGCCCGTGATTGACCGTGACTCGGCTCATGCCTGTCGTGCGGTGTTTCCGAAGGGCAGCGGCGATGGCTTGCTCCGTGAAATGTTCCTGCCGCTCGCGCACGCCCATCTTGTGAAGGAGTTGCGCGCGTTGCATCGGATCGTCAGGAAGCCTTTTCGGACAACGATACTCGATGAGGTTGTCGGGACACACGAAGTTGTATGCCTTCAACTGTGCAATGTGGTCGTACATCATCATTAAGCCGAGAGCAAAACCCTCCGACGTCGCGTAGTCGTATAGCTCCTGCTCGGCCCCGAATGACGTGAAGGGGCATTCGGCATTCGCCACATACTCCGGAGAGTGTGTGCATGTGCACTCCTCGTTGTCCTGTGTATGCCCCCGCTGCACCCAGGCCCTCGTGTACGACACATTGGAGCCTTCTGAGCTCTCAGAAGTCTGCCCAAAGTTGGGCCAGAGGTCATCCGTGCTACGGCACCACGTGCTCCATTGAGCATCCGTCCAATCGTTAGACCATGACGTAGCGCGCGCCCAATTACGGGCGCGCTCACGGCGATCGACGGCTTCAAGCTGTGTCTTGGAATCCAGGTCGTCGCTTTCGGCGCCTGACATGTCTGGCGTTTCCAAATGCTCCCCCGACACGTTTTGCGCCGTTGACACGTTTTGCCCCGTTGACACGTTTTGGTAAGGAAGCGGCGCATCATTGGCGTAATCGATTTCACACATGTCAGTGCTATTCAAGTCGAATGCTGCCCGTGTCGGCGCAGTCCTCTTCATTTTCCTGGGGCCCGTAGCATTACCTTTACCACGGTAGCGTTTCTTCGCTTCCAAGGCAAGAAGCCGATCGGCTACTTCGTCACAGAGCCGTTTGGTGGGCTTTGAAACCCGCTTCTGCTGTGGTGTGTCAAAAGGACCCGTGCAATTGCCGTGCGAGGGGTTCACAACACACTGAGCATTCTGCAAGAGTAGCAACTCTTTCTGTGCTTTGCTCATCGTGCTCTGCTTGCTCTGCTTGGGCTTGGGCTGACCTCCGACTGGTTGCTGCAACGCCGCCAGCTCCGCCATCAGCTCCGCGATTCGCTGCTGCTGGTACCGACGGTTCTCATCTTCGGTGAAAGGCACCGCAGCCACCGGAACTTCCGAAGCCACAGCCCCCGCAGCTCCCGAAGCCGCAGCCCCCGCAGCTCCCGAAGCCGCAGCTCCCGAAGCCGCAGCCCCCGCAGCACCCGAAGCCGCAGCGTTCACGGTCTGTCGTGCCGGAACCACAAATTGTGTTTCCCAGGTGGTTGTCTCCGAGCAGGTAAATGCCAGGACGGCCCTGTAAGCTGTCCCAGCGCGTTCCGCAGCGCGCTGAGCTGTCTGTTGCACTTGACGGCTGAGGCTGGGCCCAGCCGCAGCTGGATCGTCCGAGTCCGAATCGGTCTGGGTAAGGTCAAACACCTCCTTCCCACCGGACGCGGAGACCGTGGCGAGCAAGCATGCAAGCGCAAAAAGCGCGAGCGCAAAAAGGACCAAAGTCCTCGACATACGTACAGCCATATCTGTACATCTATCTCTCACACCCACAACTTAAATACACCGCCGCCGCCTCACGCGCGCCCCTCCCGCACGTAGCGCCTCACCACCGGCCAGAGCTGGCGCCAGCCGTCCTGGATATCCCGCGTGCTGCGCCCGCCGGTGATGACGATCTTGCCGCTCTGGAACACGAGCAGCACCACCGGCGAGTAGTTCGCGCGGTAGATCAGCCCGGGGAACATGTTCTTCTGGTACGTGCAGAACACGCTCATGTCGCGGTAGAACGAGTCGAGGTCGACGCTCGCGCCGGCGCCGAGCCGGAGGTCCACGTTCCCCACGATGTTCTGGATCTGCACGCAGCGCAGCCGGAACCGCACGCCGACCAGGTTGCGCGACAGCAGCAGCACGATCTCGTGGCTCGCCTGGAAGCACTCCACCAGCGACTTACACCCCGTCAGCACCATCTTCCCCGACGTGAACAGCAGCACCGTGCACATCGGCGTCAGCATGCGGATCGTGATCGCCGCAAACTTCTGCTTGTCGTACGTCGCGTTCGGCATCACGCGGCTGATCGTCAGCAGGTCGAACGGCGCCTGCGAGCTCTCGATGTTCGCCGTGCCCACCAGGTTGTGGATGCACGTCGCCGGCGTCCCCGCGTCCCCGGCCTCCGCCGCCCCCATTGCCGCCGCGTAGAACGCGTCGATGTCCTCTGTGAGGCAGTCCTCGACGCGCCGCCCGCGCCGCAGGTGCGCGTACTTGCGCTTGCGCATGCTGGGGGCGGGTGGGAGTGGCACTGCGGCGCGCGCGAAATATTTTTTGGGTGTTTATTCTTTCAAACACATTCAGCTATGAGGCCCCAAAAGTCATCTTATAGTAGAAACGCTTATCAGCTGACGTCACCGAGACGTCCTTGTTGCGAAAACGTGTCAACGCGCATGCAAGCCTGCGCAATTTGCCGGCACTCAAAATGCACATGTCACGTTGCACGTTCTGCCTCCACTTCAGATATCGAACAGCACTCTCGTAACTCGAGTCCTCCGCGTCGTACTCCTTCCACTCTACCTCATGCACTTTAAAATCGCGTGTGGTATACGACATTTGTGTTGCTTGGCCGTGTATGTTTTATAAAATTAGCTGGGGGCGGGTGGGAGTGGCACTGCGGCGCGCGCGAAATATTTTTTGGGTGTTTATTCCTTTCGGGCACCACACGCCTACTCACTTTCGTCCGCGAAGTTATAATCCCAAAGTTGCGGTGGGGTGAGGTCCATCTCTGAAAAGTTGGAGGCACCGATCCGGTAACAATAGTCGTTGATGAAAGCAAGAACGTCTCCAAAAATACAGTCCCTCACTTCCTCAGCATCGTATGCCACTTGTGTCTGGCTTTCAAACAGCGTACGCATGGCCATGCATTTCTCGACCCTCTCACAGCACAGCCATGCCACGTGCTCGCCGAGCTCCGTTTTGCCGGTCCACATCACGACCAATTCCTTGCATATGTCGTGTAGCGCATCTTTGTCGTACATGGCGTCAGTTGGGCTGTCGGCTCGCACACCCACGCTCGACCTCAACCACTTGAAAAACAGGTCATAGACACGGTCCAGCATATCGCGAAAGTCCTGCTCCGTCTCAAATCTAACAACCTTGTGCACCGGCTCGTACCGCGCCAACCGCGCCTCAAGCTCCGCGACACGCCGCTGCAGCGCGAGCGTCTGGTTCTGCGAGAACACTTCCAGCGCGTCCTTGCACGTCAGGCCCACGGCCGCGGGCTCCATCCCCGGCACGCCTCGCGTTGGCGGAGCGGCAACAATGTTCGCTCAAAATAGAATAACTCAAAATAGAATGGCAACATAACCTCCAATCAAATTTTCATTTATTTTTCAGTTGAATTCAGTACCATTGTGTCAAATTTGTACCATTGTTCAAGGGGTCCGAACATTGGTACTATTTGAAAACCTGGTACTATTTTGAACGAACTACGTTTCATTCTGCCGTTCCTCACGGTCCTCGAAGAACTGCATGAGCTCATTGACATCGTCGACAGGCGGGTATGTCGTGGCCTCGATGGAGTCCAGGTAATCAAAGACAAACTCGTCTATCGCCGCATACACCACGGCCCGCACGCGAGCCGGGTTCGTGCACCACTCGCCTCGCGCGACGGAGAACGCGGCCTCGCACGCAGCATACACGACGTTCACACACAAGGCCGCGACTGTCTTGCACAGCGCTTCAGACCCGACCAATCTAAGCACCACGCACTTCATGAATGTCTCCAGCTCGTACAGATCGCACACCTTGTGCACGAAGTACAGAGATACAGGACACCCCTTCACATTCGCGTCGATCCACGCCTTGATGTAGTCGCTCGCGCGGTCGCGCTCGTCAAAGTACGTCTTCATATCCGGAAAAGAATGCACGCCCCGCGCCACCGGCTCCCAGCGCGCCAGCCGCGCCTCGAGCTCCGCGACGCGCCGCTGCAGCGCGAGCGTCTCGTTCTGCGAGAAGACCATGAGCGCCTCGCGGCACGTGAGGCCAAGTGCGGCCGGCTGCATGGCGGTGCGAATGTGGTCTGTCGTCACAGCGGCTACATTTCTTTTATTACAATCATAACCTTCCCCTCCTGCTCCTACGCACTTCACCGCACACTGTGGCAGCTCCTCGATTCAGAGCGGCGGGGCCAGGTCGTCAAACTCGGTCTGGTCTTCAAAATCGATCCAATTGATATATCTGACACAATGAAAGTTTGACGCGCCAATCTTGTAGATATGAACATCGAGTCGCCAGAAAACCTCACACCACAAACGGAACCTGAAGTCGCGACCAGTCCATTCACGTCCACGCTGCTGATGCATCCAGTTATAGTTAAACTCGGCGACCCAGTCGCAGCACATCCACGCAATGTGATCACTCAACTCCTCTTTGCCCGTCCACATCACAACCAATTCTTTTACAGTGTCGTGAAGCTCAGCTGGTTCGTAATGTGTGAAAATATTGTCTTTCCACACGTGCTGCCTCGACCACGCCGCAAACCTCTTTTTGGCGCTCAAACACATTCGCTCAAACTCCTCGTACGTCGCAAACCTGTCGACATGCTCGACAGGCTCGAACTTCGCCAGCCGCGCCTCGAGCTCCGCGACGCGCCTCTGCAGCGCGAGCGTCTGGTTCTGCGAGAACACTTCCAGCGCGTCCTTGCACGTCAGGCCCACTGCAGCGGGCTCCATGCTCGGTCCACCTGGCGTTGGCAGAGCGGCACCTTCGCTCAAAATAAAATGGCAACATAACCAAAAAAATTGCAGTTAGAAACTTGTTTTTCAAATTGACTTGTTACAACCAGAGCTGATGCCTGCTGAGCTCTGACATGTATGCGGTCGCGCCCTGCTTCCTGTACACAGCAAGCAGCATAGGCCGCACGGCGAATTCCACCAAGACGAGATTAGCAGGGGTCAGCAGCTGTGTGGGGTTTTTTGGAAGCACCGCCACCATGCAACTTTGCTCCAGTCCAGCCTCACACTTCGGCAGCGCTGCCTCGATGTCTCGCTGCACCACTGCTATGCACGATTGCTGGAAAACACTCTTTGCATCATTCCAGCATCTCTTCCACATGTCGCGCAGCAGCTTTCTGTGTGGATTGGCCAGCATGCGCTGCATGCTCGGCTTCTTCGTGCGCAGCCAGTGATGTTCGCGGCAAGTATAGCGCCGCTTGCCAGGGGGGAATTTCTCCACAGGCAGGAAGGTCTTGCAAGCACGGCAGAATCGAAGGTTGTTGAGATCTGGCACAGGGGCGAGTTTGACGCGCGACGGAGTGGGGGCGCTGGCGCCCTGCATTTGCTCTTCTGCATTCGATTGCTCAGTTTGCTTCGTGGTATGTTTTATTTTTTACAATGATAGCCTACGCCTCCCGCTCCCGCTTCAGCCGCCACAGCACCGCGGGGTTCTCCTTGTCCAGCGACCCCGGCAGCCGCAGGATCTCCCGGCACTCGAACGCGCCGGAGCCCTCGCACGCGGTGCGCACGCACACGTCCTCGCGCCCCGACCAGTGGAACACCACGTCCTGCCGCTGCAGCGCGAGGTCGTGCTGCAGCGCCGCGTGCAGCGCGCCGATCCGCTCGAGCGGCAGCCGCGCGCGCACGTTCTCGCCGCCGACCTGCGCCGCGTCGAACAGCCCGAGCACCTTCTTGCCGTGCGCGTCGTGGTGGTAGTACAGCGCGTGCGCGACCGTGTCGGGCGGCACGTACTGCCGCAGGTGGAACTCCGGCCGCGCGAAGCGCAGCGTGCTCAGGCTGCTCGCCGCGCCGTCGAGCGCGTTCGCGCGCAGGTACGTCTGCCCCGCGCGGTCCAGGATCACCGAGAAGAGCTCCGCGCCCGCCGGCACCAGCGTCGCGATGCTCGCGGGCGCCGCCCCCACCGCGCGCCGCTCCACCGGGTACTCCGTCTCCGCCGCCTGCACCGGCACCATCAGGCTCACGGTGACGCCGCTGCACGGGCCCATGCCTGCCGTGGTTTCCGGTGCCAAAAAGTAAAAGCTGCAGACATAACCTCTTAGGCGTCCTCTCGCAAGATCAGCTCTGTACGCATCACCCCACACTCCTTGCAGATACCATTCGTCTTGAGATCGGAAATAAGAGCAAAGTTATGGCAAGCAGGGCATTCTCCAATGCATGCCGAGCATAAAGAAATGACGCTTGGTACTTCACCGTCACGATTAGTCTTATACTGTACTCCATCGAGGTTGTGCCAAACTTTGCCGTTCCAAACTGCGCTCCTTTCCAAGTCGTGGAACATATTAACTGGCAGCCACTGCCCATGACACTTGCGCTGCTGGACGCCGTCTTCCCACTTTCCACGGGGTTTTGTAACTTCAATGAGAGCCTTGCCCTTCTCCGTAGCTTCGCGCAGCACACGCAGCCTTTCTGCGCTGCGAGGGGACAGAGCAGATGTTGGAGCTGTCGCAGGAGGCTTATCTGCATGCTTCATCAGAGTCTCAGCATAGCTGGTAAGCTCCTCAAGCTTGCGCTTCAGTCCGGCAAGCGTGGGTGTGTCATTCAACATGCTTTATTCCACAAACTTCACCACACACACCTCAAGCTCCACCGACATAACTCACCCCGGCGCCGCCACCACCGTCACCGCGCCGGCGTACGCGCCGCGCTGCATGGCGCGCGCGACGAACAGCTCCACGCTCGCGCGCAGCACGCGCAGCGCCCCGCCGCTCCCGCGCAGCGCGAGCGCGAGCTCGTCGGGCGCGCGCAGCGCCTCGCCGAGCAGCGCGCGCGGCACCCACAGCGCCTCCTCCGAGCACAGCGTCGGCGCGCCCGCGAACAGGCACGCCACGCGCTCGCGCGGCACCGCCGCGAGCCGCCGCGCGAAGCTCGCGTCCGCGCCCAGCCCGGCGCGCACCACCGCGACGCCGTCCGCGCACACCGCGGGCGCCGCCTCCAGCGCGCGCCCGAGCACCGCGTGCAGCGGCGCCGCGACGTCGTCGCGCGCCTCGCGCTCGCGCCCCACGCCGTGCCGCGCGTCCTCGCGCTCGGGGCGCCACGCGGGCAGCACCGCGAGCCGGCACGCCGTCGCGAGCAGGCACCACTCGCGCAGCGCCGCGTCGAACACCGCGACCTCCGCGACCAGCACCAGCACGCCGTCGGCGCGCGCCACGCTGCGCAGCATCGCGTTCAGCGTCGGCAGCGCGCGCGCCGCGCCTGCGGCCACGTGCACGACGACGACGACGCGCGCGGGGCAGTGCGCGCCCGGCGCGGCGATGGCGTCCGCGGCGCCCGCGGCGTCCGCGGCGCCCGCGGTATCGGCGGGCGCGCCCGCGGTGTCGGCGTGCGCGCCCGCGGCGTCCGCCTGCGCGCCCGGCGCCGGCGTCTCCAGCGCGCGCGCCGGCCACCAGCGCCGCGGCGCGCGCGCGTGCGTCGCCGCGACGTACCCCCACAGCGCGGCCGCCGAGAACACGTTCACAACGACCATGTACACGATGACGACCGACGACGCGAACACGCGCTTGCCCCGCACCGCGCGCGCGCCCCCGCGCTTTAATGCGCCGCCGGCGATTCGCGCCCGCCCGCGTCCGCGGCGTCCGCGCCCGCGTCCGCGCCCGCGTCCAGCGCCGCCGCCGTCGCCGCGAGCGTCCCGCGCACGTGCCGGAACGCGCGCTCGTACGCCGCCGTCGCCGCCGCGTCGTGCAGCTCGTCGCGCTCCAGCAGGCTGTCGAGCAGCCCCGCCATCGTCGTCGGCGCCGCCGGCCCGTCCGCGTCCGCCGGCCCGTCCGCGTCCGCCGGCCCGTCCGCGTCCGCGGCCGCGCGCGCCGCGCACCGCGCCAGCACGCGCACCGCCTCGACCTGCGCGACGTGCGTGCACAGCCACAGCGCGCGCACGAACGGCGCGAACGCCGCGTCGACGAACAGCGCCGGCTGGTGCACGAGCGCGCAGCCCGGGCTCGCCAGCGCGTCCTCGTGCTCGCCGCGCCGGGCGCGCGCCTCGCCGCGCTCGTCGTCGCGCCACCCCGACACGCACAGCGCCGCGTTCGTGCTGCGCCCCGACAGCGCGCACGTCGCCCACACGTGCAGCGTCTCGAAGCGGTCGTGCGGCTGCCGGCAGATCACCTCGCACACGTGCATCACGCGCGTCTGCCCGCACAGCCCGAGGTGCCGGATCGCGTCGCCGATCTGCGCCTGCAGCGCCGTGATGTACGCCGCGCTCGCGATGTCCAGCCCACGCAGCGCGAAGAAGCGCGCCGTGTTGCGGTGCGCCGAGTTCTCCATCACCGCGTGCTTGTGCGCCTGCAGCAGCGTGAATGCGCGCATGCCGCGCGCGAACCGCTTGCTGCACACCTCCGACATCTTCCCGGCGTCGCCCGCGAGCATCGCCGTCGCCGCGCGCACTTTTTTACTCAAGTTCCTCGCGGCGCAGTCTCGGTCACGTCCCCCCCAAAAGAGACCTACGTTTTTTCCAAAAGAGACCTATTTTAATTTTCTCTCTCAGAATCTCTCTCTCTCTCTCTCTCTC
>PASB01000034.1 GCA_002711735.1 Ilumatobacter sp.
AACGCACTGGCTTCCAATGTGAGGGACACACGCGACTCTCCTACTGGGTTGGCGACGACAACTCCGATGACCTGCTCTACGAGCAGTACGGATTCGTACCGAACGGCAAGATCGTCAACGGCGAACCCGCAGCGGTCCTCACCATCGAGGACACGTGAGACGCCTCGCACTCCTGGCGCTGGCCGGCACGACGGTCTTCACTGCCTGTGGCACTCCCACACAGAACACCAACGCGTCGACCGTTGGCATCCTCGCCACCGGGTGCGGGCCAAGCGCCAACGCCGGGAGCGGGGTCGTGGTGGGCGTGCCCGGCCAGATCGTCACCGTGGCGCACACCGTGGCAGGAGCGACCACCATCACCATCGTCGATGCTGCCGGCGTCGAGTGGCCCGCGCAGCTGATAGCCCTCGATGCATCTGCAGATCTCGCAGTCCTCTCCGTGCCCGGCCTTGATGCCCCACCGCTGGCGACCGGCGAGGTCGCAATCGGCGCTGCCACCGCTCACCGATGGTCGCTCGACACCGGCGTCAGCGGACAAGCAGTGAACGTGACCACGCGCTTAGCCATAACCATCGACGACATCTATGGCGAACAGTCAGCGGAGCGGAGCGGGATCGAGATTTCCGGCGACATCGAAGTTGGAGACTCAGGCGGCCCCGTCGTGACGAAGGATGGAACCGTGATGGGCATCGTGTATGCGCGCTCTCGAACGCGAGCCAGCACCGGGTTTGCCACTGATGCCACCGAGATCCGGCGCGTGCTTGCTCTGACCTCAGACGGCCCTACGAGCACTGGCCGTTGCATCTGATCTCGTAACGTGCCCATCGTGACCACTGACATCGACCTCTCGATCTACCAGCAGTACAACCGGCTGCGATTTGAACAGCCCGCCGACGCCGATGGCGTGCTGTTGATCACCCTCGACGACCCAGAAAAATACAACGCCACCGATGGCGCCATGCACTTGCAACTCTCTCGGGTATTTCGAACGATCGACGACGACGAGTCGGTACGCGCCGTCATCGTCACCGGCGCCGGCAAAGCGTTCTCGGCCGGCGGAGACCTCGACTGGATCAGCGAACAGGTCGGCGATTACGCACAGACCATCCGTGTCATGCGCGAAGCAGGAGACATCGTGCGCACCATGATCGACTGCGACACGCCGATTGTCTCGGCCATCAACGGTGTCGCTGTTGGGGCCGGACTCGCCGTCGCGCTGATGGCCGACGTCAGCATCATCAACGAGACAGCCAAGTTGACCGATGGTCACATTCGCCTCGGCGTTGGCGCCGGCGACCATGCGGTGGCGATCTGGCCACTGTTGTGCGGAATGGCGAAGGCGAAGTACTACCTGCTGACCGCCGACTTTCTCGATGGCGCCGAGGCTGAACGTATCGGCCTGGTCTCCAAGGCCGTACCAGCCGACGAAGTGTTCGACACAGCGCTCAGTGTCGCTCGGAAGCTCGCCGCCGGGCCGGTCGACGCCACTCGGATGACCAAACGTGCGCTGAACCATTGGATCCGCCAAACACTGCCGAACTTCGAGGCGTCTCTCGCCTACGAAATGCTCAACTTCCTCGGGCCCGACGCCTCTGAGGGTCTCGCTGCGCTGAAAGAGAAACGCGCACCCAACTTCCACCGAGCGGCCGGCGCCGATTCCAACTCGTGAGCGATCTGGATCTCCGGGCCGACCTTGAGTTGGCGCTCGACGTCGCCGACGTCGCCGACGCATTTACGCTGCCCCACTTCGTCGATCGCGACTTCACGGTCGATTGGAAGACCAACCAGACCGAAGTGACCGAGATCGATCGACAAGCCGAAACCCTGATCGTCAACTCGTTGGCCGCTCAGCGACCGGACCACGGGGCCTTTGGTGAAGAACACGGGCTCGGGGGCAGCGAAACCTCACGGTGGAGATGGGTGATCGACCCAATCGACGGCACCTCGGGATTCGTCCGCGGCATTCCCGTATGGGCGTCATTGATCGCTCTGACCTTCGACAATGTCCCCGTTCTTGGCGTCGTGTCAGCACCTGCGCTCGGATTCCGATGGTGGGGTGGCGTGAGTCTTGGTGCGTACGTATCCGCTCGTGGCACCGAACGATCAATTTCTGTTTCAAGCGTTAATGCACTCGGTGACTCTCAGGTGTGCGTCACTCACAATGCTGGGTGGGATCGTCTCGGCCTTACTGATCGGCTTATCACGCTTCAGCAGCAGGCACGCCGTTCGCGTGGATTCGGCGACTTCTGGCAGCACATGCTCGTTGCCGAGGGAGCAATGGACGTTGCAGTCGATGCAGTCGGCGTCGCCCCGTACGATCTGGCGGCTATCCGTCCCATCGTTGAAGCCGCTGGCGGGACCTTCACCGACCGCCATGGCGAGCCCACGCACCTTCACGACACTGCGATTAGCAGCAACGGCCACATGCATGACGAGGTCATCGCCCTCCTCAACTAACCGTGCGCAGCGACACGATGAGGCGGACTCGCGGCCATGGGGCCCCTCCACTTTTTTCGGTCATCGCCGAACTTTCTTCTCAACCTTTAACCCGAGATCATCAATGAGATACTGCGCAGCTTTTCTCAGGAACCCAAGGTGTCGACGCAGGAGGCAGCCACCGGGCAACTCAAAGGTTTCATCGCCGTCTTACGCACAGGCAGTATTTCTAATCATCAGCTTCGACTACTACCGTGCATCCCTGAATCAACGATGACCAGCAGCATCAGGGCAGACATCGGCAACACACTTGCCGCGACCACCAGGGTGGCTTACTCCGACAGACTTGCGTGGAGGATGAACGCATAACTCTCCGAGGACTTTGTGTTTTACGCTAAGGACATGTTCGGGCGCAAGGAGTTCGTCATCAAGGGAGGTGACACCGTCGTTAGCAAAGGACCGTGACTTGCCCTAGTAGGCGGGGCGGCTAATGCAAGTTCAGCCCGACGAGGAGGTCGTGCGGGTTAATCTTCGATTGGCCAGGCATCTATTTCGGCGCGTGTTGCTCGAGAGCGACAGGTTAAGCACCCAATGGTTGAGCTCACCGAAGCTAACGCTCAGCGGCTGTGAGTCAGGTCGACCGTCGTGCGACAATGCTGCATGAGTGAATACGAGCAACTCAAGGTTGTTGACGTTGGCACCGGGCACTGTTACGAACTTCGCCTCAACGGCGAGTGCGTCGGGTCAGCCACCTACCGAGTGAGAGACGGCGTCATGACTATTCCGCATGTCCAGACCGCGCCTGCCCATCGCGGCAAAGACTTTGCAGCTCGGCTGATGGCTGGTGTAGTCGCCGATGCGCGAGCGCGGCAGCTCAGGGTTCAACCCACATGCTCGTACGCAGCGGCCTACATGCGCCGACATCCCGAATCCCACGATCTGCTCGCGACCTGACCGCGCGCAGGGAGCTCAACGGCGCGCAAGCAGCGCTGCCACGAGTATCTCGATGTCATTTTCGCTCGTGTGAATGTGTGGCGATGCTCTGATTGCACCACGTCGCTGGTCGACTGCGATGCCCTTCCTCGACAGAATCTCAATATCACCGTCGCCCGCCCGGATGATGCACGTGCCGCTGCGCCGTTCCGGCCGAGCAGGACTGAGGACCCGGTCACCGAGTGCGTCGACGAGCTGATCAACCATCGCCAGATTATGTCGCCGGATGGCGTCGACACCGATGCGCCGGATCGCATCGATGGAGTGCCGTGCAATCACGAAGGGCAACACCGTGGGGGTGCCACCCCAGAATCGCAATGCGTCACCGGCGTAGCGAAAGTCATGAATGTCGAACTCAAATGGGTCATCGTGAGAAAACCAACCGACATCGACTGGCGTGCACCGCTCTATCAAGTCGGGACGGACCCACATCCACCCTCCACCCGGGCCGCCGCTCAGCCATTTGACGCAACTTCCCACAACAACATCGATATCCCAGGCGTCGACGTCGACCGGAAGCACACCCACTGATTGCGCGACATCCACAATCGAGATCACGCCCTGCCTGCGGGCAATGCCGGCGATGTCGGCAACGTCAACCTGTTCACCCGTGTTGGAGTGCACATGTGTGATCAGGACGATGTCGACGTCACTAGTAAGCGCTGACCTCCACACTGCCGGATCAGTTGCATCAAGATCCGCTCCGATGTATCGCACCTCATAACCAGCGTGTTCGCAGACATAGCCGAGTGACGGGAATGCTTCTTCGGTGAGCAGAATTGTCGGATTATCAAACGACTGGCGGAGCGCCCCAAGAGTCTTCGACAGAGCGCTCGACACGTTGCTCTGGGGGCAGATCGACGCCGGGGGGCCACCGATCAGCTGACCCAAGGTCTCTCTGAAGTGATCGATCGCTCCAAGCCACTGCGGCCATGCGTGCGGCGTGTCGGACTCCCATACCTTGAAGTAATCTGCGACAGCTTCCTGCGTTCCGCGCACGGGAAGCCCAATCGAGTGACTCAGCAGGTAGATCCCTTCGTAGTCAACGAAGTTTCTCGGCACCGCCATCATGTGCGGAGCGTGGCGCGCAGCCTCGCAAGGTCGTGATACCTGGTCGGGAAATCATCACGATCGAGCGCGAGCCGGCGATCGCGTAAGCCTTCGAGGGCACGCAGTAAGACTTCTAGCGGCGGACCGCTTGCCGTAATTCCGTGAAGATGTTCGACAGGAATTCTCTCGGATGGTCCTTTGATGAACCCGGCAACGAGCTCATCGTGATGTTGTGCTGCGGCTCGCCCGTGTGCTTCGCAGACCTCGAGGAACGTGGCGACATGACGCTGGAACCAGTTCTCGTTGCGGTGGTCAATTTGAGCGAGCAAGCCGTCGAGAATATTGGGATGACGAAATGAGTCCTGGAGGCGGCGCTGTTCGTCGGGCGTCAGGTAAGGGATCTTCTCAACAACGACCTGGCTGTATGCCAAGTCTGTTGGGCTGCACAGCCCAAGCAACATATCTATCTGGTTGAACGCCGCGAAGTCGCCTGCGTTGGCGCCGCGGTATTCCGTCGAACCGACCCGATAGGGCTTGTAGTAGGGGCGTACCGAGAAAAAAAATTCATCAACATTAAGGAGTGTGCCGAGTTCGGTGTTCAACGCCAGTGCATCTTCAAGCGCGAGCTTGGCGTCGCGCAGCAGGTCACCCGCAGCAGGATGAGACACCCCCATCGGGTGAATTCGACCGAGTGCATCAGCTGCGCGCATGTACGCGAACGCCGAGCGCGTGTTGAAGTCGAGAAAGATCTTTTCATCTCTCCCTCGTGTAAACGTACGGTAAACCCCATTAACGGCGCGATTAAAGGTTTCCATGTGGCTCGTGACGAAGCGGGGCACGGTGCCCACGCTGGCGCCGAGATGGAGAGCGAGGGTTGATGCTTCGACGAGGGGAGAGACCCGCTCGCGTGCAGGTTCGGTGATCTCATGGCGCCGACATGCGGCCATGTAGTAGCCAACGTTACCGAGCAGTTCGAACGTCACGTCAAATCCCTCATCGGTGTTGCCTTCCTCAATGAGTGGAATGATCAGCTGCCGTCCTTCATCATGCAGGCACTTCTTTAGGTGGTTGCCAACTCCTGAAACGTCGGACCGATTCTGCTGATCCGCGTATAGCGCTTCAAGCTCAGTATTGAGATCAGCGAACCTGCCTCGAATCCAACGGTCGAACGCAGCGACTCGCGGCGTTGTCATCGAATGGGACTGCGCGCTGACTGTCGTCATCGCGTCAAGCGTATATGAGAATCTGCTCTCATCTCAGAGACACCGAGGGATACGCACCGGATATCGTCGGCTGGGTGAGCATCGACCTCAACGACTGCGATGACCTCGCTGCGCTTGCCGGGCGAGCGCCGTCGGAGCGCGCCGATACGCGACGCACTCGCGAGCGACTGGTCCGAGCAGTCCAGGCCTGGGTCCACGAACATGGCGCCCCGCCGATAAGGCTCACTGACGTCGCGTCGCTCGCCGGCGTCTCCACGGCAACGGCATATCGCCACTTTGCGTCGGTCGACGATGTCATTCAGGCCTTCGTGCTACAGCTTCCTTTACGGGCGGCTGAACTGTTTGATTTATCCGGCGGCGCAACAAACGACGCTCTCGGCTCCTTCTGTCGATGGAATGAATGTTGGATTGAGGCCTGCCTTGAGCACGGTCCGCTTGCGGTCCACCTTCGATCCTCTCAGGGGTTCCTTCAACGACGCCACGAAGGGGAACCGGTGATCGCATTTGCGTGTGCGCTGATCGAACCACTTCTCGACGCACTCGACGGCGACACGACGTTGATGCTCTTCACATGGAACGTCACTAGCGACCCGAGAGAGGTGCTCGATTTGCACCAGATGGGCTGGGAGACGACCGCCATCGCCGACTTCGTCACACGCTCAGTGCTCGCCACGCCGCCAGCAACTAGCTCATGAGTCAAATGAGTGGTGTTGTGTTGACTGCACACGGTGGGCCCGAATGCCTCGAATGGCGTGATGACCTTCGAATTCCAGCTCCTGGACCCAGCGATGTCCTCATTCGCGTGGGCGCGGCGGGCGTCAACAACACCGACATCAACACGCGTGTCGGGTGGTATTCGAAGAGTGACGGAGGCGTCGATGATGCGGGGTGGACCGGCGACGCTGTGTCACTCCCACGCATCCAGGGCATCGACGTCTGTGGTCGGATTGTGGCGGTAGGCATCGGCGTCAACCCGGCCCGCATTGGCGAGCGAGTGCTCGTCGAGCCATGCATCTGGGAAGCTCAGGGACAGCCTTTAGCCAGTCCGTGGTTTCTTGGCTCCGAGTGCGACGGCGGCTTCGCCGAGTACACCCGGGTCGCAGCGCGCCATGCACACCCGGTCGACAGTTCGCTGAGTGACATCGAGCTGGCGTCTTTCCCGTGTTCGTACTCGACCGCCGAGAACATGTTGATGCGTGCCAACGTGCAGTCCGACGACACCGTTCTTGTCACCGGAGCATCGGGGGGTGTCGGATCAGCAGCCGTACAACTGGCCAAGGCATATGGCGCTCGGACCATTGCGGTAACAGGTGCGGCTAAGCGCGAACGACTCGTCGAGCTTGGCGCTGATGCCACCGTTGATCGCAGTGCCAACATCGTCCGTGAACTCGGTGCAAACAGCGTCGACGTCATCGTCGATGCTGTTGCGGGGCCGATGTTGCCATCCTTGTTCGAGCTACTCCGGCCTGGAGGGCGCTATGCGGTGTCAGGAGCAATTGCCGGGCCAATGATCGAACTTGACGTGCGTACGCTTTACTTAAAAGACCTGAGCATCTTCGGATGCACAGTTCTCGACATCGGCATCTTCGACCGTCTCATCGAACGAATTGAATCCGGCCAAATTCGCCCAATAATCGCCGCAACATACCCCCTCAGGGAGATCGGTGAAGCACAGATCGAGTTTCAAGCCAAAACCCACGTCGGCAAGATTGTCTTGGATGTAGCGGAAAGCCGCCCTTAGGAGTAGAAGGGGGTTTCGCCGGTGGTGTGATCGGTGAGGTCCTTGACCCGTTCGACAGCGGGTAACGCCTCGACAAGCATGGTCTGTACACCATCAAGCATCGTCATTTTACTCATCGAACAGCCGTGACAGCCGCCACCCATCGTGAGGAACGCTGTCCCGTCGCCGTCATGTCCGATGTAGGTGACGAAACCGCCATGTGCCGCGAGCGCCGGGTTTACTTCAGCCGCTACGAGTGCCTCGATCTCCGCAGAGAGCTCATCGTCGTTAGTTAGACCCTCGACATTTGGGGCTTCGGGCTTGTTCGGATTGCGAATTACTAGACCCTGCGTCGAAGTGTAATCGAGCGTTGCACCAGTGAGTAGCTCCAAATCACTTCCGGGAATGATCACCTTGAGACCGTCGTGCGTGCGCACCTCGTCGTCGAACGCCGCTGTGAGAAACTCTTCGAAGGAGAGGTCGTAGCGGAAATCTTCGCCGGCCGCCGACGCAATACCGAGGCGCAGACCGAGCTGATCGCCGTCGGTTTCGTTGTTCCGGAGTTCGGTGAGATGTTCCAGCGCTTCGGGCGTGACCGTAACAATCGGTTCGCTGATGCGACTAGCGCCACTGTCGCCGGAAAGGGCTTCGAGGGGACTCATGCTGGAAAGGCTACCGTCAGCCAGATGAGCACCGACAGCAACCACATTTCGATGGAGCTTCGCGCCGACGTCGACCTCATATCGTCGGTCATCCGCACTGCCGACCTCAGATCGCCGGTTGCGGCTTGCCCCGATTGGGATCTGCGCAAACTCGTTGAACACACGGGTTCGGTGCACCGTTGGGCCACCCACGCAATCATCCACGGAAGCCAACCTCCGATGGATACCAACTTCAGTCCTGGACCCGATGACAACCTCGCCGTGTGGATCGTGGACGGCACCACGGCACTGATCGACGCGCTCGCCGCTGCCGGGCCGGAAGCCGAAACTTGGCATCCATTCCCGCTCGAACAAAAGGTCTGGGTCTGGGGCCGTCGTTTAGCGCTGGAAACGGCGATGCACCGCTGGGATGCGCAGACAGCGGCTGGGCTTGAGGCAATGCTCGACCCAGAATTATCGAGTACCGGGATCGGCGAATATCTCGAGATGGGTCTTCCCCGGATTCTGGCGCGGGCCGACGTACCGCCGCCCTCGGCCAGCTTGCACGTGCACTGCACCGACGTGAGCGGAGAGTGGCTGGTCTGGTCCGATAACGGCTCTTACCGAATGCTGCCAGTACACGACAAGGGCGATGCTGCGCTCCGCGGTCCCGCAGCCGACATCTGGCTCGTGCTGATGGGCCGACTCGATCGCAGCGAAGTCGACATTGTCGGTGATCCGGCAGCGGCCGACGCCTGGCTTGACCTGCCCGACTGGTAACAACGTCGCCGTGAACACTGCAGCGGCGCGTCCGCGCCCAATTGGTTTCGTGGCGGTCGCACTAGCGGTCCTCAGTTTTTCGATTAGTTCAGCAGCGATCAAATGGTCTGCCTCTACCGGCTCCGTTGTTGCGTTCTGGCGCATGGTCGGCGCCGTTGTCGGCTGGTGGGTAGTCGTGGCCCTAATTCGGCAGCGGACAGGGCGACCATGGCCATCGCGTCAGACCTGGAAGCTAGTGCTCCCCGCCGGTTTGTTCTTCGGCGCAAACATCGCGGTCTTCTTCACCGCTATCACGCGCACCAGCATCGCTCATGCCGAGTTCATCACCACGCTGACGCCTCTTATCCTCCTACCGGCCGGAGCTGTGTTCTTCGGCGAGCGGCCAAATTGGTCCGCCTTAAAATTCGGCCTGATCTCCGTTTTCGGCATCATTCTCGTTCTTGCGTTCGGACCCGACGGAGGCGAAGCGACACTCGGCGGCGACCTATTGATGGTGATGGTCATCGGTACCTGGACCGGCTACATGCTGACCTCAAAACGCGCTCGAAGTCACGGCGTCGACGTCCTCGACTTTATGGCGTGCATGATGCCCCTGGGTCTCATCACCGCCGGGCCTATCGCCGTATCAATCGCCGGAGGTGGACTATTCTCACTCTCCCCACGAGGCTGGTTTGTCGTTGCGCTGCTCACCTTTGTCACTGGGATGCTTGCCCACGGCCTGATCATCTTCGCTCAACGCCACCTCCCTGTCGCGACGATCAGCATCATGCAATCTGGCCAGCCGGCTCTGTCGGTCTTCTGGGGATTCTTGATTCTCGGCGAGTCTGTCCGCGCTCCTCAGATCGCTGGGATGGCGTTCGTCGTGCTCGGCCTGTCATTGTTCAGTTGGTCAAGTCAACGCCCAGACCAGATCAATCCAGCCGCTTAGCGCCCGACGCTGCGGCGTGCGAGGATGCGCGCATGAGAATTCTCGTGACGAACGATGACGGCATCGACGCGCCAGGGCTCCATGCCCTGGCAAACGCAATGTGCGACCTCACTGGGGGACACGAAATCGTCGTGGCGGCCCCCAACACCGAGTACTCCGGAGCCGGGGCAGCCCTCGGCGCTCTACATCTGATCACTCCGGTCATTCGCCGGGTCAATCTCTCGAACGTCGCCGCTGATGACACCTGGTCGGTCAGCGGAGCACCAGCTCTTTGTGTGATGTTCGCTCGGCTCGGCGCTTTCGGCGGCCCATTTGACCTGGTGATCTCCGGAGTAAACCCGGGCGCTAACGTCGGACGAGCGACGTATCACTCGGGTACCGTCGGCGCAGCACTTACTGCCCGCAACGGCAACATTTCAGGCATCGCCTTCAGCCAGGCGGTGAGTGGATACAGCATTGAAGGCCAAGCCTGGGATGACGCCGTGCGCGGCATGTCTTTCGCAGCGTCAGCCGATGTCGCCCGCACCTACGTTCAAGCCTTTGTCGACGATATGCCAACCGAACCAGTCGTCGTAAACATCAACGTGCCAGGACGGCCAATCGGAGAAATCTTAGGGTGGAGGCACACTACCGTTGGGACGCTGCCTCCAAGGACAGTTACCGAGGCGAAGCTCGAACCCGTCGAAGGCGAAGAGGACGCATTCCGGGTCGTTATGAACTGGGGTGAAAAAGTCAACGTCTTGCCGGGGAGCACCGACGGTGGCGCCGTCGAGGCCGGCTACGTGTCGGTGAGCAATCTCACTCGCTTACTTCACGAGGACCGCACAGACGTTGCTTCTGCCGAGGCGGCTCTCTCGTCACTGCTCCCGCACGCACCGAGCTAAAACCGTCACATTGGATCGCCAATCATCGCCATGTACGTTGCGAGGCGTGAGTTCAGCAATCGCAGCGGTTAGCGAGTATCTCGAGGCATTTACTCGCAGCGACCCGGACGCAATTGCGTCCTACGTCTCTGACGGATTTCGCAACGAGCACCTGAGTGAGTTGGGTTCAAGCTGTTTGGGCCGGGTCGAATATCGCCGACGCCTGCCGCACTTCCTCGCCGCATTCGCCGATCGCCGGTATTCGATCGTCGATGTGATCGAGCAGCGCCGTGATTCGTGCACCGAACTGGCAGTCCGGTACCGCTTCGAAGCGAAATACGAAGACAAGCAGATCGAGATTCCCGGCGTTATGTGGTTCAGCGTTCGCGATGACCTAATCACCAAGCGGATCGACACCTGGGACTCACTCACCTTCTTGAAGCAGACCGGCCAACACGACTGAGCGTTAGCTCGCGCTCAATGGCAATGGAATAGCTAGCTCGCTACAGAGATGAAACTCGAACCGAGACGGAGACCCGGTCGCCGATGGCTGATTCGCTGTCATTAGGTTTTATCACCGGGTAGTAGTTGGTGGTCGGCAGAGCCGCTCCCCTACCGCTATCTCCGAAGCTAAGCGCTGCGAGCAGCAGCTCTTAGCCGCCCTCGTTGCAAGCCGATACCAGGTGAAGCACGAGCCGTGACATGAAGGCAGCAACATCAGCCTCGCGAGAAAGGCATCCATCAGAAACAAATCCGAAACTCGTCGCCCAACATCGAAAATGAGGCTCAGCCTTGGCAGGCTATGTCAATGGCTGAAGACACCGAGACTCCCAAACTCCCCGACATGTTGCCGACCGAAGCCGAGCTACGCGAACGCCTCACCGCCGAACAGTTCCAGATCACTCAGCATGCAGGCACTGAGCGTCCGTTCACCGGCAAGTACTGGGAGACAACTCGCAATGGCGTGTACCACTGCGTTGTGTGCGATGTGGCGCTGTTCTCCTCAGACACCAAGTTCGACGCGGGCTGCGGGTGGCCCAGTTTCTACGCTCCGCTCAAAGGTGACAGCATCGAGAATCGAGTCGACTACTCCCATGGGATGACGCGAACCGAGACCGTGTGCGCCCGCTGTGGCGCCCACTTGGGCCATGTCTTCCCTGACGG
>PASB01000035.1 GCA_002711735.1 Ilumatobacter sp.
ACGGCACTTTGTCGGACTTTCCGACGGTGTCGCCGCTGCCCGTAACAGCGCAGGTGATGAAGACAGAACTCATTGGGGTCTCGTTTCTTTGTCTCAAGCTGAGTGTGGGTGATGGGAGAGCAGCTGGATGCGTCACGCCGCCGTTGCACGGTTGCGTCGGAGGACACGTAAGCGCGAAAGTACGTCGTCGCGGTCGATGTAGCAGCCGCGCAGGACTCGACGTCCGATGCCAGGATCGTATGCGTCCCGGCCGTGCAGGATGCGCCGATTGTCGAAACCGACGAGGTCACCCGCTTCGAATCGGTTCGACAGCATCAGTTCCGGATCGTGAGCGACCGCCGAGAACACACGCATCGCGGCGTACGCCCGAGGGACGTCGACTGGCGCCATGTGCGGCGCAAGGCGAACGGGGTAAAAGGCGCGCATTGTGAGTGGACTGTGAACCGTGCCGTGATCGATCATTGGCCCGATCCAACGGTGATCACCGTCTTTCGCTCGGTTGACGAAGACCCACTCGAGGGTGGTGAGCGCCTCGTAGTGATCGCTATGTTCCGCACGCAAGCGCTCGACGACGGCGAGCCCGTCGGTCATTCGCGACGCTCCACCCGCGACCGTGTTTTCGACACAGTGGAGAAACTGAAAGCCGGGTGGTGTCTCTCGGGTCGGAAGATCTGCGTGTTGTCCGAGGTTGGCGCCGGTGTTGGCGAGCGAGTCGGCCTGGTCGAAGATCGCCTGGACGGTAAACACGTCGCCGAAGTTGGAACCTCGGATCGGTCCAATCCGTCGCCCGATCATCTCCATCGCCTCGCTATTGGCCGACGTGTTACGCAACCGAGCGAGTCCGTGTGTGACGAGTGCGGTCAGCCATGCCTCAAGTACCGAGTCATTGTGGAGAACCACTGAGCCATCGAACGTCGGTGGCTCCTCCATCGTTGCGGTCCACACTGTCGGTGCGCCCGAAACGGCCTCAGGGAGATGCTCGGTGTCGGCAATCGATCGCAGCCATCCGGGGTGCACGCTCGACTCGGTCCCGTCGATCCAGGCGACCACGAGTGCACCATCGGACCCGATGCGTGCGCCGGCAAGTACTCCTGGGCCGGGCAGGTCGAACGGGTCAACTGTGGACTCGCGGGTGATTGGGTCGATGGCGACGGTGTTCTCGTAGAGCCACAGCGAAAAACAATCGAGCTGGACCCCGTCGGCCCAGTGGACCCGCACCATCGGCAACTCACCCGTGACGCGTGCAATCGATTCCCACCGATACGTGTCGAAGTCTGGCGTCACCACCACGGTCACGGTGCAAAACACTACTCATCGCGGACCCGGCGATGGTTCGTCAGAACGGGTCGGAGGCGGCGGGGAGCGGAGCGCGCACGGTTTCGCTCATCTGAACCGCATCACGATCGACCGGCAACGTCCGCGCCAGCCGGTCGCCAACGTCCACTGTGACACAGAGCCAGTATCGCTCGTTGCGGAAGTGGTGCAACCGATGATTGCGATCGAGATAGGCGTAGTACCGCGAGGTCGGCCGATACTTGGAGTGAACAAGCAAGTGGACCCACTCATAGTGGGCCAATGCCAGGAGGCCAGCAGTCATCGTCGACGCCGCGGTTGCGCGAGCAATCTCGGGCGAGACGAGCGGAACCGGCCCGAGTACCAAGGCAATCGCTCCGAGCGGTAGGACAATTGCCAGGCACGAGCCGATCGCATTCGGACGTCGCAGCAGCAGCCAGTCGAGATCGTCTGGAACGCGGTGGTGACGTTCGTGCGAGTCGCGGGTGCCGAGCAACTCGGCAACACGGTTGGTCGACTGAGCATGCAAGAGCATTCGATGGATCACCCACTCGACCGGACCGAGCAACACGACGACCACAGCGACTGCGACTAGGTCGCCCCAGATCAAGCCACCCATCGCTGCGCGAAGTACCACCGCCAGCATCAGGAACGCCCCAATCACCCGTGCCGACGACGATTCTACGAACGAGCGTGCAACCTCTCGTCGAGTGGCAAGGTCACGCGCCGACGTCATCCAGATGACCGTATCGTACCGCCCGAGAGCACCGGCCTCGGCACATCGATCGTGTGTCTCGTGCAGTTGAGTCGCGAGAGCATGGCTGACGTACAGTCAGCGGCATGACGACCATCGAATCCGACCCGCCCGCTGCTGACGCGCCGGTCAAGAAAGAGCGCTGGACGGCGCAGTGGAAAGAGCTTTACCACGAGGTCATCACCAACAACCTGTGCACCGGTTGTGCCGGTTGCGTCGTCACCTGCCCGCATGACGTGATCGGGTACGAACACGAAGAGGGCAAGTACATCCCCTTCCATCTGGAAGAAGAACTCGGGCTCGACGACTGTGTCCACGGTTTCGGCTCCGGCGGCGGTTGCACCACGTGCACCCGTGCCTGCCCCCGCTTTCGTGCTTGGGAACCAGCAGCCGACATGCATCTGTTCGGTCGTGTTCGTGAGCCAGACGAGATGGCGGGCATCTGGCGCCAGCTCTATCTCACGCGGGCCAGTGACGAGATGGTGCACAAGATGGGCCAGGACGGCGGGCTCGTCTCCGCGATGCTGATCTGGCTACGCGAGCACGACTACATCGATGCGGCGCTCGTCTCCGGCGTCGAAGAAGACGACGCGTGGAAGGCCAAGCCGGTCGTTGTGTCGACTCGCGAGGAGATTCTCGCCACCGCCGGTTCGCGCTACACATACTGCGCCAACCCGCTTGCGCTACGCGAAGCCAAAGAGCAGGGCCATGAACGCCTCGCACTGGTCGGCATGGGTTGTCAGACCTCCTCGCCGCCCGTCATGTGGGACCGCAAGGCCGGCAAGGTGTCCAAGCCTTTCCTGTTCAACATCGGTTTGCTCTGTTCCAAGACTTTTGACGACGCCATCTTCGAAGAGCTCTTCGAGGCCAAGTACGGCTTGAAGAAGCAGGACATGGTCAAGATGAACATCAAGGGCGCTTTCCAGATCTGGATGAAGGATGGCTCGTATCACGAGATCAATCTGAAGGAATGCCACGCCTGGACCCGCGAGGGCTGCAAGAGCTGCCCTGACTTCGCGGCCGAGCACTCCGACGTTGCAACCGGCGGCATTGGTGAAGACAATGACTGGACGCTGACCATTGTCCGCACCGAGTTGGGCGAAGAGGTCATCGAGCGGATGATCGCCGACGGCTCATTGATCGCGCGCCCGGCGCAGACCGACGAGACGGCGATGCGCCTGCTTCGTCTGCTCTCGATCGTCAGTCGTCGTCGCTGGCCAAAGGAGGCCGATGGTGCACCCGCCATCGGTGTCCCGCCACCCAAGAAAAAAAAGGCCGCCGCAGCCAAGACCGAGGGGGGCAAGCCAAAGGAGTAGCCGACGGCTTGGTGCCTGACACCAAGCCGTCTTACTTACAGGCGGCGAGGTCGGCTTCGAAGAGTTCGATTGCGGTGCCGGGACCGGCGTCGCCAGCGGACTTGGTGATGTCGTCCAGTTCGCCCTGGCTGTAAGCCTCAACTCGATCAAGCATGCAGTTGCCCTGCGCCTCGGTGAGATCACCTTGAACGACCGCAGTTTTAATGATGTCCTCAGCCACCCGCTTTGAGCCAGGGTCCGAGTTACAAGCACTCAGACCAAGCACGGCAACGGCAAGCGCTGCGAGGTAGCGGCCCGGCGAGCGCGCTGGTGTTGCGCTGGTGCTGATCTCGATGGTGGCGAGCTCTGAGTTCACAGTGAGCGAAGGCTACTGGCACGATGTCGGGATGCCGCTCAGTCAACCCCTGAACCAGTCACAGCATCGAGCACTCAACTGGGAAGCGCAGACATTGCTCGAGCTAATGGAGCGAATCGGTACTCCTGCGCTCGATTCCCAAGAACCGGCCATGGCTCGCGCGACGCGAGCCGAACTCGCTCCCGAGCCGACCGAAGATTGCCACGAGATTCGGTCGGTTGACGCAGGCGGGGTGCCAGCCCGCCTGTATTTACCTGCGCCGACTGACATCCTGCCTGGTCTCCTCGTCTTCTTCCACGGCGGCGGCTGGGTCATCGGTGACCTCGACAGCCACGACAACATCTGCCGGTCGCTCACGAACCGCAGCGGTCAGGCGGTGTTGAGCATCGACTACCGATTAGCGCCTGAGGACCCGTTCCCAGCTGGCCTCGGCGATTGCATCCAGGCAACGCGCTGGGCCCATGCCAACGCTACCGAACTCGGCATTGACCCTGATCGCCTCGCGGTCGGTGGCGATTCTGCTGGCGCGAATTTTGCCGCAGTCGTCGCGCACGTCGCTCCCGCTCCGATCATGTTCCAGCTGCTCATCTACCCGGTGACCGACTGCCGGATGAACACCGAGTCATATGAGCAGAACGCCGAGGGCTACTTCCTGACGAAGTCCTCGATGCAGTGGTTCATCAACCACTACCTGGCCGGCGACCGAGGAACCGTTGAAGATCCGAGGGTCTCGCCCCTGCTCGTCGGCGACGACGTCCTTGCGCAAAGCCCACCGGCGCTCGTCATCACCGCCGGATTCGATCCGCTGCGCGACGAAGGCGTTGCTTACGCCAATCGCATGGCGGCGCTCGGCGTCAAGGTCAGCCATGTCGAGTTCACCGGACAGTTCCACGGCTTCTTCTCGCTTCCCCACATGCTCGGCGACGCCCGGGCTGCGCACGCGCTCGCTGCGGAATCCCTCCGCCTTGCCATCACCTCAGGCCGTCCCTGAGCTGTCAAATGGTCATCACCGAGCGTTACTGATCGGCGAGTTCGACTGCACGACTGAACACGGCGTCGAGCATCGGTTCCGTGAGGCGCTTGGTGAACGTATTCTGCTGGCTGACGTGGTAGCTGCAGACAATGGTGAGTGATCGTCCATCGAGAGAGGCGACGGGCACTTCAAGTCCGTGACCAAACTTGGGGCGAGGTCGGACACCGAAAAACTGGCACGCTGCGTTATAACCGAACGTTCCGAGGCAGATAACAACAGCCGCACCTGAGAGCGCCTTAAGCTCACGTTCAAGGAATGGACGACAGGCGTCACGTTCATCAGTGGTCGGCTTGTTCAGCGGCGGGGCGCACTTCACCGCTGAAGTCACCCAAGCATTAGCCAGCTCGAGGCCATCGTCCGCGCCGACGGACTCGGCCTGATTCGCAAGTCCGGCTCGATGCATTGCCCGAAACAACCAGTCGCCGCTGCGATCACCCGTGAACATGCGTCCGGTCCTGTTGGCCCCGTGGGCAGCCGGTGCAAGGCCCAGAATGACGATGCGGGCCGACGGATCACCGAAACCCGAGATCGCCTTGCCCCAATACTCCTCGTCGCGAAACGAGGCGCGCTTCTCCACAGCCACTTGTTCGCGCCACGCAACCAACCGCGAACACTCACGACATTCATGAATCTCGTGGGTCAGATTGCGCAACGCCAACAACGACTGCTTCTTGGCGACTTTCTTGGGGGACTTGTTGGAGGAGTTCTTTGGGGGCACGGAAGGATTCGCTACAGACATCGACAGTAGGTTGGCCCTCGGTAGCGTGAAAGGCAATCATGGCAACAACGACACGCAAGAAATCAGCATCCTCAGCAGCCACGAAGTCTGGGCAGAAGGCTGCTTCGCGAACCACCACTGCTTCGAAGAAACGGGCTGCCAAGCCGAGTCCGAAGCCGACCACGATCCTCATGGTCCGCCACGGCCAGACACCCACCACTGGCAAGGTGCTACCCGGCCGGGCCAAGGGGCTGCATCTCGCCGACCTCGGCCACGAACAGGCCGAGATCGCTGCGCTCCGCATTGCCGAATTGAACATCGATGCCGTCTACAGCTCGCCTCTGGAACGAGCCAAGGAGACCGCCGCTCCGATCTCTGCGGCATGCGGCCTCAAAACACAGATCGAACGAGGACTCTTCGAGTGCGATTTCGGTGACTGGACCGGCAGGCAGCTGAAGGACCTGATGAAGCTGCCGGAGTGGCAAACGGTGCAACGCTCTCCGTCAACGTTCCGTTTCCCCAACGGCGAGAGCTTCACCGAAATGCAGACGCGCATGATCAACGCACTCGACAAGCTTCGCAAGCTCCACCCTGGCGGCACCATCGTGTGCGTTTCGCATGCCGACACGATCAAGGCAGCGGTCGCACATGCGATGGGCACGCACATTGATCTCTTCCAGCGGATCGTTATCAGCCCGGCTTCAATCAGCGCCGTGACATGGCACACCGGTGGGGCCATCGTGCTCGCCGTCAACTCCACCGGCCGTCCTCTCACCGAGCTTAAGCCGGCCTAATGAGCGTCTTTTATGAGTTTGATGACGTTGACTCGTTTACGACGGGCACCGTCGGTGAGCCGGGCAACAGGACGTTCTACATGCAGGTCCGGGCCGACGGTCAACGGGTCAGCGTCAAGTGCGAGAAGCAGCAGACAGCTGCCATCGTCGATTACCTCCGTAAGGTGCTGAGCGACCTCCCGCCACCCGAAGACCGTCCAATGCCAGGGGCGCTAGAACTCGCGCCACCGATCGACGCATCGTTCGTGCTCGGTCCGATCGGGCTTGGCTACGACCGGTCCAGCGACAAGGTACTTATTCAGCTCGAAGAAGTCGGTGAGGTGAACGAAGAAGGTGAGTTCCTTGATGACGACCGCGGTCACGTCCGTCTCTTCGTCAGCCGTGGGCAGGCCGCAGCATTTTGCGATCACGCTGACCGAGTGGTCGAATCCGGGCGGCCCGACTGTCAGTGGTGCAGCCACCCCATCGATCCCGATGGACATGCCTGCCCCCGCATGAACTGACCGACGTGGCGCGCGACGATTTGGACGGCGATTTCGTCGATGACGACGAAAAGAACCCTGAGGTAAGTGATCAGCAGGGCGTCGAGTTGCGCATCGACGATGTCGAGGACCCGATGACGCACCTGCTCTTTGGCGAGATCGAGGTCGAGGGGCGAATGCCGTACAGCAGTAATGCAACGTTCTTGGTCCACGTCACTCACGACGGCAAGTCGCACCCGGCCATCTACAAGCCAATGCGGGGCGAGCGGCCCCTCTGGGATTTCGAGCCCGGATTACACCGTCGCGAGGTGGCCACCTATCGAATGAGCGAGGCCCTCGGCCTGCACGTCGTGCCGCCGACCGTGCTGCGCAACGGCCCCGTGGGTGAAGGCTCCGTGCAGTGGTTTGTCGCTGGCGACTTCACCGAGCACTACTTCACGATGATGGAGTCTCGTGTCGATCTCCATGATCGTTTTCGTGCCCTGGCGCTTCTCGACATCATTTGTAACAACACCGATCGTAAGAGTGGGCACTGCATTCTTGTCCCTGAGCGAAGTGCTAAAGACGGGACGCTGCTGCCAGCCGAAGTGTGGGGTATCGACCACGGCTTGTGTTTCGCGGCCGAGTACAAACTCCGCACCGTTATCTGGGAGTTTGGCGACGAGCCAATTTCCGATCAGCTACTTGATCGGGTCAACCGCCTAGTCGATCGAGTCCCGCTCGACATAGCGGCCCTGCTGAGCGACGACGAAGTCGAGGCAATCCAGGGCCGTGCCGCCTGGTCTGTCAAGCACCGCCGTTTTCCCACCGACCCGACCGGCCGTCGCTATCCCTGGCCACTGGTCTGAACTGTCCGTCAGCACTCAGCTGTCACGCGAACTTGTTCCGTGCGAGGATGCTTATATGACTGATGACGACCTCGATGATCTGATTCACGCTGCAGATCTCGACGGTCTCGTCCGGATGATCGATGACCGATGCTCAACTGGCGACTGGGATGGCCTATTGCGGGTCCGCGACCAAGCCCGGAGCGCAGTGAAGACAGGGCGCCAACTTTGGCCGGCCGCAACGATGGCCGAGTACCGTTTGGCGCTCCTCGCTCCACCCCATCATGTTGCTGCCGTCCTTGATGAGAGCGACGGGCTGTCAGGCCAGTTCACCATCGGACCGCTGACCGAGGTGGCCGCCCAGCACCATACGTGGGATGCGTTGCGCTCCGAGCTAACTCCATCACCGAGGGCAGCATTCGTTGCTCACGAGCGGGTGATTCGAGGCGATGTCATCGACGATGACATCGCCGATGTGCTCGATATTCCGCTCGGACTCGAGGGTTGGGAACCGACATATCCCATCGCAACGTACCGCGACAACGATGCCGATTTTCCCGCTCCGAGGCTGCCCACAAATTGGAAAGAAATCGAGACAAGCAGCGAGGCCGAACGGCTTAACGACGATGTCGAACTTGCGGTGCAGCAACTGGTCGAACCCTGGCTTTCTGGTTCGAACGGGACCGTCGAGGTCGTGTGCGTCGAGGGTGACGTCGGCGACGCAATCGGCGCACTGGGGCCACGCCGGGCACGGGTCTGCGAACTCAACGCCCGCACAGCCATGGCCTGGATTGCTTGGGCGGGAGCAAGCGGCGGCGCCCACGGTCGGCGGCGCGGTGCGGCCACTGGGCGCTTTGGTGCATGGTGGATTCTTGCTGCGATTGGCGACTTTCTTGACAACTGGCCAGTTAACCCCGACGCGCTTGGTCAGTTCGCAAACGAACTCAATTGGTATCGCTGGGACGCTTTCGAACCCACAATCGGCTGGACGTTACAACTCGCTGTCGAGGACGGGTCTGAAGGTGTCGCTTGGGCGGTCAGCGCCCGTGACTCAACGTGACGACAGCAATGGTGCGATATTCGCGATGTCTAGCCACCACCGGCGACAGTGCAACCCGCTCAAACTCCGCGAGCCGAAATAGCGGCTTGATCAATTGGTTCAATCATGATGCATTCGCCCGGACATTCCTCGGCTGCGTCGACAGCGGTGTCGATCTGCGAGTCAGGGATGCGGGCGACGCCGTCACCCATAGCGGGACCGTGGCCAGCGCCCTCACCACCATCGAAGAGGACGGTCGTGCCGAAGTGCGAGGACTCTTCCTTGACGATCCAGAGCCCATCATCGCGTGCCTGAAACACGTCAGGGCAAATCTCTGAACAAATTCCATCACCTGTGCACAGGTCTTGATCAATCCACACCATCAACTGAGCCATGGCTGAAAGGTTACGAGAGGGTGGGCCAGAAAAAGCAAAGAGCCGGGCCTATCACTCAGGCCCGGCTCCTACCTTTTTAGTTGAGCGTGCGCAACTTCAGCCTCGCGCCTCCAAAGCTGCGATCAGGGCAGGCATCACCTTGTGAACATCTCCCACGATGCCGAGATCGGCAACACCGAAAATCGGCGCCTCTTTATCCTTGTTGATCGCAATGATGTTCTTTGCGCCTTTCATGCCGACCATATGCTGAGTGGCACCCGAGATGCCCGCAGCGACGTAGACGGTGGGCTTGACGACCTTGCCGGTCTGTCCGACCTGATAGCTGTACGGCACCCAACCGGCATCGACAATAGCTCGCGATGCTCCAGGCGCTCCCTTGAGCAACTTAGCGAGCGATTCGACCATGTCGAATTTGTCAGCCTCGCCAAGACCGCGCCCGCCCGAGACGACCACAGCGGCCTCGTCGAGTTTTGGACCGCTGGTCTCTTCGACGTGCACCGAAGTAATGGTGGCTCCACCGGTTGAGCCAAGATCCGGGATCGGAGCCGAGGCGAGTTCGCCAGCAGCACCAGCACCGCCAGCAGCCTCGAAGCTTTTCGGACGGAATGCTGCAAGGAACGGCACTACTCCAGTAAACGTCGAATTCACTAGCTTGCTGCCACCGAAGATCGGTGTTTGCACGGTCACCGAGTCACCGTCGACCGTGACATCGGTGGAGTTGGTGAGCACAGTACGGTCGAGCTTGACCGACAGGCGGCTAAGGACGTCGCGCCCTTCGTAGTTTTGGGGGAACATAATCAGATCGGGGACGTCGCCGCCGTCGATCACTGCTTGCATTGCAGCCGAGACAGCTGCGCCAGGGAGGGCTCCAGCAAGGTCTCCAGTTTCGTAGATCTTGGCGGCGCCATGATCGGCGAGTTGAGCAGCAGCACCACCAGCGACGCCTGCGACGAACGCCGAGACAGTACCGCCGAGCGAGCGAGCCTTAGTGAGCAGTTCGAGCGAGGCCGTGGTGGCCTCGTCGTCGTTGGCCTGCGAAAAGACCCAAATGTTGTTAACAGCCATGATTCAGACTCCTCAGATGACCTTCAGGTTGTCGAGAAATTCGACAATCTTGTTGAACGTTTCGCCGTCGTCTTCAATAATTTCGCCGGCTTCACGGGCAGGCGCATCTTCGACGGAGCTGATCGACTGTGCCCACGACACCGACTCGACGCCGAGATCGGCAGCAGTGACGGTCTCGACCGGCTTACTCTTAGCAGCCATGATGCCCTTAAAGCTCGGGTAACGCGGCTCGACGACTCCGGCAGTGACGGAGACCACGGCAGGAAGCGAGCAGCTGACCTCGTCATAACCAGCTTCGGTTTGGCGGTCGACTCGGACAGTACTGCCGTCGACTGCGATTGTCTTAGCAAAGCCAACCGACGGCAATCCGAGAACTTCTGCCATCTGCTCTGGCACGGTTCCGGTGTAGCCATCGGACGACTCGGTTCCAGCGATGATCAGGTCGTAGTCACCCGCCTTGCCGACTGCGCCGGCAAGCACCTTGGCCGTAGTGAGGGCATCCGCACCGGCCAGCACTGGATCAGAAACGAGCACAGCTTTCTCGGCGCCCATAGCGAGGGCGGTACGCAGACCGGAAACCTCATCATTCGGGGCCATCGAGACCAAGGTGACAGAGCCTTCGCCAGCGGTGTTGACGAGCTGAAGCGCCATTTCGACGCCATAGCTGTCCGACTCATCAAGGATGAGTTTCCCGTCTCGCTTCAGCGTGTTGGTCGAGGGATCCAGCTCACCCGGCAGTGCCGGATCAGGGATCTGTTTCACACAGACGATCACGTTCATAAGACCCACAAGTTACCGCCCGGTCAACTAGCTAACAAAGCGGAACTCAAGTTCACTCACAATGTGTCCCGGGTGAGACAAAACTCCTCCTGTTTCGCCCTTACTAAGACGGGGTACGGCAAGACCCGGCCAACCGACCCGATGTCGCCTGCCACAAACGTAGGCCCGGTACCGTGAGCGTCTGTGGTGGTGGTGGTTGAGCGATGAAAGTTCTCCTGATCGTAAATTCGTTCGCATCGTCGGTGACTGCGCGCAACACCGTTGTGGTCCACCGCCGATTGAGCCAAGGCCACGATGTCGAGATCGTCGAGACCAACCGACGCGGCCACGCAACACGTTTTGCCCACGACGCTGCACGACGTGGTGTAGATGTGGTGATCGGCTACGGCGGCGACGGCACTCTCAACGAGGTCGCCACTGGTATTGCGGGCACCGACACTGCGCTCGGCGTGCTTCCGGGCGGTTCCACTAACGTATTTGCACGCACGCTCGGTCTGCCGAACGATCCACTCGAGGCTGTCGAGTTCCTCGCACGCGGGATCGACGCGGCTGATTTTCGACCGATTGGCCTCGGTCAGGTGAATGGGCGGTACTTCTGCTTCCACACCGGCATCGGGTACGACGCAGCCGTGGTCCAACAGGTCGAGCGGCGCGGTTCCTTGAAACGCTGGCTCGGCCATCCCCTTTTCATCTACGCAGGCCTCTCCACCTGGCTCAGGGGCTACGACCGCAAGCATCCGCACTTTAGTATCGACGGCGACGGCACATCGACAGCGGGCGGCAAGGTCGACGATGGCTATTTCACGATCGTCCTCAACACCAACCCCTATACCTACTTAGGCAACCGGCCACTCGACCTTTCTCCCGCCGCCACGCTCGATCGGGGACTTGTGGTCGTTACCTTCCGCACAATGCGCGCAACTGCGATCCTCAGTTCACTGGCTGGCGCATTAAAGGGTGGCGGAGTCAACCCCGCCGACCATCTCGACATCCGATCCGATGTGACCTACTTCGTTGCCGAACATACGACACCGTTTCCTTATCAGGTCGACGGCGATGCGCTCGGCGAGACCTCACGGCTCGAGTTTGTGCACGTGCCCGACGCAGTCAAGCTGGTGTTTCCCACCGAGCCTCAACCGGGCTAATCCGCCGCCCGAGGACAGCGAGGGCGATGTCCGGCTTATCTGTGCACACTGCGTCCACACCCCAGTCCGCTAACTCGACGAGTCGGACCGGGTCATTGCAGGTCCACGTGTTAATCGCCAGTCCAGCGTCGTGGCAAGCCGCCACCGTTTCTGCCGTGACCGACTGCTCATCCGGATGCACAGCAATGTGACCGGCCGAAGCGGTCCGGGCGATGACTCCGGCAGTTGCTTCCATCACTAAATATGCCGTTGCGATGTCCGGGGCGATTGCGCGACATCGTTCGATCGTGTCCCAATCGAATGACGAAATGATCCAGCGTTCAGCCAGTCCGTGTGATCGCATCTCCGCAATAGTCAGCTGGACGACCGCTTCAACCGCGTCACGGCCCAACTCGTCTGCAGAATTTTTGATCTCAACATTCACCAGCATCTCCCCGCAAACCGCCAGCACCTCTCGCAACTCGGGATACCCTTCGAGGTCATCGAGATCAGTCGGTAACGGGTCGTGCTTCACGAGCAGGCGCCCATCTGGCGCCAACCGAACGTCCAGCTCAACACCATCGGCACCCATGGCATCGGCCAGCACAAAGGCCTGCACAGTGTTCTCTGCAGCGGCGACAGATGCGCCTCGGTGTCCAATCACAAGCATCCCTAAGTATGGCCTGACTGTGGAGCGGCACATCCTCAGCACGTACTCGTACACGACGTCAAGGAGGCGCGCGTCACACAAATCACCTCTTGTGTCACCGACAGGTCGCGCCTACGGTGACGTCGCCGGTCGGGCGGCATCTCATACCCATTTGTGCTGTTTCAACCCGTCTTCGCAGCAACCTGACAATCTCCGTGGAGTACACCCGTGACGATCCTTGCGTCCAGCATCACTTTGGGAGCCGCTCCGGCAGATTGGCGCGACGACGCGCTCTGCCGTGACACCGACCCGGAACTTTTCTTTCCCGTCGGAACCACCGGAAATGCACTGGTCCAGATTGACAATGCCAAGGAAGTGTGCGGCGAGTGCACATCGTCGCAGGGATGTCTCGACTTTGCGCTCGACACAAACCAGGACTCAGGTATCTGGGGCGGCCTCACCGAAGAAGAGCGCCGGGATATCCGCCGCAAGCGCGTCGCTGCCGCCCGAGCTGCTCGCTCCGCCGCGAGCTGAACCTTTCGATCTGATCAGGGCCGACTGGCCCCGAATCAGCGCCCATCACTCAACCGTCGGGACGCTAAGTTCGACGACAGTGCCGTGCTGATGGTTGGAGCCGTCTCCCAACTGAACATCATCGAGGTCCTGAATTCGAGCCGGGCGCATGTCGATCGTCCCATTCAGTTCGGTCGTCACCAATGTCCGAACAATGGACAGGCCCAGACCGGTGCTGGCGTCAAGGTCAAAGCCCGGAGCGACACCTCGGCCATTGTCAATGACGCGGACGTCGAGCCGATGCTGATTTTGGGTCAGCGCCACCGACACCTGCCCACCTGCGCCGCCTTCAGGGAATCCGTGATCGACGGCGTTCTGCAACAGTTCGGTGAGCACGACAGAAAGGGGCGTAGCCGTGTGGGCCGGAATGCGTCCGCCGTCACCCGTAACCGTGAAACGCACGGGGCGGTCGGGCGATTGGAGACCCTCCTCGGCCAGTCGGAGCAGTGGGCGAACAATCTCGATAAACGCAATATCTTCGCCGGGCTCGCGAGAAAGCGACTCGTGGACCAGAGCGATGGTGCGGATCCGCCGCACCGATTCCTGCACGGCCACCTTCGCTTCCGGGTTAGTCAGACGGCGCGCCTGCAGGCGCAGCAATGATGAGATGGTCTGCAGGTTGTTCTTCACCCGATGATGGATTTCTCGAATGGTTGCGTCCTTCGACAGCAGGAGACGGTCGCGTTTACGTAGTTCGGTGACGTCGCGCATCAGCAAGAGACCGCCAATGACAACCGGGCCAGATTCGGCGTCATGGACCAGCGGGACACAACGGCTGAGCAGCGTGACATCGGCACCCTGCTCGAATTCCTCAACGACCGGCTCAAGGCGCTCGAATGCTTGGCGGACCGGGCCGTCATGAAATCCAAGTTCAGCAAGGCGCATCCCGACCGGGTTGGCTTGAATCCCAACGCGGTGCAGCGCCGAGTTGGCGTTCGGCGAAACATATGTCACCGTGCCATCGGCATCGAGACTGAGTACACCATCGCCAACGCGCGGCGCCGCACTGGAGTCGGCCACGCGGCCGGCGAACGGAAACGTTCCCGTCTGGATCATGACCACGAATTTGTCGAAGATCTCCTTGTAAGCCCGTTCGAGCTCACCGAGGCTGCGCCCTGACCGGACTTCCCATTCCTTGCTCAGAATCGCAATCACTCGACCATTGCGAGTTACCGGGATCGCCATCAGACGCGTTCGAGCTGCGTCATCAGGCGTATCGAGGTCAGCTTCGATAACTGTGTTCTCATCGGCGGCCTGCGACAGAACAACGGCGCCTTGCTGCGCCCACGTGCCGATGTAGTCGGTGACATACATGGTTTGATTCGTCGCTGGGCGGACTTGATCAACCACGACCCACTGCGCGTCGGATGAGCGAACATACAACAGCAGATCGGCGAAGCAAAGGTCGGCCAGGAACGCCCATTCGGCACCGAGTCGATGCAGGTGATCAATATCGCCTTGATCAAGTGACGAATGCTGCCGTGATAGGTCGGCCATAGAGGTCATCGCTGCTGATTCTGCCGCATCGGAGTCTGCAGAATGCGCCATACCCGAAGTTCATTCCGAACAAGGTTGACCTTCACGCTTTCAACGGCCAGCTTGGAGGCCCT
The DNA here is from genome assembly GCA_002711735.1 of Ilumatobacter sp. Classification (GTDB taxonomy): domain Bacteria; phylum Actinomycetota; class Acidimicrobiia; order Acidimicrobiales; family Ilumatobacteraceae; genus Ilumatobacter_A. Next base: position 14,808 of record PASB01000035.1, read on the forward strand.
CAAATCTCGGTCGAGTCGACGCGTAAGCGATCGACGAGTCCACCTAATCCGGCAATGTCGTGGATTTCTCCGGAAAGCCACGGCACATCGAGCATCAGGGGCGACAGCGAGGCGAGCTCTTCGCGTCGCTCTGTCTCGAGCGCAGCAACCAAAGCAACGTCATCGAAACGCTCGGCAAGTTGACTCAGCACTGTGTCGATCACTGCGACCGGCGCTTCGTCGAGTTGCGCGGCGAGCGCTTCAGCAAGTTCTCGTCCGGATCGAGAGCGCAGGGCCTCGGCGCTGCCAGCAGCAGCAGCGCCCGCTAACTCGTTTGGGAGCACACGGTTGGCCACGATCGCACCAAGGGTCATGTTTCGCTTAAGAAGCTCTTGTGCCAGGAATCGCGCCTCGTGGGCGGGCGCCGTCTCAAGGGTCGTCACGACAACGAAGGCCGTGCGCGCATCTGCGAGAAGCGCTTCCACTGACCGTGCGCGTTTAACGAACCCGCTCTCCATGGCCTGGAAAAGTATGAAGAATTCGGCAATGTCTTGGAGAAACCGGGAGCCAAGCACTCGGTCGGCCACTTGATAAAAGGGCTTCGACGCCACCGTGAACAGGCGCGACCGGTAGGGAACTGTCAGCCATCGCAGTAGTCGGCTCCCAAAAAAGTCGACCATGCGGCCGGGCGCATCAAGAATGGAAAGTGCATTGCGCGATGGTGGAGTGTCGACGATCACGAGGTCGAATTCGCCAGTTGCGTGAAGATCGTGCAGTTGTTCCATTGCGAGGTAGTCGTGGCTGTGAACAAATCGGCTAGTGATGTTCTGGTAGAGCGGGTTGGCCAGCACTGCATCGCGGACTTGTTTATTAGGAGCGTGGCAACGAATCAGTTCGTCCCATCCCGCTTTCGTGTCGAGCATTGCGACCCACAGTTGGCCTCGAACTTTCAACCCCGCCTGTTTGAAGACCGCCGGCATGATTCGGACCGGCGTGTTGCCGACTTCTTCGAGCCCCAGCGCTGCCGCCAATCGGCGGGCCGGGTCAACAGTGAGGACGAGGATCTTGCCCCTCTGACGTTGTGCAGCAGCAATACCCATAGCCGCAGCAATTGTCGTCTTACCCACACCGCCCGAACCAGCTACGAGCACCATCTCGCGGCTAGCGAGAAGATTGTCAAGGTTGCTCATCGCTTACCAATCACGCCAACCCGATGTCAAGTTCCTCGGCCAGACCGTCGGCAATGAGCGACACCACACGGCCGCCGGGAGCCCGGCAAAAAAGCTCAGGCACCGTGACGATCGGCAGGTCGGCATGCTGCGCGTCCCGATGCAGCTCCGACTGCAGCCAACGGAGATGTTCTGCACCAGTTCGACGACGAGCATCAGTTAGCCGAGCGGCTTCAAGCACCATCGGCGCGCCTGCGCCAATGGCAGCGGTCAGCGTCGGGAGAGTGGATCCGATTTGTTCGGCTATGGCCTGCTCGCGACGATCGAAGAGCATCGGCAACACCCGGTTCGCAATGACAGCAGAGACATGCGCACCGGTCTCGGAGGTAAGTCGTTGCACTAGCTCAGCCGACTCGGTGACAGGCAACTCTTCGGGTGTGGTTACCACGGCAACACCTGTCTGCGTCGGATCATCGAGAATGTCGAGCATCCACTGCGTCTGATCCCGTACGAGACCAACTTGAACTAAATCCGCAATCACCCTCGGCGCACCGATTTGACTCACGACGTGGCCACTTGCTTCGGCATCGATGACCACGAGGTCGTAGTGCCGCTCGCGAACTTCGAAGCAGAGTTTCCCGATGCCGAGAATTTCCTTCACACCGGGTGCGGCATCCGCCACAAAATCGAACGTCTTTGCTAGCGGACTGATCCGACCAATGAGCGGGATCTTGACAAAGAGCCGCAAATACTCCCGTAGCGCATCTTCCGTACTCATCGTCATTGCGAACAGGTTGGGCGAGACCTCGGTGGGTTCGAACCCAAGGTCGTCTTCACCCAAAGCATTAGCGAGGGCACCTTTGGCGTCCATTTCGCAAACGAGCGTTCGGCGACCGCTTAGCGCTGCCACCTTGGCAAGCGCTGCCGCAATCGAGGTCTTGCCAACGCCACCTTTTCCAGTGACCCAGAGCATTCTTAGGTCAAGTAGGGCGGTCATATCCTTTAACGTCCGGTTACCTGGTTGACCTAATAAGCGCGAGGCGGCGGCCCCGTCTGCGACTAGTCAAGCCGTGGTTCAGTCGCCGAAGCCAATCTTGCGGGTGCTCTCAGCAGAACCGAGCTCGACGTAGGCAATTTTGGCGGATGGCACTGCGACATCGTTTCCTCGCTTGTCGGTGATCCACAGCGTGTCGGTAGCGCCACCCAGGGCTGCCTCAATGCGTGCTTTCAGATCGTCGCGATCTGCGTCGTCGGCGAGTTCAAGATTGATCTCACGAGGGGCTTGGGTTACTCCGATGCGTACGTCCACGCGGTGGAGGCTACCGCCACGCCACCGAGTCAGGCTAGGCCGTCGGCGGTGGGCCGTGCTGTTGACACCTCGGAAAGCGCCGAACAGAATTGGAGCTGATGAGCATCCGAACCGTCATTCCACTCTTCCCGCAATTTACTGCACTCGACGCAATCGGCCCCTACGAAGTCCTCCAGCGCATTCCCGATATCGACATCACTTTTATCGGCCACGAGCGCGGCGTCGTTCGTTCGGACAATGGCATGCTCGGCATCGAAATCGACAGCACCTTTGAGGACTACCCGAGACCGGACCTCATCGTCTTCCCTGGCGGCCACGGCACGCGTTCGCTGATGACGGACAAACGAATCATCGACTGGGTGCGCTCAGCACATCAGTCGACTATCTTCACGACCTCGGTCTGTACCGGCTCTCTAGTGCTTGCTGCAGCAGGGCTGCTCGACGGATTGACCGCCACCACACACTGGGGCGCGCTCGATGTGCTTACAGCACATGGAGCAACACCGACGGCCACGCGGGTAGTTGAGCACCTCGAAGAGCGGCTCATCACCGCAGCAGGGGTCTCAAGCGGCATCGACATGGCTCTCCGGCTTGTTGAAGTCATGTTTGACCGAGTTGCTGCCGAAGCGGCTCAGTTGATGATCGAATACGACCCCAACCCTCCGTTTGACGCCGGCTCAGTTGCCAAAGCGGGAAAAGACGTCGTCGCCCGCGTCATCGAATATGCCCAACACCGCGTCTGACCTCACCCGCCGAGCAAGTCAGTCAGACGGCAGTGGTGCAGAAGGTGTCGCCTGCAGCAAGTGACGATTCAGTTGTGATCTCACCGAACTGACGGTCGGCGGCGTTGTAGAGCTCGCCAAGCATGCCGCGAACCATGCCGCGATCGACCGCACAGATCACCGGGTGTTCAGCAGCGACATCACCGAACGGGCAGTGGTTGTTAATAATCTTCAGTTGGTTGTTGCGGCCTTCGGCGTGGGCAGCAAAGCCGTGTGCAGACAATGCATCAGCGACTGCTTGGATTGCTGACCGCAGTGAGCGCTGTCCAGCCTTCAGTGCATCGCCATTTAGACCAGCAGCCATGGCTCGTCCGTACTCCGCGCCCACTTCTTCGGCCATCTTCTCGGCCTCGTCCGGGGGGAGCTTGCTCAGCGTGCGCCCCAAGAGCGAGAGCAGCAGATCATCACTGCGTACGGGAAATGCAGCGGTGTCAAGCGAATCGCCGACGGCCAGGTAGTGCTTCGATGGGCGGCCTGCTGAGCGCTCGGCGTCGGCGCGGGCGCTGGCAACTTCGAGATATCCACCCGCCGCCAGCTTCTCAAGATGATGGCGCGCGACATTGGAATGAACTCCGATCTCAGCTGCCACCATCGAGGCCGTGACACCCAACGCCTCAACGTCGCCAGTCGCCTGCGAGTGCTCTCGTGCCATCAGGTAGATCGAACGCCGGGTGGGATCACCGAATGCGTCTGTGATGGCCGACACGGTGGCGGTGAATGCGGTCCCAGAGCTCACTTGAGTGATATTACCTACGCCCGTAGTGCAAATCCCGCGGGGCGTCGCCACACTAGGTGCCATGAGCTCCCCCGTCGTCACGGAAGACCAGATCGTCGAGGCACTTCGCCCGGTCGAGGACCCCGAGTTGCACCGCTCGATCGTCGAACTCGGCATGCTGCGCGGCGTGTCAATTATGGACAACGGCGTCATCGGCGTGCTGGTCGCCCTCACCGTCCCAGGGTGTCCACTGAAGGACGAAATCACTCGCCGCGTGTCCGAGGCAGCTACCCAACTCGACGGCGTCGAATCGATCGATCTCGAGTTCACGGTGATGAGCGACGAAGACCGTGAGAAGCTCCGCAAGACGCTCCACGGCGATGCCGGCGCCACCGCTGGTCAGGGTCAGACTCACGGGCATGCCGAAGGCCGTGTCGTCCCATTCGCGAAAAACGATTCAAAAACACGCCCGCTGCTTATTTCTTCGGGAAAAGGTGGTGTTGGAAAATCGACCGTCACTACCAACCTTGCAGTCGCGCTGGCTGCGCAGGGCTACTCGGTTGGCATCATCGATGCCGATATCTACGGCTACTCGATTCCTCGCATGCTCGGTACCGACCGCGAGCCAGTGGTCATTGACGAGATGCTCATTCCACCGGAAATGTACGGCGTTCGGGCAATCTCGATCGGCTACTTCGTGCCACAAGGAGAAGCGGTCATTTGGCGTGGCCCGATGCTGCACAAAGCACTCGAGCAGTTTCTCACAGACGTCTTCTGGGACGAACCTGACTTCCTGCTGATTGACATGCCACCCGGCACCGGCGACATTGCGCTCTCGCTGTCGCAGTATCTGCCTCGCGGTGAAGTCTTCGTCGTCACCACGCCACAGCCAGCTGCACAGAAGGTTGCAGCGATGTCTGCGGCGATGGCTGAAAAGGTCAACCTGCCCGTACGCGGCGTCATCGAGAACATGTCGTGGTTCACCGGCGATGACGGCGAAAGATACGAAATTTTCGGGTCCGGTGGAGGACAGGCACTTGCCGACGACGTCGGCGTGCCGCTCATTGGCCAGCTCCCGCTCGTTCACGAGCTACGCGAAGGCGGTGACGACGGCAAGCCCATCGCTGCGGTCGCTCCCACGTCTGAGGCAGCCAAGATTTTTCACGAGATGGCCCGTCAGATTGCCGTCGACATGAAGCCGAAGAAGATCTTCTCCCCCGAGTTGAAGATCCTCTAGTCCAGTTCCCCGTAATGGAGGTTGTGGCGAAGTACCGGTTTGAGCAAATGGTCTCTGCAGCTCTCGACGAACTGCCGGATGAACTCCAGCACGTGCTGGACAACGTTGTCGTGCAAGTCCATGACCGCAACCGGATCGAGCCGACGATTCTTGGGCTCTACCAGGGCGTCCCCCATACGAAGCGCACTGGCCACGAAGGGCCCGACGTCGTGTCGATCTATCGGCTTCCACTATGCGCAATGTGTGAAGACCTCGATGACCTCGCCAATGAGGTCTACGTTACGGTGATCCATGAGGTGGCCCACGCCGCTGGCATTGACGACGACCGGCTCCACGAGCTCGGCTGGGGCTGACACACCATCGGTCCGAGTCTCGAGCTGCGAAGATGAACGCGTGGACGGCGGTGGATTCAGTCTCAGTGATCTCGCTACCGGTGAAATTGTCAGTGTGGCGATCGGCGATCACGCCGTTGCGTTCACTTTCGAAGGACGTCCCACTCTGCTGATCGACATTGGCGATGCTCCCGATGTCTTCCACGCAACAGAACAAGCCGTCTCACCACGCTGGACCTGGTGGTCAAACCGTACGGCGTTGAAAATTATCGAGTTGGGTGTACGTCCAGCAAAGTGTTGGGATCTCTCGGCAGCACACCGGCTGCTCTTTGGTGGTTGGCGCTCCGGGCCCGAACAGATCTGGGCGCGCCTCCATAATCTCGACACGGCCAGCATTCCCCATCGCATGCCGGTCACCTTGTTCAACCAGGCGCTCGATGCCGGAGATCTTGGCGAACCCGTCGGGCCAGACGGTCATCTCCGTCCCGAATGGGTCGACGGCGACTGGTCGAAGTCTTCCGCCCAGGTGGTCTCGTGGGCCGATACAGCCCTCGCGATGCAGCAGCTACAGTCGCGATACATCGATGATCTGCACCACGGTCCTCAGCTGCGTGCCACTGTGTTATCGGAGTCTGCGGCAGAGCTGCTCTGTGCCGAACTTGAGGTCGACGGTTTGCCTGTCGACGCTGCTGTCGCCGCATCAATCATTGCCGGCTTCGTTGGTCCTCGCCCTCGCGATGCGGCCGAAGCTGCTGCAGAGCTGAAACGTCGAGATGACGACGTGTTGCAGCATCTTCCGCCCGGCATCACTTTCGATCTACGCAGCCCCGATCAAGTGAAGTCGCTTCTGCGCCGCGTCGGCATTGAGGTCCCAGACACGCGGGCATGGCGACTTGAGGCACTCCGCGACGCTCACCCAATCGTGGAACCGCTGCTCGCATGGCGTCGGGCTGAACGCGTTCTCACCACATTCGGTTACGCCTGGGTCGACGAGCACATCGGCCCAGACGGCCGGCTTCGTGGATTGTGGTCGGGATCCGATGGAGCTGCCGGTCGAATGACCGCTAGCGCCGGCCTTCACAACATGCCTGCTGAGCTCCGACCGGCTGTTTCTGCGGAGTCGGGTTACGCGTTTGTCCGCGCCGACCTCGGCCAGATCGAGCCGCGCATTCTCGCCGCCGTGTCCGGCGATCCCAAGCTTGCTGCCGCCACCCGGGCGGACGACATGTACGCACCAGTGGCCGAGCAGCTGCGGGTCGAACGCGAAATCGCAAAGGTTGCCGTGCTCGGCGCTATGTACGGGCAGACGACCGGCAAGGGCGCCGAGGCGCTCCGTAGGCTCGAACGCGAGTACCCAGTGGCGATGGGTTACCTTGCGAATGCAGACCAAGCAGCACAGGGTGGCAACGATCTGCGCACATACGGTGGCCGCCTCGTGCCGATGACCGCAATCAACATCAATGGGGTCAGCGATCGCGACGCCCGTTCGCGCGCCGCTGCACGCGGTCGCTTTGGTCGCAACGCGATGATCCAGGGCGCAGCCGCCGAATTCTTCAAGACCTGGGCCGTGCTAATGCGAGCGCGATCCAACCACCTCAACGCACGCATTGTCTTGTGCCTTCATGACGAGCTGTTGATTCACGTCCCTGAAGATCGTGCTGCAGAAACAGCCGCGTTGCTCGACCGCTGCCTACAGGAAGCGGCACACCGCTGGGCACCAGTACGTTCAGACGGGCTGCAACCGGTCCGGTTCGTTAGCGATACGAGCGTTGTTGGCGCGTGGTCTGAAGCGAAAGACTGACTGAAGGCCCTTGGTCAAAGGCTTCGCCGCTGACTTTGGGGCCGATGGCAGCAGACAACTCCACGCGACCGAGGTAGCTTGACGCTTGTGAGCGATGTTCCTCCCCCGCCCCCGCCTCCGCCTCCGCCTCCGCCTCCGGGCAACATGGCGCCGCCGCCTGGGTATGTGGCGAACAGCAACCTACCGACGCAGAAATTCCGCAGAGTCAAGGGCCTTTCCACTGCCATAAGCGTCGCAGTTGCTGTAGCTGGGATCGGGGGTCTTCTCAACGGCATCTTCCAGTCCGATCTTCGATCGGATGCTGAAGATCTTCTTGCAGGTCGCATCTCCGAAAGTGCCTTCAACGATCAGCTTGTGTCATCATCGGCTTTTTCTGCGCTTTCTGGCGTTGCCACCCTCGCCTCGATGGTGCTCGTAATGATCTGGATGTATCGGATCTCAGCGAACCTGCGGGCGTTCGGCACAACGACAACATGGCATCCTCTATTCGCTATCTTCGGCTGGTTTCTGCCACCTGTGGTGCTTTACGTCATCCCGTTTTTGATGCTGCGCGAGCAGTGGACTAAGTCGAAATCAAGCGCCATAGCCCCCCATACCGACGGCAAGTCCAACAACCCGGCGCTTTGGGTGTGGTGGTTGGCATTCGGTATCTGGCCACTGCTTGCGCTCTTCTTGTCTGCAGGCAGCCTCACGGGCAGCTTCGGCGACACCAGCGCCGAGGCGGTCGCCGAGAACCTTCTCGACACCAATCAAAGCGTCGCGATTGTCGGCTCCGTAATCGGCCTGGTCGCAGCAATCGCCTGGATCCTCTTCGTGCGGCAACTCACCGCACGGCATCGATCGCTCACCAGCGAGATCTGACAGGCTGGACCTGTGGCGCGCGCGGCGACCATCTATTTCGTACGCCACGCAAAGGCTGGCGAACGTCGCTTATGGGAAGGCAATGATGTCGATCGACCCCTCAGCAAGGCGGGGTGGAAGCAGTCGGCCGCTGTCGCTCGGCGGATCTCAAAGAAGGATGTCGCTGCGCTCTACGCGAGCTCGTACACCCGTTGCATTCAGACACTCGAGCCTCTGGGCGATCTCACCGGACTCAAAGTTCAGGCCGATAGCCGACTGTTTGAGGGCGAACCGTTCGAGCCAGTCCTTGACCTTTTGAATGAGGTCGAAGACGGCACTGTTCTATGCAGCCACGGCGACATCATTCCGGCAGTGATTACTGCGCTGATTCGCCGCGGCATGGAGGTGGAAACTCCACCCGATTGGTCTAAGGCCAGCGTGTGGGTGCTACGACGCAAAGGCAGCCGAATCGCCAAGGGCAAGGTCTGGCCGGCGCCCAAGTCACAGAAGAAGTAACGCCCGAATCGGCCGGCGATCTATTGCAGCCAGTGATGCCAAGTACATATAATTACTTAGGCTAAATACTCTACTTATGCTATATATGCAGCGGTGGCCCGGTACCACCCATTGCCTCTCTCCCCTTCAGTGCGGGCGACGGGTGGTACCCGCTGCGATTGACGGCAGAAAAATCCAGGAAAGTGAGTGCCCGGAGGCTGCGGCGAACTCAAGACCACCGCGTCAGACAATTTGCCGACATATAGCTTCCGGTGACGTTCAACTCCAGTGCGCCGCAATGGGAAGTGCTCAGTTCGCCGCCGCTCGGATATCGGCGGCGAACCCGGCAATCAAATTCGCAACATCGGCTGGCGGATTACCAGACTCACACGTAACGACGAATGGGAGTGCTGCGTCGGCATCGTCGAGGAACGCATACTCGATAATCGCAAGGAAGCAGTGGGGATCCGCGTAGTCAGGGTCAATTACCGTCGCTTGTTGAAGAGCGATCCGGGCTGCGTTGAGGCGAGTGTCCGTCACCAAGTCAGCCGACTCCAGTCGCGCTTGGAGAGCCAAAGTCCAGCCGAAGTAGGCGATGGCTTCAACGTTGTCGATGTCGCGTTCACGTTCCATCTGAACCACTCGTGCAAACAATCCATTTGCGAGTCCGAACTCGTTTTCGTTGAGGGCATCGCGAGCCGAGGCCAGCACGATGCGGGCATCGTCGCCCGGATCGAAACCGGTAATTTCCTGATTGGCACCGCGCTCACCATAAGCGTTGGCCAAGGCAAATCCGATCGCCACGGCGAGCACGACCACGGCTGACGTGGTCAGGGCCAGCCGACCCCAGCGGCGCGTCACTTTAGGGGCAAGTTGCGCTCGACCAGAATCAATCTGTCGAAGCACCGCCGCAGCGCGCACGGTGTACCCGTCCCGGAGCGTTACGTAGTCAGATTCGTCGACGTCGCCGGCTTCGAATTCGTGTTCGAGATCATCGAGCGAACGGAGCAGAAATCGCCGCTCTTCTTCGAGCTCTGCGAGCCGGTCAAGGTGTGCCCCACTCCGCAGGGGGGTTAACACCTCTTTCTGCGACGCGGTCGCGTCCACAAGAGAGCGGGGCATCTCGTCCGTCATGGAAGATCGACCTGTCGAGCAGCCGCAACGATGTCACGGTCAGCATCAGTCGGATCTGCGACGCCATCGGCCTGAACACGCCACCGTTGAAACGCAACGGCCAGACCCGCTACGCCGAACACGAAAGCCATCGTTGGCAACACCCAAATCAATGCGTCAAATCCACTCGCCCTAGGGACGAGTAGGATTTCGGTGCCATAGCTGTCCTCCAGACCAGCGACGATTTGGTCATCACTCAAGGGCGTACTTCGAACCAACGAGTCAATCTCATTCCGAATCGCTCGCGAGGCATTGTTCCGTGATTCGGCAACGCTCTCGCCGTTGCAGACCGGACACGCCACGCGCTTAGAAATCAGCTCAATTCGCTCTTCTTGGCTCTGCGGCCCAGATGTGCGAGTCGAACCGACCGCAAGGACCGACACGGTGACGACCAGAAGCAGCACCCAACCCGGCCAACCCTTTACTCTGTTGTTGATCTCACTCAATCCAAAACTCATGCGGCGTAGGCCTCGCGCAACTGTTGCATTGTGATGTTCAATCGTTCTTCCGACACTCGAGAGATGATCCGCACCTGGACCACCCCACTTGGATCGATGATCCAGGTCTCGGGAACAAGCGCCACACCAAAGGCCACATCAATCTGCTCGTGTTCGAGCACAACCGGCCAATCACCACCGCGCTCGGCAAAGAACTCCTCAATGTCCTCCCGACTGTCATTGACCACGATCGAGTAAAACTCTGCGCCGTCGGTGCCCAGTGCATCTTGGTCGTTAACAAACGAGACCAAATCGGGGTGCTCGGCAATGCAAGGCGCACAGTCGGCGCGAAAGAAGTTGATGACTACCCAGCTCCCCTTGCGCTGCGAAAGATCGAAGTTGGTGCCGTCGAGCAACGTGCCAACCGCCTCGGGTGCCGGTCGGCCGAGCAGCGGGGATTCTGCATTCTCTCCACCACCGGAGTCAGCGCTGACCAGCAGAACAAACAGTCCAGTCATCACCACTGCGATCACGAGGGCGATCCAGGGCGCTACCGCGCGGGGCCGCTCGCCGACTGAAGGCTCTTCTCCACCAGCAGGTTTCCCGGCATCGACGGCGCCAGTCATGCAGATGCCCCGGCAGGGTCGGGTTCCGACTCGCCGCGGGGGGCCGCTGCAGCAGTGGCTCCCACCGGAATCGGAGCCGACACTGGATCGGTCGCCCGCCGACGTTTGGATCCGGGGAAGGCTGACAACAGGGTGCCTAGCGCCATCACTGCGCCGCCAATCCACAGCCAGAGAATCATCGGCCGGACGAACGCCTGTATCGTCACCAGCGTGTCGCCTGACTGAGCCCCTTGTTCCAGAGTCAGGTAGACATCACTAGTAAAGCCTGTTCGAACACCTGGCGTCGGCACGTCTATACCTATGTTCAGGTACGTGGTGATTGCTGGAACAATCACTTTTGAGTTGTCGAGAAGCACCCGAGCTTCCAATGCGCTTTCGCTTCCGGCGTCGTTGACGTTTTCGCTCACCGATTCCAGTCGAAAAGTGTGGCCTTGCCAGTCTTGTTCCACGCCTTGTTCAAGCTGGAGTCGGGTTGCATGAGTGAAGTTGTTCGACGAAGCGAGCGCAACGGCGATCATGATGACGCCGAGGTGGACGACCATGCCACCGTTTGCTCGACCGACGAATCCGCGCCAGCCTTGCCGGCGAGTGGCGAGTGCTAGCTGACGTAACGCAGCTCCAGCCGCAAATCCAGCCAGACCAAACGCAACAAGTGGCGCCCAACCTGTTGCACCGACCAAGACGGCGAGCACGACTGAAGCCGCACCGAGCCAGGCCGGCCAGAACAACCGCTTGCGCAGCAATTCTTGACTTGCCTTGCGCCACGGAAGCACCGGGGCAACGCCCATCAAGAACAGCAGCACGAGCCCGATGGGCATCGTCAATCTGTCGAAGTAGGGCGCGCCAACGACGGTGCGTCGACCGTCGAGCGCCTCGACCAGTAACGGGAAGATCGTGCCCAACAAAACGACGAAGGCAAACACGGTGAACAGCACGTTGTTGGCAAGGAACGCGCCCTCTCGAGACAAGGGGGAATCGATTGCACCCGGTGAGCGCAAGCGGTCGCCCCGCCATGCGATGAGGCCAAGCGACACCACTACGATCAAGCCGAAGAAGGCAAGGAACCATGCCCCAACTGGCCCGTCGCCAAACGCATGCACTGACTCGATCACGCCTGAGCGGGTAAGGAATGTGCCAAGAATGGTCAGCGCAAATGTTGCAACCAGCAGGCTCAAATTCCAGACGCGCAACATACCTCGACGCTCCTGCACCAGCACGGAGTGGATGTAGGCAGTTCCGGTCAGCCACGGGAGTAACGAAGCGTTCTCGACCGGGTCCCATGCCCAGACTCCGCCCCAGCCGAGCACCTCGTAGCTCCACCAGCCACCGAGCAGAATACCGATTGTGAGGAACGCCCAGGAGAACAACGCCCAGCGCCGCGTCTCAAGCAGCCATCCCTCGCCCAGTCGACCGGTGGTCAAAGCCGCAATCGCAAAAGCGAAGGGCACTGTGAACCCGACGAAACCGAGATATAAAATCGGCGGGTGGAACAGCACGAGAATGTGGTTCTGCAGCAGCGGGTTCGGACCAGGCCCGCTCGACACACCGACGGCCCCGTTGGCAAACGGGTCAGCAGGGCCAAGGCTAATCATGGCGAAGAATGCTGTGATCACAAACATCACAATGAGTGCCCAACCGACTAGCGGATCTTCGGTATTTTTTCTAAACCGCCAAGCGACTGCGGCAGTGAACCCTGCGAGTATGAGAGCCCACAACAAAATCGATCCTTCGAGCGCCGACCACATTGCCGCAAAGTTGTAGAGCGCTGGTGTGTCTGCCGAGCCAACCTGCTGGACGTAGGCGAGCGAGAAATCGCGGGTAATCAAAGCACGCTGCATCATCACGCATGAAAGCAAGATGCCCCCGAAGGCAAGCCATGCGTATCGAGGGCTCTGTTTCAGAAGCTTGGTGTCACCCTTCCGGATGCCGTATAGCACGGCTAGTGCGCCGAAAACCGATGCGCCGAGCATCAACATCACCCCGGCCCGCCCGAACGCGCCATTGACGGACGCGGCAATCATGTCATCCGGTCACGTTGTGCCCCGCACAAGGTGACCCCGCTCATGCCGCGGCGTCGCATCCAAGATCCTGTGCGTCGACCACTCGCTCATCGTTGACTGACACGTACTCGTCGGAATGTTTCACCTCGACGCGATCGCCCTGCAGTGCACCTTCTTCGATGACACCGTGCACGACTACCGGGATGCATTCCTTAAAGATGCCCCCAGGTTCGCCTGAATACCGAACGGGCAATGAAGCTCCGTTGAATGAGATCGTGAAAGCAGTGACGCCGTCAGAGCGCACGACTGATCCTTCGTCGACGGTCCCTTGTAGCCGGATACGTCGATTGTCGTCGCACCCGTCGCGCACGTTGATCTCATCAACGTTGCAGTAGTAGTCGACGGCCGATGTTAGAAACTGCGTCACAATGACGCCGCCGGCAACCACGACCATCGCAAGGACGAGGATCGGCAGCCAGTTACGTTTCTGCCGGCTCGACATCGCTGTGCCGTCAATGTTGGTGCGTGGTGCGAGATCTAGGTCGTTGGCTATGGAGTCATCCGATGGGGGGAAATCGGTATCAGACATCAGAGCCAGTACTTCTCGTCGTCAGGAACCTGCTGGCTAACTTTGCGTCCCGATCGGACCGCACGCCATGCATAGAGCGCGACTGTCGCAAAGGTCAAGAAGTAGCTCCCGAGGATGAATCCGGCATCTTCCATTAGGAATCACTCCCTGTTTTCATCGTTGCTGTTGGTGGCGCTGATGTTGCCGCCGTCGCAGTTTCAGCAGCTTCGGCCCGACGAACGGCGAGGGCTTCATCAAGGCCGCGCTCTTCGAGCAGATCTTCCATCGCCATCGACCGCGTCCGGTGGAGCATGAGCCATACGTACAGCAGGGTGAAGGCAATAACGCCGACGAACAGGCTGAAGAGCATTAGGCCGTCCATTTTCGTATCACCATCAAGGTTCGCAACCGTTGCCTCCTGATGGAGGCTGCGCCACATTTTGACGCTGAAGTGAACCAGAGGGATCTCTACAACGGCGATCATCCCGAGCACTGCGCTGCGTTTCGCACGCTGCTCGTGGCTACCTCCTAGACGGCGGACAGCCAGATAGCCGATATAGGTGACGAAGAGGAGCGCCGTGGTGGTCAAGCGCGCGTCCCACTGCCAGAAAACTCCCCAGGTGAGACGGCCCCACATGGCGCCCACCGCAAGGGTAACTGCAACAAAGGTGACGCCGATTTCAGCGCTGGCACCCGCCGCTCGATCCCATCCCAAGGACTTTTTCTTCGAAAACAAGTACATCGCGGAGGACACCGCTGTGACGACAAAGGCAAGGTAGGCGAGCCAAATCGTTGGAACGTGTACATACAAGATGCGCACCGATTCGTCTTGGTCACGATCAGCAGGCGAGAACCCAAGACCAAAAGCGACGAGCCAACCAAGCGCCACAACCGCAACGATGCCGATGATACGCGTACCGCGAGTTGCAGTCGAGCGTTGCGAGGGCAGGGCCGACTGCCGAGCGGTGTCGTGTTCGGCTTTCGCTGGTTCGATCGTGGTCATCATGCTTCCGTAGTTTTTGGTGCGTTGGTTGCGGCGGCCTGCGTTTTGTTTTAGCTACCCGATAATGCGATGCGTTTGGGTGATCTAGTCATCTATGAGGGGTCCGAATGCCAGCGCCCCGCCAACGACAGCAGCCACAGCGAACAACGTCAGCAAGCCGACCCATTGCCAACCTTCTGACACCACTGCACCTGATGTACCAACCGCTGATTCGACTGCTTTCGTTGCTCCGATCAAGACAGGCGCCACCGCAGGAAGTGTGAGCAGCGGAAGGAGTGTTTCGCTGCCCTTAAATCCTGCGGCGAGGCCTCCGTACAGAGTACCCACAGCGGCGAGGCCGCACGTCGCGGAGAGCATGGTCGTGACGAGGAGCACAACACTGCCGAACGCGTTATTTGACGGGATTGACTCGCCGTAGAAGATGACAGCTGCGCCAAACAGCATCGCTTCGAGCACCAGAAGCTGAAAGCCGAGCGCCATGGCTTTACCTACGAAGATCGCACGCGGGTCAACACCGGCAACACGCATTGCGTCAAGGGCACCGTCATCCGTCTCGATGGCGAAGGTGCGCTGAACGATGACGAGCAGACTGAACATAGTCGCAAGCCACACCAAGCCAGGCGCAACTGTGTCGAGCACGTTTTGCTTGTCGAGCGCAAACGCGAAGCTGACCATGGTGATTCCAGCGAATGGAAGCACCTGATTGGTGACGATTTTGCTCCGCCGTTCAACGCGCAGGTCCTTCGCCGCAATGAGACAGGCAACCGTGATCATTCGGTTCCCTGCGATTCATTGCTGTCAGTAATGGCCTGCCCGGCGACGACGTCGACTGACCGGGTGGCCAGCCCCCCAGCACGTTCCAGTTCATGGCTGGCGACAAGAATCGTTGCGCCTGAATTGGCAGCCTGCCCGAGCGTGGCGTCAAGCTCGTCACGACCTGCAGCATCGAGACCGGCATGAGGTTCATCAAGAAGCCACACCTGCGCGCGGCGAGCGACGAGGCAAGCCAACGAGGTGCGGCGTTTCTGCCCTGCTGACAGTTTGCGTACTCCAACGTCGGCCAACCGCCCCGAAACACCCATTCGAGACATCGCGCCGGCGATTTCGTGGGCCGAAGCACCAACCGTGCGTCCCCAAAACTCGACGTTCTCCCGGACGCTGAGGTCGAGGTAAAGGCCGTTCTGGTGACCGAGTAGACCAACGTGCGGCCGAACGAGCTGCCGTTGCGTCACGAGATCAAACCCGAGGATGGTCGCTGCGCCACGTTCGACAGGCAGTAATCCGGCACACAGCCGCAGGAGTGTTGTCTTGCCCGCTCCGTTGGGGCCTTTGAGCAACACGATTTCGCCACGCTGAACGGTGATCGATACGCCAGCAAGTGCTGGGAAGTTGCCGAGCACTGCGACCACGTCCTTCAGGGCGATGACCAGGTCGGGCTCTGTGTTATTCGACGTATTTCCAACGAACGGATCGTCGTTTGCTGTCGCCGACGCAGACGAGAATGGGTTCAAAGATGCGTTCATGAGTCATGTCCACATTACGAGCGAGCGCCAGTGACTGCACCCTGACGAAGGCAAAACAGCGTCGCGAACACGTTCTCGACCAGCGCATTTTGACCGATCACAACAAGTCGGACTCGGTCAGTATCTGAAATTGACTTAACTTTGGCCGGTTCCGATGCCAATGCTGGCTCTACCTCCAATCGGTCCGAGCGACGTATCGATATCGCAGTCTCCTCACCACAGTCCTCCAGAATCGCCCTAACAGAGACCCAAGCCGTTTCGGCCGGCGCGACACGGCCGTCGTTGTAAGTGAGATCGTCAGAGCCCGCCGAAAGACTGGCGCAGGGCGGTCGACAACGAAATCATCGATGCCACATTTAACGGTTGCTACGTGTAGCAGGTCACCCACCAGCCAATCCTTGCGTCAGGGATAAGACCGGATTGCGCGGACCTTGCGCGCACACCGTCAACGGCGTGGCGTTCCGTTCGCGAACACACCGCCCATAACTGTTCGAGATTCGGTACGACTTAGTGAAAAGCGACAAAACTTGCCCAGCCACAGCAACCCAGCTAGGCGTCAACGTGCGACTGACCGTGGCTCAACGGAAGCAGCCCGCATTCTCTTTCAGAATGGGAATGGGCTGCACTCAACGAACCCCGCAATCGAGGCGGCTTCGAGCTCTCGGCTGAGCCACTTGGGCCTTAAACGTCGTTTGTGAACTGATCAACTAAATCTGTGAGGAGGCTAAATGCTTTGTCGGCATCCGCGGGGCGCGTGCGCTCGACCGCCGTTCGGGCCATGACGATGGCGGCACCCAGGCCGTTAAGAAGTTCGGGCCTGTCCCGCTCAATCTCTGGTCGAATACGTTCCCAGATCTGTTCGATCCGAGCAAGCGTCGTGTTGTCGTCGCCGCCCTCGGCGATCTGTGATCCCAAGCGACTTATCTCAATTGACATTTCGGGAAGCAGGTCCACCACTGCGCCGGTCAGCGCAATAGTTGTCGCTGATGCACCGCCATCAACGATGGCGGCATTATCGACTGCCTCTACGCTGTCGAGTGCGGGCGCGCCACGCTCTGGCACATCTTTCACTTCGGCTGATGGCGGCGTCTTCGTGTTTGGTTCGTTCAATGTCGTCGCACAGGCCCCAAGCGACAGCAAACAGCCCGCCGCCATCAGTCTGCGAAACATTAGGCGGTGACCAAAATCCGTTCGCTGGCGAACGAGCCGACTCCAACATGAAGTCCCTCAATTTCAACGGTCAAGGTGCCATCGGGTGACAGCGCAGTGACTGTCCCAACGTTGCCCGGCTGGATCGCTGATGCTTCGAGAAATTCGAGGAGGCCTGGTTTGAATTCGAGTTCTTCGGTGATGCGACGAACCGTGAAGGCATCACCGACGGCAATTTTCGACAACGGACCTGAATTTGGCCGCGCCTCATATCCAGACCCGGGGATGGGATTGCCATGTGGGCAAGTGGTCGGGCCACCGAGCAACTCGACCATAGCTTGCTCGACCGAATCACTGATGACATGCTCCCAGCGGCCGGCCTCGTGGTGCGCTTCGGCCCACGACAGCTTTAACACGTCAGTAAGGAACCTTTCAGCAAGTCGGTGGCGCCGCACGACCTGCTCAGCAAGTCGCTCACCAGCAGCGGTGAGCACAATTGCTTTTTCGCCGGTGATCAGCCCCTCGGCCTCGAGACGCCTCATCATCTCCGAGACAGCTGGCCGGCTTACCTGGAGTCGCTCGGCAATACGGGCCTGAATAACATCGACGTCGTCTTCTTGTAATTCGAAGATGCACTCGCAGTACTCCTCGAACGCTGGATGGTGTTCACCCGGGCTCGGCATACGTTTATTCTACCCGTCCCCCGCATCCTGGTCGCCTCGTCCTCGCATCTCATACTCAGCAGCGCGCCCTCCCCGTGCCCTAAATGAGAAAGAAAAGCGTCGCCAGAGGGCATTCTCCCCACAATCTTGGTCTCGACTTGGCCGCTGCTGCGGGATTCGTAAAGGGCGTGGCGGGATGAGTGTCGAGCTTGTCAGGTGCGCTGGAGGCGGCGAAGCCAGCTCTCGGCATAACGCAAGCGCCGACTCAGTTGTTCGTTCGTGGCACCCGCCACCCGGTTCACGCCAGCCAGGCGGTTCATTTCGCCTTGCACTTTGGCGTGGTCCCATCCGGTTATGTCGACGAGTCGCTTGGCGACATGGGCGTTACGGGTGCGGAGATCGTTCTTGATCTCGGCAACACTCATCGAACCAAGCGGAATCAGCCCGGCTGCCGTCGGAATCTCCGGCAAGTCGAGACCAAGTAGCGGATCATCGGAGAAGAACGGTTCGGGCGGGTCAGGTTCAGCGTCGTAGGCCACCATCCCGAGGTCTTCGGGCGAGAAGTTCATCTCGAAGTCAATGCCATCAAGGTGCTTGCCGTCCTCGCCGACGGTGTGCATCGTGATGTCGGTCGCCGTTGAAGCAACAACGGAGAACAGCGACATTTGCTCTATGTCGACCTCGACGGCCCGGTTTTCGAGACCGTCGTCAGGCTTGAACTCGTCGTCGCCGGTACCGGGCGGCCGCAGCACATGGCGTCGCGCCTCGGCGATCGTAAACGCGTGAGCCCTCAGACGGGGATCGTCCGGAATATAGACGTAGGCCTTCTGGCTCGGCCTGCCCGCTTGCCAGCGCACAAAACGGCCAACTGCCTGACGAAAGAACAGTTCGGTAGACGTAGTGGTGGCAAACACACCCACCCGCAGTCGAGGGATGTCGACCCCCTCGGACACCATCCGCACCGAGACCAGCCACGGTCGGTCGTTCTCGCTGAACTCGGCAATCTTCTGTGATGCGCCAGGATCATCACTAACAACGACGTCGGCCGGAACGCAGAAACGGTCGCGCAACAAGAGCGCTATCTGCTGTGCGTGATCCTGGTCGGTGGCGATGACCAGGCCACCAGCGTCGCGCTGCTCAGAGCGGATGTTGCGGAGCTGGTCGTTAGCCTTCTTCAAGACCGCAGGCATCCACTCGCCTTCCAGGCTAAGTGCCGTACGGAGTCGCATCGAGGACTGGTCATTGGTCAGCTCGTCCTGGAAGTTGGCCGACACCGTGTCGCCGGTCGCCGACGTCCACTCCATTTCCCCGTCGACGCGCGGAAAGTAAACAGGGCGCACCACGCCACCGTCGCGCAACGCCTCGGCGTAACCGTACGTGTAATCGGCATGGGCCAATTCACCTTCTGCGGTGTTGTCGTAGCGGACGAAAGGAATCTGGGCGGCGTCGCTGCGAAACGGCGTACCCGACAGCGAGAGCCGCTTGTGCGCGTGGCCGAACGATTTGCGGACGCCGTCACCCCAAGCCTTCTCGTAACCGGCATGGTGGATTTCGTCGAGAATGACGAATCCTTCTGCTGAGATCCCGGCCAGCTTTTTCGCGGCGTGACCTATGGCTAACTGTTGGTACGTCGTAACCAGGCCGTGCACGTCGCGGGCCAAACCTTCACCGGGCGACCAGTCCGGATCAAGCTGCAGGCCCATCCGGTGCGCTGCACGGGACCACTGGATCTTGAGGTGGCTGGTCGGAGCGACGACGATCAACGGTCGATTCTCGTCGGCTAGTTCAGCGCGGGCGCAGGCAAGCGCAAACGTTGTCTTGCCAGCGCCAGGCGTTGCTACCGCCAAATAGTCCGGGCCGGCGGTCTTGCGAAAGAGATTAAACGCAGAGCGCTGCCACGGGCGAAGGTTTACGGTTGACATGAGCGGTTTGGAGTCTGGCAACCTAGGCGATGGGGCACAACGCGCAACCGGTCAGATTCAGAAACGACGCCTTGTCCCGTGACGCGTGCTCCCCACCTTGGCATCTCTTACTCTTCAGGCCTGACGTCACCGGACTGCAATTTTGATTGATGACCAACATGAGCCGAGCCCGTCGTTCCTTTGCGCCCCCGACCGGGCGCGGTGATTCCTTCTGTTCTCGATCGATCTCTGTCACGCGCTACCCGTTCACCGTGCTCAACAAGCAACCGACTCGAAATTGCAGCAATCGAGCAGCTCAAGCAAGCACTCGACACAATCAGTCCTTAATCGAGCACTCTCGCCTGACCCGCACACTTGTCGTTTCCGGTAGACCACTCGTCGAGCGTTGACTGCGACGAAGCCCGACGAGGGCAGTGGCCTCGGAATCTTCTGACGACGGCTCGGTAGCGTGGTCGAATCGCTCACCATCCGGCTCTCGATGCGTTCTCGCCGTCAGTCCGTGAGTGGTTCGCGGGATCATTTCCCGAGCCAACAGAGCCGCAAGTGCAAGGCTGGCCACACATTCGGAACGGCGAACACACCCTCATCTGTGCACCAACTGGATCAGGCAAAACGCTCACGTCATTCCTTTCAGCGATCGATTCCCTCACCACGAATCCGCGACCAGAGGGGCGCTCACTCCGCACCCGGGTCCTCTACATCTCACCCCTGCGAGCCCTGGCGTTCGACATCGAGAAGAACTTGCGGGCACCGTTGAAGGGCATTGAGTTCGCCGCTGAACGTCTCGGCGAATCGTTCGTAGTACCCGAGGTCGGGATGCGCACCGGCGATACTCCAGCAAACGACCGCCAGAAGCTGATCCGTCGACCGCCCGACCTGTTGATCACCACGCCTGAGTCGCTGTACCTGATGTGCACCTCCGCTGCGCGCGAGACGCTAGTCGGAGTCGAGACAGTCATCATCGACGAGATCCACGCGATGGCGGCAACCAAGCGCGGCGCGCACCTGATGCTCACGCTTGAGCGTCTCGAGGAGATTACCGAAAAGGCTCCGCAGCGGATTGGCTTGTCGGCTACCCAGCGGCCGCTCGAAGAGGTTGCAGAGTTTCTCGGCGGATTCAGTGGACCCGGCTCTCGGCGGCCGGTCCAAATCGTCGACGCCGGTATTCGCAAAACCCTCGAAGTCGAAGTCGTTATCCCAGTCGAAGATATGTCGCAACTGGGCCAGCCGGCCAACGAGGCCCCTTCAAGTGTTGCGGCCTCCGGCATGGGCAACTCGCGCAGTTC
Source organism: Ilumatobacter sp. (assembly GCA_002711735.1). Classification (GTDB taxonomy): domain Bacteria; phylum Actinomycetota; class Acidimicrobiia; order Acidimicrobiales; family Ilumatobacteraceae; genus Ilumatobacter_A. Next base: position 35,816 of record PASB01000035.1, read on the forward strand.
AATCTGGCCGTCGATTTATCCCGAGATCCTTCGGCGCATTCTTTCCAATCGCACCACAATCATATTTTGCAATGCCCGCCGTGCTGCAGAACGGCTTGCGGCCAAGCTCAACGAGCTTGCGGTTGAAGAGGGGGTGCCCGGCATCGTTGACGCCGAATCCGGATTGATGGTCGAAGAGCTCGTCAAGGCGCATCACGGGTCGCTTGCGCGCGAACAACGGGTGGTCATCGAAGACCAATTGAAACGCGGCGACCTTCGCGCCATCGTGGCCACCTCATCACTCGAACTCGGAATCGACATGGGCGCTGTCGACTTAGTCATCCAGGTCGAGTCACCCGGGGCTGTGAGTCGTGGATTACAGCGCATTGGCCGCGCCGGGCACCAGGTCGGCGAACCGTCACGTGGATCAATTTTTCCGAAACATCGCGGCGATTTGCTCGAAGCAGCCGTGGTGACACGACGCATGATCGACGGAGCGATCGAAACCACGCAGTACCTCCGCAATCCCCTCGATGTACTTGCACAACAGATCGTGGCGCACCTCGCCGCAGTCGAGGAGTGTCCGGTGAGCGAGGTCGCTGGACTAGTTCGTCGATGCGCAAGCTTCGCCGAAATCTCCGACGACCTGATGAACAACGTGCTCGACCTGCTGTCGGGACGGTATCCGAGTGAGGAGTTCTCCGAGCTACGCCCGCGGATTGTGTGGGATCGAGTCAACAACACACTGCGAACGCGAGACGGTTCCAAGCGCCTTGCGGTCACATCAGGCGGCACAATTCCCGATCGCGGGCTTTTCGGCGTGTTTTTACCCGACGGGACTCGCGTCGGCGAGCTTGACGAAGAAATGGTCTATGAATCGCGACCCGGCGAGACCTTTGTACTTGGAGCCTCCACGTGGCGGATCGAGGACATCACGTTTGAACGCGTCACCGTTACCCCTGCGCCGGGTCAGCCGGGCAAAATGCCGTTCTGGCATGGCGACCGTCCCGGGCGGCCTCTTGAGCTCGGCCGCGCACTCGGTGCTTTCGTCCGCGAAATTCACGAACTCAACGACGAATCCGTGCAGCAACGGTTGATGGAGCACTATCAGCTCGACGCATTTGCTGCCAGCAACCTCATGCAGTACGTCGCCGAGCAGACCGAGGCAACTGGCGCTGTCCCCGACGATCGCACCATCATCGTTGAGCGATTCCGTGATGAAATAGGCGACTGGCGCATCTGCATCCTGAGTCCATTCGGCACACCGGTTCATGCGCCGTGGGCCATGGCAATCGAACGTCGGCTCATTGACCAGTACGACATCCCTGTCGAAACAATGTGGGGCGATGACGGGATGGTGCTTCGGCTACCCGAGTCGGCCGACGAGCTCCCCCTCGAGGCGATTCTCATCGATCCCGAAGATATCGACGAGCTTGTGGTGGAAACACTCCCCCAGACAGCGCTGTTCTCCGCACGTTTCCGCGAGTGCGCAGGCCGGGCGCTACTGCTGCCACGGCGCCGACCCGACAAGCGCACACCGTTATGGCAGCAACGTCAAAAGTCGGCCGACCTCTTGGCAGTCGCGTTCAAGTTCCCGACGTTTCCCATCCTGCTTGAAGCGACACGGGAGTGCCTCCAAGACGTTTTTGACGTGCCAGCGCTCCGCGAGGTGCTCAGCGATTTGCGCTCACGCAAGTTGCGAGTGGTCAGCGTCGATACGGGCAAGGCCAGTCCCATGGCCTCCAGCCTGCTGTTTAACTGGATTGCAGCGTACATGTACGAAGGTGATGCTCCGCTTGCCGAGCGTCGCGCAGCGGCGTTGGCGCTCGACCGTGATCTGTTACGGGATCTCCTTGGTGCCGAGGAGCTGCGCGATCTACTAGATCCTGAAGTGCTCGCCGACGTCGAGTTGCAACTGCAGTGCCTGACAGCGGGTTGGCGCGCTCGATCGGCTGACGAGCTGCACGACGTGCTGCGGAAGGTCGGTGACTTGTCCGCCACTGACATCGATCTCCGCTGCCAGGCAGCCACCGACGAAGCCGCACCGCTCCAAGCCATCGAGGTGAGCCCCGCAGCGCTCGACGACGTCCTGCTCGATACCCCCAGCGGGAAATCAGGCCAACCACGAACAGACAATTCCAACCCCAGCCGCTCACCGACTGGTAACGGGCAGGCAGCAGGATGGTTGGCGCAGCTCTTAAGCGAGAAACGTGCGATCGAGATTTCGGTCGGCGGAGAGACTCGTTATGCCGCAGCAGAAGATGCCGCTCGCTATCGCGACGGCTTGGGGTGTGCGATTCCGTTGGGTTTGCCCATGGCATTTACCGAGCCAGTCCCGCGGCCGCTCGAAGAGCTAGTCGGTCGATATGCCCGCACGCACGGTCCGTTCATTGCCGTCACTGTGGCCCAGCGCTTCGGAGCTCCGGTCGAACGCATTACCGGCGCGCTCGCTGCGTTGGAAGAAGAAGAGCGCGTCGTCATCGGCGAGTTTCGCCCCGAGGGCGTGTCACGTGAATTCTGCGAAGTCGACGTACTACGTCAGCTGCGGCGGAGGTCCCTGGCCGCACTCCGCCGGGAAGTCGAGCCGGTCGAGCAGCAAACGTTTGCGCGCTTTTTGCCTGCCTGGCACGGCATCCCCGCCGACCGCCGCGGTACAGAGGCTTTGATCGGGTCCCTGGGAATGTTGTCCGGCGCAGCCCTCGTTGCGTCCACAATCGAGACGGACGTGTTGCCGGCGAGGGTGCAGGCATTTCGTCCATCGATGTTGGACGAGTTACTGACAGCCGGTGAACTGGTCTGGATCGGTGCGGGCGCAGTGGGAGCACGCAACGGTCGGATCAGGTTGTGCTTCGTCGATCAGCTGGCCCTGCTGTCACCAGGCTGGGAACAACGCGATCGACCCGAAGGCGTGCTGCACGACGCACTCCGCAAGCTGCTTGCGGAGCGGGGCGCCAGCTTCTGGAGTCAGCTGCGCAGCGCGGCTCCCGGCTCACAGGACCCCGAAATTCTTGCTGCACTGTGGGATCTGGTCTGGGCGGGCGAGGTCACCAACGACACGCTCGCTCCACTGCGTGCCGTGCTCGGTGGAGCGAGCGTTGCGTCGCAGTCCGTCAAGTCACGGCGCACGTCGCGACCCAGGCCGGGTCGGCTAAATCGGATCGGGCCACCCGCAGGCCAAGGCAGGTGGAGCCTGGTTGCTCCACTACTCGAACCAGCTGCGCACCCCACCGAAGCATCGCACGCACAAGCGTTGCAAATGGTTGAGCGATATGGCGTCGTCACCCGCGAAGCGGTGTTGGCCGAGGGCATTGCCGGTGGCTTCACCAGCGTGTACGGCATTTTGAAAGTGCTTGAAGAGCGCGGGCAAGTTCGGCGTGGCTTCTTCGTTGATGGTCTGGGCGCCGCTCAGTTTGCTGTGCCCGGTGCCGTCGATCGGCTGCGCGCCGCACGCGAAACACCGGATCCGCTGCTGCACCCCGAAGATGTGCCTGATCCAATCGTGTTGGCCACTACCGACCCGGCACAGCCCTACGGCGGCGCGCTTGATTGGCCCGACACGCCGGGCCGGCCAGCCCGGAATGTGTCCTCGCTGACCGTGCTTCGTGCCGGCGAGCCACTGGTGTGGTTCGACAAACGCGGGCACCATCTCGTCACCTTTCCCAACGCACTGATCGACACTAGTTGGACCCAAGCCCTTCAAAAACTGGTCCGAGACGGGCGGCTGAAGTCCCTCGAAATCCGCAAGGTCAACGGTGGCACGCTGACCGGCGCCGATATCCCCGAGGGATTCGCCGAGTTACTTCGCGCTGCCGGGTTCGCTGACGGCTATCGCGGCATGACCTTCCGCGGCTAGCGAGCCAACCTCCGACAGCTTCAGCTTTGCACCGCCGGGTTGTCGGGCACCCAGTTGCCGTGGAAACCGAACGGGACCCGTTGCGGGAGGCTGATACGCGCAACTTCACCGCGTCTGAGGTCCGCTGCATCCAGCACACAGAGTTCGCTACTGTCGGTCGTCGCGTCGTAGACAACAGTGAGGAGCCAGCCGTCATCCTCATTTGTGCCTTCGATCTTCGGAACAAAGACCGGTTCCGCCCCACCGCGTCCGTGGCCGTAGTCGTGCTCGTCAACGGCTCCAGTCAAGAAATCGGTCTTCAGAGTGGATCCGTGAAGGTTTGCGACTTGGCCCGGCTTAATCTCCGAGGTGTACCCATAGCGATGTTCTTTTAGTCCAAATTGCGGGTTGTGGCGCGGGAATTCCTGTGGGCGGTCACTGATCCGGGTTTCCGAGACGTGGCGCGTCTGCGCGTCAATAACCCACCGATCAAGAGTCGGTAGCGCCTCGGTGAATGGGCCCTGCCGGTCGTCGACCATGAGGTTGTCATACCGACAGAGATCAACGACAACCGTTCCGTCGGCTGCGTCGTAAGCGTTGAGGGGGTGAAATACGTAACAGGGGTCAACGTCGCACCAGATCATGTCGCGGGCGGCGCCACTCCGAGGCAGCAAGCCGACACGTGCAGCGCGATCATTATCCCACTTGAACGGGAAGGGGTAACCGGCAACGAGCACGTCCATGTTGACGGTGACCGGCAGGTCGTACACGACGACGTACTTTTCCGTCAGCGACATGTCGTGCATCATTGGCATGTCCGCAACAGGGATTGCGACGTTCTTTGTGACACGTCCATCGCCGCTAACAACAGTGTAGTTAACGTGGTCAACCAGGTCGGGCCAGTGGTAGTTGATCGAATGGAGCTCACCGGTTGAGGCGTCGTACTTCGGGTGAGCAGTGAACGGACCGTCGAGCGAGTCATGGAACCGGTTGACGCCGAGCGAGTTGAGTTCGTAATCAAGCTCGACGGGTGGTTGGCCACCTTCGACCAGCGCCCACGTCGTACCGGCGAAACCGCCGACGTTCGTGTTTGCGCCGAAGAGGCCAGCGGCGCGGTCCGCAGCGTTGAGGACAAAGCGGTTCCGATACCACTCCGCTTTGCCGCCTCGTAATCGCACGCCGTGCACCATGCCGGTTCCGAGGAACCAGTGGTGCAAAGTTGGGTCGCCGACGGACTCAGGATTCGGTCCGTTGCGAAGCCAGCGGCCTTCGAGCTCGACAGGAATCTCGCCGACCACAGCGAGGTTGTGGGCAGTAACTTCTGATTCGACCGCCGCATAGTTGCCAGCTAGGTACTGATTGTCGTGTGGTCGCCGCAGAGGCAGCGCAGCCGTTTCAGCGGTGTCGGTCAAGGTAGCTCCTGGGGTCTCTTGCGCGGGACCACGAAAAGTGGATTGGTGCCAAGCTACGCCTTACAGCTGTCTTGATCGCAGATTGACAGTTCGCCCCGCCTCAAACTGTTTGGTTTTGCTGGGACCCCTTAGGTCTTCTCTGCGCATACCTTGACGAAAACTTGTCGGTTCGCGCGGGCAACCGGTCTGTTGACTCAGTCTTTGGGAGTAACGGCGCGCAGGCCAGCCCAGGCCAACGCGCTTACTTCAGCGGCGATCGCGTCGGGATCGAAGTCTTGGCCGAGGCCGACCAGGCGACGGCTTGCACCTTCAGCTAAACCCACCAGCGCGTGCGCCAACGTTTCACGATGCGACTCGTCGATGTCCACGGCAATCAACGGCGCAACCGCACGTGCGGACTCCGCAATGATCTTACGGATTGCTTCATTGAACTCATCGTCGCGTCGAGAGCCCGAGCCAAACAGCAGGCGGAAGCCGTCGTGGTCATCAGCGACCCAGCGGAAATATGCACGAAAGCCCAGTTCAGTCTGGCTTTTTCCGTTCGTTGCCTCAGCAGTGGCCTTACCGATATTCGTCCGCAGCCGATTACCAACCTCTTCAATCAATGCTTGATACAGATCGCGTTTTGAATCGAAGTGTTGATACAGCACCGGCTTGGTGACGCCAGCAGCTTCCGCTATGTCGTTCATCGACGCACCATGGAACCCGGAATTGGCGAATACCTCAAGTGCGACGTGAAGAATCTGCTCGCGACGAGCAGGGGCAGAGAGACGATGCGACATAGGGAGCTACCGGATGGTAACCGGGTCAGCGGGCGACTGAAAAAGCAATCGCTGCAACGCTGAACTCACAAACCACGTTCACGGTCGTCACGGTCCGCTGCCTTCACGGCATAGCCAAGAATAATGGACGGTGCGAGCAAAACACAGCCGATGACGAGGGACATGATGACGAGCGTCGCCATCACGGAGGTAAAACCGAACAGGAAGGCCATAAAAAATAAGGCCATGGCCAGCGCGACAAAGAGATATCCGACTCGATTAGCCAGCAAAGTCCACTTCGCAATCCTGGCTCGTTTGACCCGAACCGGATCGAGAGCTGGATCGTTCGGGCTGGTCGCTTGGGAGCCTGAGGGAATGTTCGACATACTGACGGCCATGCTACGAGCAGCGACAACTGAGTCAGTCCAAGCCACCACATCTAACGCATCGACGGGCGCCCGACAGTGACAGTTCGCGTCGAACGTGACGGTCGGGTCACGATGATCACGCTCGATCGACCGGAACGACGCAACGCCATCGACCATCCCACGTTGCTCAAGTTGCTCGATGTACAAGCCGACATAGCGACACGCTCCCCCAGCGAGACGCGCGTCGTAGTTCTCACAGGTACTACCCCAGCGTTCAGTGCAGGCGCCGACTTAAACGGCGTCGAGGCAGGCCGGTTCGCTACAGACCTACGCCGTGTCCTCGTGGGGTTCGGTCAACTCCCCGTCCCAGTAATCGCCGCGATCAACGGCCCAGCGCTCGGTGCGGGAACACAGTTGGCCATTGCGGCAGATCTGCGTATCGCCACTCCCGACAGCCCGCTGGGCATTCCGGCTGCACGCCTGGGCATCTCGGTCGACCATTGGACAATCCGACGCCTTCGCGACGAGTTCACGGCACCAGTTGCCCGGGCGATGCTCGTAGGCACCGAGAATTACACTGCCGAGCGCCTATACGCACTTGGCGGCATTCATCGGCTCGGCGATCTCAGCGATGCTCAAGAATGGGCGCAGCGGCTTGCACAGTTTGCGCCACTCACCGTTGTCGCTCACAAACTCGGACTCGAGAGCGTGGACTTCGAAGTACCAACAGTCGACGCCTTCGAGGCCGCACGGAGAGCTGCGTGGGCCAGCAACGACGCTGATGAGGGCCGCACAGCATTTCTTGAGAAGCGAGTGGCGAACTTCACTGCATCCTGATCTGCGCGTCCTGGGACACCGGGCATCACCGAGCCCACTAACAGCGCCACTTTCAGCCGAAATAGAGTGTCAGCGCAACGGTGCGGGGAGTTCCTCGGCGTGAACAATTGTCAGGCGTTGGGTACTTCGCGTCAGAGCGACATACAGCGCCCGCATGCCGTGCTCAATGCTGTCGACGATGGCCGACGGCTCAACCACGACAACACCGTCGAGTTCAAGGCCCTTCACCACGCTCACCGGCACTAGCGTCACGCGGGCGTCGAGTCCGGTCCGCGTGGCGGTGCCATGGTCGATACCTGCTTCGGTCAGCGCGAGCGAAAGATCGCCAATCATCTGATCAGGGGCGACGACACCGAGGCTCGCCCCAGGGATTGCCCTCTCAAGTACTAAGACCTCGTCGGCGACCGTCTTGCCGAGCATCTCAGTCGAGGGCGCCCGTGCAATTGTCGGCGACACAGCCCCGACGCGGACCGAGTCCGGTGCACGTAGCGAGGGAGTCGCTACCGCCATCACTTTGTTGGCGAGCTCCATGATCTGACCTGGGATCCGGTACCCGACCGACAGTCCGATAACACGTGCTGGCTTTCGATCCGGCAAGTGGGCGAGCACGTCGTCCCACTCGACCGGTGCCAGCGGGCCCGTCGCCTGGGCCAGGTCACCAACGATGGTCATCGCGCCGCTGAGTGAGCGGCGCGTGGCCATCTTCAGCTGCATTGGCGTCAGGTCTTGTACCTCATCGATGACAATGTGGCCGTAGGTGCGGATCTCATCTTGCTCATCAATCTTGCCGCCCTTGCCGGGTCGCGGGCCAAGCACATCGCGAACGTCGTCAAGCAACGCAACATCAGACAATGTCCAACGAACATCATCGACCGTTGCAGATCGCTTGCGATACAAGGCAAGCGCCTCGGAGTCCGACATCACGCCCCGTGCTGCCAACTTGAGGAGCGCTCGCGAGCCGAAGAGATCGTGCAACAGCTGCGCCGGCGTTAACAACGGCCACATCGTGTCGAGCGCAGCGCGCGCTTCTGGTGTGTGCCGCAACGCATCTTTCACGTCACGCGGACCAATCTCAGGGTCGTGGTATGAGTCCGCAAGTGCCGACCAAAACTCACCTTCAACCACACGGCGACCTGAATTGTGACGCTTGAAGCGACGCTTGGCGTTCTTCACAATGCGCGCCGACTCTGCAGCTCGCAACCGCACATATCCAGCCCGGAATGGCATCTCAAAGTCGCTTCGCAGCGGACGCTTACGGTCGGCGATTGCGTTGTCAAATAGGTCTGACATCCGCTCCTCGCCCTTAATCTTAGCCGCGTCGGACGAGTCACCCTGCTCATCAGGTCGACGGAATTGCACGCCCGGGATCAAGTCAGCCAGCACCACCTGCTTGACGCCGGCTTCGCCAAGTGACGGCAGCACGCGCTCGATATAGCGGAGGAACACTCGGTTTGGACCGATGACAAGCACGCCTTGGTCTTCGAGCGGGAAGCGGTGCGTGTAGAGCAGATAGGCCGCCCGGTGTAACGCCACCACGGTCTTGCCGGTCCCTGGGCCGCCCTGAACAACCAGCACGCCACTTTGTGGCGAGCGAATGATCTCGTCCTGTTCGCCCTGAATGGTGGCAACAATGTCACCGAGCGTTCCAGTACGACCACGCTCGAGCGCAGCGAGCAATGTGGAGTACCCGCGCAGACCTGAGTCAGCGGTGACAACGCCCGGCTTCCCACCGATCCCTTCGTCGTGTCCAAGACCAAGATGGCCTTCGCCGAAAAATTCGTCTTCAATACCAAGCAGGTTCCGACTTTCGACAATGAAGTGACGGCGTCGTGCCAGGCCCATCGAGTCGCGCCCCGTTGCCCGGTAGAACGGTTCGGCGACAGGCGCACGCCAGTCGACAACGACTGGTTCACGATCTTCGTCGGCAACGGCAAGACGACCTATGTGAAACGCCTCAAGCTGGTCAGGCGATTCCGCGTAGCGATCGATCCGACCAAAGACGAGTGACGCATCACCAAGTTCAAGCTCTTCGAGACGCCGGACGAGCTGACCGTCGAAGGCGTTGCGCTCGAAACGGGCTTGGAACGTTCCCCCCAGACTCGCCTCGTTGAGTCCACGGACGCGGAACGCTGCCTTGCGGCTGCTTTCAAGACAGTCGTAGGCGTGGCTGATATACGCCTGTTCGTCAGCGAGGTCCGGGTGCTGCTGCGTCATAATGGTGGCGTCAAATACTACCGACACCGGGCCCAGATCGGATCCGCCTCTATGACATGAGTGTCACAGTGGGGCTTCGTAGGCGCCCAGCTAGATATCCTCGCCACCGCATGACTGACACGGCACCCTTCATTGCTGCGGCAAACGGCGAAGTGGCTCGACACACGCCGGTTTGGTTCATGCGCCAAGCCGGCCGTTCGCTCCCCGAGTATCATGAAGTCCGCGGAGAGGGCTCGATCCTGCAAGCCATCAAGCAGCCAGACATCTCAACTGAGATCACCCTGCAACCGGTGCGTCGATACGGCGTCGATGCTGCCGTGCTTTACAGCGACATTGTGGTGCCGCCCCATGCCATGGGGTTCGGCATCGATGTACAACCCGGCACCGGGCCGGTTGCCGAGCATCCGTTACGCAGTCGCGCCGACCTTGATCGCTTGCGACAGCTGGACTGGGAGGACATCAGCTATGTCATCGATACCGTCGAATTGTTGGTCGCCGAACTCCCATCCGACGTGCCGCTACTTGCGTTCGCCGGCGCACCGTTCACGGTGGGCAGCTACTTAATCGAGGGACGACCGTCCAAGGATTACCGCTACACCAAATCAATAATGCACACCGACCCGGTGCTGTTCGGCAACGTAATGGAACGTCTAGCTACTAGCGCTGTCACCTTCATTGATGCGCAACTCAAGCATGGTGCTCGGGCTTTTCAACTGTTCGATTCATGGGCGGGCTCATTGAGCCGGGCCGACTATGACCTCTTCGTGCTTCCGCACTCAAGGCGAGTCTTTAACGAGTTGTCTGAACGGCATCCTGGCGTACCCGGCATTCACTTCGGCATCGGCTGCGACCACCTACTTGAGTCGATGAACACCGTCAACAACAGCGTGCTTGGGCTTGACTGGCGGACCACTATCAGCGACGCACGCCGCCGACTTGGCGATGATCTAATCGTGCAAGGGAATCTCGATCCGTCCCTCGTGCTTGCAGGCACCAAGCCTGCGGTCGCCGGCGCAAAGGCTGTGCTCAACGACAATGCCGGACATCCCGGCCACATTTTCAACCTCGGCCACGGTGTTCACCAGCACAGCGATCCTGGGGTGCTCCAAGCCGTGGTTGATCTCATCCACGAATACACTGCGCAATAGTCACAAACGGCGGGCATGCTGGTGTCGATGACTAACAACGCAGACCGCGTCGGCGTGGTGCTGATGGCGTATGGAACGCCTCGCTCCCCTGAAGAGATCGAGCCGTACTACACCGACATCCGCCGCGGTCGCCCGCCCACCTCTGAGGCGCTTGCTGACCTCGTGGCGCGTTACGACGCAATCGGCGGCATCTCACCCCTCGCCAAGCTGACCGAAGATCAGCGCGAAGGGCTGCAGGCAGCACTCGACGAAATCGAGCCCGACACCTACCACGTGACGCTCGGCCTGAAGCACGCTGACCCGAAGGTCGAGGTCGCCAGCGCAGAACTTGCTGCAGCGGGTTTTTCCAAGCTGATCGGCCTCGTGCTCGCCCCGCACTATTCGTCCTACTCAATCGGCCAATACCTCGACCGCACCCGCCAGGGCGTGCTCAACGCTGAGGCAACGACACCCGTCGCAGGCGTCGAAAGCTGGGCAGTCGAGCCTGCTTTCGTTGACTTCATCGCCGCCGACCTCGGCGAACGAGTCGCCAAAATGCGCGCATCGACCAAAGATCCCGTCCGGGTCCTCTTCACCGCCCACTCCCTTCCGCAGCGGATTATCGACGGCGGCGACCCATATCCCGATGAACTCCGGTCAACTGCCGAGGCTGTGACAGCAAAGCTCGGTCTTATCGAAGGCAAAGACTGGACAATTGCCTGGCAGTCAGCCGGCCGCACACCGGAGCCGTGGATTGGACCCGATATTCTCGAAGTGATCGAGGAACTTGGAGATGGTGGCCAACACGGGGGCGTCATCGTGAGCGCTGTCGGTTTCGTCGCCGATCACCTCGAGGTTTTGTTCGATCTCGACATCGAGGCATCCCAGCGGGCCAAACAAGTCGGCCTTGCATTCGATCGCACTGCGTGCGTCAATGATGAGCCATCGATTATGGCCGCGTTAGCCCGTCGAGTTGCCGCTCTCGCCTGAGCTCTGACTGTCAGACGCGCAGCAGGGGGCGCGTCAGGCAGGTGGGACCGCCTTCGCAGGGGATACAGAGTTCATCTGCAAGGAAAGTCGACACCACACAGCCAGCATCGCGCATCAACTGCAACGTGTTCGGGAAACCCTCGATTGCGATCACTTCTCGCGGTCCTGTCGCCAGCACGTTGAGGTTCAAACCCAGACTGGCCTCGAACTCCTCCGCTGGCGCTTCGAGCAACTTGTAACCCATCTTGATCATCCGCTGATACAGCGCTGTCGGCAGCAGCGGCAGATGGACTAGGGCTAGGTCAGAGTCAAGAGCGCTCACCACCGACATCAAGTGGAGGCAAGCGTCTGGTCCGAAGTGATACGGCAGATCATAGACCTCTAGTGAGATCCCGAGCGGTTCGACAATCGCCGCCATTTGGTCGATACCCAACTGATTGGTCCGAAAGCCGCGTCCGACAGCAAGCGTGGTGTCGTCAAGCCAGAAACAATCACCGCCTTCGAGGGTTCCCGGCGCCTCAATCCGTCCCAAAATGGGAATCCCCTCGTCACGGTAAAACGAAGAGTGGAGGTCTGCCTCGCCAGCCCGCAGCGACTTGCCCGGCCGCAGGATAACGGCGCCGCCAGGCAAGACGAAAGACGGGTCATAGGTGAAGACCGAGTCGGCAAGATCATCGTTGGCCTCAGGAAACCAAACAATCTTTGTTCCCGTTGCTTGAACCAACTCAACAAACCGGTCGTACTGCTTCGAGAGCGCTTCGGCATTGACAGGTTTGACGTAATGCCAACGCTCATGGTCAGCGCTCAGCAGCGCCCCCGGCCGACGCATCGCAACGCGCCGTAATGTCGCCGAGGTCGAACTCACTCCAACATTCATGACTTCCACGTGCTTCACTCATTTCCTTGCACTCGGTCGAGATGGCGGGCATCGCCGGCAAGCAGAGATACAGCATCGGCACCGGTAATTGCCGTGCAGAACTCACCATGAAGATTAGCCACGCTCATCTCGTGGACGAGCTCGGCGTCATGATCGACGGTACCAGGGCCGATCCGATTGGTCGCAGCACATCCGTCGTGAACGAGATAGGTGTCAAACCCGAGGTTCCCTGCCATACGAGTCGTGGTCTCGACACAAAAGTTGGTGAAGAACCCGGCGACTACCAGCCGGTTGATGCCCCTCCTCCGGAGGCCGACTTCAAGCGAAGTCCCGACGAACGCACTGTTCACATCCTTGGTCACAACAAGGTCGTCGGCCATCGTTTCAAATCCTGGTTTTTGGGCACCCGTCGGCAGGGCAAGCTTGAGTGGCGAAGCCGCTTCGCGTGAATCATGTCTGGTGAACGCGACCTGCCGACCGACTTCACGCCAGGCCGAAAGCACGTCGAGCATCACCGACTCCGCATTAGGGTTATTTCGCCGTCCTGTCAGCCCACCCCAATGCTTGAGGACGTCGACACCGACTTGGACATCGATCAACAGCAGAGCAGTGTCAGCACCAAATGCAGGGATCATTGGCGTCAACGTATGCCACCGCCGCCCTGATTGGAACCTCAAGCAGGTCAGAGTCACCTGATTCAGCTCTACCCTCGATACCAATGACTGACAGGATCGCTATCGTCGGCGGCGGCATTGCCGGATTGGCAGCAGCCCACCGACTCGCCACCGACGGGGTGGACGTGACGATCTTCGAGCGCAGCGACCAGGTCGGTGGGCGGATTCGCAGCTCACCGTTCGCCGGGGTGCCCGGAGTCGACGAAGGTGCTGATGCATTCCTGGCTCGCGTGCCGGAAGGTGTTGCGCTAGCCGCTGATGTCGGCCTTGGCGAAGCGCTCGTCCACCCAGAACCTGTTGGTGCTGCCGTGTGGCACCAGGCTCTCCACCCAATTCCCGACGGTCTCTTACTCGGCGTGCCGGGCAAGGTCGGCCCGATAGCCAAGACCGGTCTGCTCAGCTGGCGGGGCAAACTCCGTGCAGCTTTGGAACCTCTCCTGCCTCGCACAGCACTCGACTCTGATTCTATTGGCGAGTTCATCAGGGCCCGTTTCGGCAACGAGGTTCACGAACGCCTCGTCGATGCGCTCGTCGGCAGCATTTACGCCACTGACACCGACCGGTTCAGTTTGGCCGAGGTTCCGCAACTCAACGCACTGGCGGAGGCGAACCGCAGCCTGCTCCTGGGCGCCAGAACTTCAAAACAGGCTGCCGGCACAGCCGCTGCTACAACCTCACCGATTTTTGCAGCACCACGCCGAGGTGTCGCCGATCTAACCCGAGCAACTGCAGACGCCGTGGTCGCAGCTGGAGGCACGCTTCAGCTCAGCCACACCGTCAGGTCGATCACCGCAGCCGGACCCGGCTGGGACATTGACGACCAACGCTTCGGTGCAGTGATCCTGGCCACACCTGCCCCGGTCGCATCCTCGCTATTGGCCGCAGTGGCTCCCGAGGCATCCGCAGCACTGGGCACTGCCGAAACCGCGGACGTCATCATGGTCACCCTGCATGTCGAAAAAGGCGAATGGCCCGATCGATTTTCAGGGTTAAGTGGGTACCTCGTCCCCAAGCCTGCGCAACGATCAGTAACCGCCGCTTCGTTCGGCTCCCAGAAGTGGGGGCACTGGCAGCCGCCAGAAGGGGGGGAGATCCTGCGCGTGTCCCTCGGTCGCGATGGCCAGCCTGCGCTCCAGTTCTCCGACGGCGAAGTCCTCGAACGAGTTCTCGACGACCTCTGCATTCAACTTGGTGTCCGATTTACACCTCGAGATACACGGATCAGCCGCTGGCCAGGCGCGTTTGCCCAGTACCGGCCACACCACGCACGCTGGGTTGATACCGTCGAGGCGGCACTTCCATTCGGCGTGTTCGTGACAGGTGCTGCGTACCGAGGAATCGGGATTCCTGCATGCATCCGAGACGGCGCGGCAGTTGGGCAACGGGCAGCAAAGAGCCTCCGTTCTCTGCAAGACTGAGCGGCCAATGAACTCGACTTCAATAACAGCGCTGCATCAAAAGATTTGGCGATGTTTACCGGGACGTCTGCCACGCTGGGAGCTGCGCTCGTGCTGAACAGCGAGACCATTTTTCTGATGGCTCTCTGCGATGGATCCGACACGATCTCGATCGACAAAGGGCAGACCGCTGCGACTGCGTCGCGGGTATTCATCGACCCAACCCCTCTAAACGCAACGCCATCGGTGATGACACTCACCGCCGATACCCCAACGACATCTGTGCCGACGAGCCCGTTGACCCCGGCGATGACTGTGATCGAAGCACTGCTCAAGCAGCCAATCGATCCGACTCCCGATCCCTGCGGCTACCGGGATCCGTTTAAATTCGACGGCATCACCATTCCAAGTCTTGACGTTGACACGCGGTTCGCCCGCCACCCATCTAGGTCGACTCGACAACGCCCCGTCGACAACCTTGAGCTGAGTTGAACATCGACAGCGATACCGCTGCCGGGCCTGACGTCGACACAGCTGTCGATCTGCGCCCGCCACGCCCGCTACACGAACGCGTCGCACGTCCCACCCTTGCGCTCGGCGCAGGAGCGCTGACCGCGCTGTCGCTTCCGCCCTGGGGCTTCTGGCCGCTGGCAATCCTCGGCGTCGTACTGTTCGCAGTCTGTCTCAACACAGCGCATGCCAGATGGGAGCGGGTCCGCGTCGGAGCGCTTTTCGGTGCCGGATGGATGTTCCTCGGCATGGGCTGGATGGTGCAGCTGACGCCACCTGGCTATGTCACCGCCGGCCTGGTCTTCTCGTCGTATCACGCTGTTGCGGCAGGGGTCGCTCCAACCGGTCGCTGGGGCGTGATTGGGCGCCCAGTGGCACACACCCTGGTCGAAGCGACACGGCTCTCATTCCCGTTCGGTGGCGTGCCTTTAGCCACGATGGGTATCTCCCAAGTCGGCGGTCCGCTCGCTCCGCTCGCGAGTGTCGGTGGCGTGATCCTGCTGACCTGGGTTGTATTTCAGATTGGTTTCGTCCTCGCAGACGCCAAGCCCGGTGTATGGGCGGCAGCCCACCGACTCCGCGACGGCGACCGCAACGTGCTCCCCAACTTCATTGGACGCATTGCGGTTGTGGTGGTTGTTTTGTCGTCATTCGTCGCTCCAACCGGCGCGGCGGCGGGCGCCACGCTGTCGATCGCCGTTGTGCAGGGCGGAGGCGAGCAAGGAACGAGCGCACTCGAGGTTCCCTCATTGTTGGTGACGGAACGCCACCTCGAAGCAACAGCAACGATCAATTCCGACCGTGACCTCGACTTCGTGCTGTGGCCCGAGAACACGATCGACGTCAACAACCTCCGAAGCACTTCCAAATTTGAGGATTTCTCAAACTCGCCCATCCGCGATCTCGTTGCTGCAGAAGCAAACAGGCTGAGCGCTCCCATTATCGTCGGGGTCACCGAGGACGCCCGCGCTGACGACCCGGCAGCTCGTCGATACACCAACGCCCAGGTCGTCGTAATGCCCGATGGCGAGATCGCCGACCGGTACGACAAAGTCCGTCGAGTCCCCTTCGGCGAGTACGTACCGCTTCGCGGTCTGCTCGAACAAATCACGAGTGCAGTCGACCAAGTGGGCGAAGCAGTACCAGGGACCAAACGAGCCACTCTCACGTTCGAGGTCCAGAGCCAAGCGGAACCGGTACAGCTTGCGACCGTAATTTCGTGGGAAGTGTTTTTTGGCGGCAGAGTCCGCGAGGGTGTTGTTGACGGCGCGACGATGATCATCAACCCAACCAACGGCGCGAGCTACACAGGCACCATCGTGCAAAGCCAGCAGGTGGCATCGAGCAGACTCCGAGCCATTGAGACGGGCCGGTGGGTCGGCCAGGCAGCACCGACTGGGTTCAGCGCAGTCATCGACAATGACGGCAACGTACTGCAGCGAACATCAGTGAGCGAACAACGCGTCCTGTATGCCGACGTCGAACTGCGCACCGGCAACACGTGGTACACCCAACTCGGCGATGGCCCTTTTATCTGGTTACTTGTCATCGTGCTCACTGCATCTATTGCACTGGCGCGCCGTGACCGAGCCATCAGAGTCGACGGCAAGCCACACGCCACCAAGACCTGACTACGGATTTTCGAGCTCCACGCAAGAAGAAATTCAAGACCAGTCCGCACCCGTCGGACCCGCCTTCTGGCTTCATCCGGTTAGCAATTACCATGTGACAGTGCGCTGAGCGACGGAGTCGAAGATGATCTCACCATCGACAAGTTGGTTTCCGTCTTGGCCGACACCAGCAATGCACCCGCAAGCGTAAATGCGGCGAGGGGCCCTCAACGGCGCAAATATGGCGACCGCGACAGGTTCGCAAGCCTGCCGTCGTCGGTGGACGGCGCAACTCGAATCAGCGAGCGATTCGTCAGCCGACGACGTGGCGGCACTCCACGGCTGAATCGACCATCCCACAGAAGAACGATCTACAGAGAACGAAGCCTTGACTGACAGGACCGCTGCACGCCTCGGCGCACAGCGGCCCGACTTCGTACGGTGAGGCGATGACCGAACGCCCTTCAACATCTCGCATCACCCCCGTCGATCTCGCCGCAGATCGGTCCCCCGAATCGGTCGATCCCGAACTCGCAGAGATCCTGTCTCATGCACTCACTCACAACGGCGCGCCGCTCAATATTTTCGGCGTCCTCGCTCGTCATCCCAAGCTGCTGAAGCGCTTTAACCTGCTCGGCGGGTTCCTCCTCAACAAAGGGCTGCTACCGGCGCGCGAACGTGAATTAGTGATCCTACGGATCGGATGGAACGCCGAGGCCGAATACGAGTTTGGACAGCACACCATCATCGGCCGACAAGTCGGCGTGACCGACGAGGAAATTTCCGCACTCACCAGAGCACCCGACAGTCACCCCTGGTCCACCGGTGACGCAGCGCTCATTGCGATGTCCGACGAGCTCAGCGACGATGACTGCGTCAGCGGTACGACATGGGAGCTCCTTGCCGCTCGGTGGTCAGAGGCCGAGCTCGTCGAACTGCTCGTCGTCGCTGGCTTCTATCGGCTGGTATCCGGCTTTCTAAACAGCGCAGGCGTGCAGCTGGACGAGGGCGTCGCCGGGTTTCCGGACTGATACCCGGCTCGGTCCGCGATGTTCGGCACTAGTAGCCATTACGTGACATTTCTGGTCGAATAGACATATGACCGAATACGCCCCGCCACTGCGGGACATCAGATTTGCTTTCGACGAAGTCTGCGACTTGCCCGGCCTGCTTGGACTTAACGAGTTTGACCACGTCGAGACCGACATGGTGTTTGCGGTGCTTGACGAAGTTGGCCGCTTCGCCGCCGAGGTCATCGCACCCACCAACGTCGACGGCGACCAGATCGGCGCACAATGGATCGCTGCGTCTGAAACCGATGACGGCTGGGCGGCGGTTAGCACCCCCGAATCATTTCGTAACGCCTACGCCAAGCTCGTCGATTCAGGCTTCAATGCCATTCCGTTTGAGCCTGATTTCGGTGGCGGCGGCTTCCCCTGGCTGGTGGCACTTGCCGTGCAAGAGATGTTCACTTCCGCCAACATGTCGCTGTCGTTGTGCAACCTGCTGACCCAGGGCGCCATCGATGCCCTGCAACATCACGGCTCAAATGAACAGCAGGCGGCGTACCTGCCAAAGATGCTCACGGGCGAATGGTCTGGGACGATGAACCTTTCGGAGCCGCAGGCCGGTTCCGACGTCGGCGCTGTCGCGACCAAAGCGGTGCCTACCGAGAGCGGTGATGGCTCTTACGCGATCACCGGCACGAAAATCTGGATCACCCACGGCGAGCAAGACCTCACCGAAAACATCATCCATCTCGTGCTGGCACGCACACCTGATGCCAAGCCGGGCACTCGTGGCATCTCGATGTTCCTTGTTCCTAAATTCATACCGAACGAAGATGGGTCCCTCGGCAAGCGCAACGACGTTGAGGTTGTCTCCATCGAGCACAAGCTCGGTATCCATGGCTCACCCACCTGCGTTCTTAGTTTCGGTGAAAAACAGCATGGCGCAATCGGTTGGCTCGTCGGTGACGAGTTCACGGGCATGGCCAACATGTTCACGATGATGAACAACGCCCGTCTCTCCGTCGGACTGCAAGGTCTCTCGCTCGCCGAAATGGCCTACCAGCACAGCCTGGCGTACGCCCAAGAACGATTACAGGGCACGGCCCCCGGTGCCGCGCGGGGCGTCCAGAGTCCAATCATCGAACACCCGGATGTCCGCCGTATGTTGATGACGCAACGGGCATGGATTGATGCCATGCGCTACCTCATGTATTTCAACGGCGCCACGCTCGACAGGTCGCGATCGTCGGATCCTGCCATAGCTGAATGGTCGACGCGCCTCGCTGCCTTGCTGATCCCGATGTCGAAGTCGATCGGCGCCGACATCGGTAATGAACTCACCTCCACCGCACTCCAAATCTTTGGTGGTATGGGCTACGTCGAAGAGACCGGAGCGGCCCAGTACCTGCGCGACATTCGTATCGCTGCCATCTACGAGGGCACCAACGGGATTCAAGGACAGGACCTCGTGATGCGCAAGCTCGGCGGAGACGAGGGCAACACGGTCAATGAATTCCTCTCAAGCTTTGACGACACGATCGCTGCTCTCGCGAACGACCCGACAATGGAGAAGTTTGCACGACAACTCGCTTCGAGCTTCGATGACGCTCGAAGATCCAGTGATTGGCTCAACGCCAACGACGATGTCCTCGACAAGCTCGGCGGCGCCAGTCCATACACTCGTCTCCTCGGCACCACCCTGTGCGGTGCGTTGGCAGGCAAGGCAGCGCTGGCAGCCCAAACGCAACTCGACAGCGGCGACGTGACTGACGCCGATCGATCCTTCTACACCAGCAAAATTGTCAGCGCCCGATTTTTTGGCGAACAGATTCTCCCCACCACCTCAGGACTCGCTTCCATGGTCACAGCCGGAGCAAACGACCTCTTCGCGATGACCGCCGATCAGTTTTAACGCTTGAGCGGAACCCCGCCGAAAAGAACCCGTCTGAGCAAGCCACCCTGAGACTGTTACAGAAAAGACCCTCACCCCTCTATCATCAGGGTGACAGGCCCATCGTTGATCAGATCAACGTTCATCTCTGTGCGGAAGACACCGGTAGCAACGGTGGCGCCGAGCGATCGCAACCGCTCGACAACGCAGTCGACCATCGGCTCTGCGTGGTCTGGTCGGGCGGCGCTGGCCCAACTCGGTCGACGGCCCTTTCGTGTGTCGCCGTAGAGCGTGAACTGACTGACAACGAGTACCGCAGCCCGGCCACCCGTCTCGTGGACGTCGCTCAGCGAGAGATTCATGACGCTCTTGCTGTCGTCGAAAATCCGAAGCCCCCAGATCTTGTTCGCCAACTTGTCAGCCTGCGCCGCCGTGTCATCGTGCGTAACACCGACGAAGACACATAGTCCGGGTCCGATCGCACCCGCAACAACCCACTCACTGTTGCTTGCCTCTCGGCTCTTCACCTCGGCTCGAATCACCCGTTGCACCAAACCTCGCATCCGCACAGCCTGCCAGGCCGTAGATTCGAGACCATGAGTTCAACGGTGCGACTCGTGACCACTTCTTCTCCTGACCCAACGGAACCAACGGTCGCTGTTGACGTCGACCTGGCGCACGGCGGCCGCCTCGCTCAGATAACGGTCAGTGATCTGCCGTTGCTGACTGATGTCCCCGACTCGCTAAATCCCGACGTCGACAGCTTCGGTTGGGGTTCATACCCCATGGCACCGTGGGCGGGTCGGTTGCGCGGTGGCAGATTTCGCTGGTTCAACGCTGACCACCGCTTGCGACTCAATCACGACGATAGCGGCGTTGGCGCTGCTGACCATCAGCATGCAATGCACGGCACGGTTCTCGATGCGGCGTGGATAATCGACGAACAGACCGAATCAACGGTGACGATCAGTTGTCCACTCGACCAGCCAGACAGCGGCTGGACCCTAGGCGGCGTCGCACATCAACGGATTGAGGTGTTCGACCGTCAGCTCCGGTGTGACCTCTCCGTCACTGTCTCCGCCCACAGCGATCATGCTCTTCCATTTCCCGCCGAGATCGGCTGGCACCCATGGTGGCGTAAGCCCGACTCACTCAGCTTCCATCCTGATGCGATGTACGAGCGCGACACCGTCGGGCTCCCCACTGGCCAACTCGTCGCCCCGTCAGCCCCGCCTTGGGACGATTGCTTTGTCAATACCGCACCAGTCACGCTGCACTACGACCGTCCATTGGTGCCCAACGTGACGCTCAGTTCGGACTGTGACCACTGGGTCGTTTATGACCATCCGCAACGCGCCACCTGTGTCGAGCCCCAGTCAGGACCTCCGAACGCGTTCAATATGCGGTCGCAAATCGTCACCGCAACGCGACCTCTCCGACGGACCATGACCGTCGGCTGGTGACGTTGGAAGCATCGATTAAGAACCTCTGCTACTGGCACTTCGGAAACCTTGGACGCTTGTCACTCCGCACCCCTCCGTTACCAGACGGTAACAAGGCGCCGGTATCGTGCTGCGGATGTCATTGGCGGGAAGACACAGGCTTCTGGACCCCAGCGAGCCCTTGAAGCTCGCATATCTGACCTACCGTGGCAAGCCCCATGTCGGCGGGCAGGGCGTCTACACCCGCCACTTAACAAAGGCGTTAGCGGACCTCGGTCACACGATCGAAGTCCTCGGCGGACAACCGTACCCCGTGCTTGACGAACGAGTTCCACTGACCAAGCTACCCAGCCTCGACACCTTCAACGACCACTACCCCGGTCGTGTTCCTGGCTTCTGGGAGATCAAAAACCGTGACGACCTGCTTGAGATGGCGCAATATCTCACCGGCGTTTTTCCTGAGCCAATGGCATTTAGTTCGCGGGCCAAACGCAATTTGCTCTTGCGCTCCTCGGAATTCGACCTTGTCCATGACAACCAGTGTCTCGGCTACGGGATCTTGAAAATCGAAGAGCAAATCCCCACCATTGTCACGCTCCATCACCCAATCACCAAGGACCGTCAGCTCGAAATGGAGCATGCAAAGAACTGGTACAAGCGATGGTCGGTGGGACGCTGGTATTCGTTCGTCAAAATGCAAGGCAAAGTTGCGTCGAAGTTGCCTCGCATCGTCGTCGTCAGTCAAAACTCGATCGACGACATCCACTCCGACATGGGCGTCTCAAAAAATCGGATGCGTCTGGTGCCGGTAGGCGTCGACCCCGACCTCTTCAAACCAATCGACCGTGTGCAGCGCCGTTCAGAACACCTCATTACCACGGCATCGGCTGACGTGGCTCTGAAGGGCCTGTCATACCTGCTCGAAGCGATAGCCAAGCTGCGCACGGAGCGCGATGTCACATTGACGATCATCGGTAAACCACGACCAGGCCACTCGATGGATCTCATCGATTCGCTTGGTCTAAAACAGCACATCGAGTTCGTTTCCGGCGTGACCGACGAGCGCATCGCCGAGCTATATTCCGAGGCCGAGTTAGCCGTTGTCCCCTCTCTCTACGAAGGCTTCTCGCTGCCGGCCGTTGAAGCAATGTGCTCTGGCACCCCCCTCGTCGCCACCGACGGCGGCGCACTTCCCGAAGTCACAGGGGCTGACGGCGACACCGTGTTCAGTTGCAAAGCCGGCGACGTTGACAGCCTTGTCGATGCAATCAAGCGCGGCCTCGACAACCCAGAAGCTCGGGCTCGGATCGGTGCGGCCGGTCGCCAGCGTGTTCTCGACCGATGGACCTGGCGTCTGTGCGCCGAGCAAACCGTAGATCAGTACCGCGAGGTACTCGCTATGCCTGACAACATCGCCAAGCTAAAACGCAACGGCCGAATCCAATAAGGCGCACTGCCACATGCTGACAATCAAGTTCGACAAACTCGGCGTCGCGCCAGGTGATCGGGTCCTCGACGTCGGGGCTGGCTTTGGCCGCCACGTCTTTGAGTGCGCTCGTCGAAGCGCTGACGTTGTTGCGCTGGACTACGCCGAAGACGAGGTCGTCCAAACACGGGCAACGCTTGGGGCCATGGTTGCTGCCGGCGACGTCAACGTCGAGCGATTCAAGGGTGTCCTGCGTGGAGACGCAACCAGATTGCCGTTCAACAACGGAGCGTTCGACGTTGTCATCACCTCAGAAGTTCTCGAACACATCCAAGATGATGTTGCCGCCATTGCCGAAATGGTGCGCGTCCTTAAGCCTGGCGGCATGTTCGCAGCTACCGTGCCTGCTTGGCTACCGGAGAAGATCAACTGGATGCTTAGTGATGAGTACCACGCACCGATCAGTGTCGGAGGGCACGTGCGCATCTACTCTGCAACCGAGTTGAAAGCCAAGCTGGTCTCTGCGGGTCTCGTCCCTCGGGGCCAGCACCGTGCACACGCACTGCATTCTCCATACTGGTGGTTGAAGTGCGCAGTCGGCCCGACAAACGAGGATCATCCACTCGTGACTAGGTATCGCAAATTTCTCGAGTGGGATATCACGACCCGGCCAAGGTCGACCAAGCTTGCCGAGCAACTCCTCGCACCAGCACTCGGCAAGAGCCTCGTTCTGTACGGATACAAGCCTCGGATATCACTCACCGGGACAGACCTTGAGCTCGATCCGGCGGGAGTGGCTAAATGAGTGCGATTCCCTTCCTCGACGGTGTCGCAACGGCCGACGAGATTCAGACGACGGCCGAACACCTGGCATCGCTTCAGCTGCCGTCTGGCATGATCCAGTGGTTTCCTGGCGGTCACAGCGATCCATGGAATCATATCGAATCCGCGATGGCACTCGACGTAGCCGGTCTGCATAAAGAGGCGGAACGTGCCTACGAGTGGCTCGCTGAAATCCAACGCGATGATGGCAGCTGGCATGCCTACTACCGGCCCGATGGGTCGGTTGAAGATGCCAAACTCGACTCGAACGTATGCGCCTACATCGCCACCGGCGTTTGGCACCACTGGCGCAGCACGTGGGACCGCGGATTCGCAGAGAACATTTGGCCCACCGTTGCTCGCGCACTGGACTTTGTCATGTCGCTGCGCCGCAATGACGGTGTCCCACTGTGGGCCGTCGAACCCGACGGACAGCCGTGGGACTACGCCCTGCTGACTGGAACGGCCAGCATCCAGCATGCGCTGCGCTGCGGCTCGCACCTTGGCGAGGCGCTCGGTGAGCCGCGGCCTGATTGGAGTCGAGCTGCGGCAGCGATGTGCGAGGTCATCCGCACTCAGCCCGAGGCCTTCCAGCCGAAGGAGCGATGGGCAATGGACTGGTACTACCCCGTGCTGACCAGCGCCCTCACCGGTGCGCCTGCCAAGGCCCGGATGGCCGAGGGATGGGACCGCTTCGTGATGGACGGACTGGGCGTTCGGTGCGTCGACGACGAGCCCTGGATTACGGCGTCTGAAACCGCTGAGTGTGCAATCGCCTACGCCACCATCGGCGATATGACGACGGCAACCGATCTACTTCGATGGACGCAGCCTCATCGCAACATGTCATTGTCGGGTGCGCCGCTGACCGCAACGCCGGATGCTGCAACCACTGGTGCGTATTGGACCGGCATCGTCCATGGCGGCGTTCAGGGCCGCATTCTTTTCCCGTTTGACGAGCACACGAGCTATACAGCTGCTGCAGTGATCCTTGCCGTCGACGCGATCACACAAACTACGCAGGCTGCCAACCTCTTTGTCGAACGCACACCCTTTCTTGCGTAGGCCCCTAATTCGCCCCAGCACAACAGTTCGCAGGCCAACCTGAGTTACGGCGAGCTCAAACTCCGGCGTAACTAAGTGGCTTCCCACTCAGAACCGTTTACAACAGCCTGCCTATGCTTGTAGGGCATGGAAACCAAAGTGGTCCGATCGGTGCTCAGCATCTGGAGCTGGGTGGTACTCGGAACGTTGGTCCTGGTATTCACTCCGATCGTCGCCGTCGTCCGGCTGGTAACAATGCCGTTTGACAAGGGCGCGTACGCTGCGGGCTACGTATTCCGCAAACTCACACCAATCCACTCCGCGCTGAGTCCGCTCTGGACATTCTCAACGTCCGGCTCGCTTCCGGACGACATGCGACGGCCCTATGTCGCAGTCGCTAACCATGAGAGTTTCGTCGACATCCTCCTCATCTCCCACCTCCCAACAGAGTTCAAATGGCTGTCCAAGGCTGAGATCATGAAGATCCCAGCGGTCGGCTGGATGATGCGGCTTGCGCGAGACATCCCACTCGAACGCGGCGACACGACGTCCGGGCGAGCAGCTCTTGACCAAGCACGTGAGCGCCTCGACGCAAAAGTATCGGTCATGATCTTCCCAGAGGGCACCCGCTCGAGAACAGGCGAAATGGGTAAGTTTCGGGCTGGTGCATTCAAGCTCGCCATCGAAGGGCAACACCCAATTCTTCCGATGGCGATACATGGCACGCGCGCCTGCCTGCGCAAGAGCGACTGGCGCCTCGGACGCGCCCGAGCTGAGGTACGCGTACTCGAACCGATCTCGACAGAGGGACTGACCGAAAACGATCTCCCTGAGCTGCGCGAAAGGGTCCGAGCCGCCATTGAGCAAGGTCGCCAGGAACTGCGCGACCAACACGGCTACGTTCCTCCCATCATTGACGAGGCCGAGGCGGCGGCCG